>JAZSII010000227.1:0-9407 GCA_045533725.1 Acetatifactor sp. | reverse complement strand
TGTTTACAGCAACGTTTTGGTATTATTGAAGGCGTAACCGATAAGGGATACATTACCAACAGTTATCATGTAAATGTAACCGAGCCCATTGATGCGTTTACGAAACTGAAATTTGAATCTGAATTCCAGTCACTTTCTACCGGTGGTGCCATCAGCTACGTAGAAGTGCCCAATATGCAGGATAATATTCCGGCAGTTATCAGCGTGATTCAGTTCATCTATGATAATATTATGTACGCAGAATTAAATACCAAGAGTGATTATTGTCAGGTTTGCGGATATGATGGAGAAATCCAGATTGTGGAAGAAGACGGTAAGCTGGTTTGGGAATGTCCTAACTGTAAGAACCGGGACCAGAATACCTTAAACGTAGCAAGAAGAACCTGTGGTTATATCGGAACCCAGTTTTGGAATCAGGGAAGAACCCAGGAGATTAAAGAACGTGTTTTGCATCTGTAAAAGTTCATAATAATGATACAAAGAGGACATTTTAATCCGAATGGTTTAGAAATGTCCTCTTTTTTAAAAAAATGGTTGACAAATCATGAAAAAAGGGATATTTTTATATTATTCGATTTAGTGCTTTAAAGTGTAACGGTTTAAAGCGAAAAAAGAATTGACCTATCAGCGCAAAAGAGATAAAATGAGAGTAATGATAGGTAATTCAAAGGAAAGAGGGTTTAATAGTATGGCTGAAAGATATGGTTCTTTACTCTCTGTGCGTGAGGATGTCAGAGTGTTGGATTGCACCATGCGTGATGGTGGATTAGTTAATAATTTTGAGTTTTCGGATGAGTTTGTTAAAGATTTATACTTGGCAAATATAAAGGCCGGTGTAGACTATATGGAGTTTGGATATAAGGCTTCTAAGGAAATTTTTGATGTTAATAAATTTGGAAAGTGGAAATTCTGTGATGAGGCAGATATTCGTGCCATTGTAGGCGACAACAAAACAGATATGAAGCTTGCGGTAATGGCGGATGTGGGACGTACTGATTTCAAAAAAGATATTTTGCCAAAGTCAGAAAGTGTCATTGATATGATTCGTGTAGCAACATATATCAATACCATTCCGGCGGCAATTGAAATGATTGAAGATGCACATGAGAAGGGATATGAGACTTCGGTAAATATTATGGCAGTTTCCAAGGTGCATGAAGCGGAATTGGATGCAGGGCTGGAACTTTTGGCACAAAGTAATGTGGATGTTATTTATCTGGTAGACAGTTTTGGTTCTTTTTATCCGGAGCAGATTGAGCGTTTGACGGAAAAATACGTGAATGTGGCAAGGAAATATAATAAAATTGTAGGAATCCATGCTCATAACAATCAGCAACTTGCATTTGCCAATACTATCGAATCTCTTTCCAGAGGTGCCAGCTTTTTGGATGCAACCATGAGTGGTATGGGAAGAGGTGCCGGTAACTGTTATATGGAGCTGTTGCTCAGTTTTCTGAGAAATCCCAAGTATAACAAGATGGCAGTTATGAATTTTGTGGAAAAGCAAATGGTTAAGCTGAAGGAAGGCGGAGTGATGTGGGGATATGATATTGCATATCTGTTAACCGGAATCTTAAATGCACATCCTTCCTTTGCGATTCAGTTTATTAAAGAGGGACGTAAGGATTACGCTATGTTTTATCAGAATTTGCTGGACGATGCATTATAATGGAAATCCGCAGGTAAGGAATTGCCTGCGGATTATTTATGTGGTAAAGTGGAGATAGAATAGGGAAAGGGAAATATTGAAAATGATAAGAACTAAAAGAGTGTTATTTGCATATTTATTGATACATATTTTTTTGTTGACCGGATGTGGTAATGACAAGGAGGCGCAAGCGGTAGACGGAGGACTGCAAACCTTTGTACCTGTTGCAACCATAGAACCCACCCCGGAACCTACCCCGGAACCCACGGCTACGCCTGTTCCTACACCGACTCCGTTTCCGGAGTATGAAGTCAATTTGATGATGGTAGGCGATAATTTGATGCATATGGGTATTGTTAGTACCGGAAAGCAGGCAGACGGTACCTATAATTATGATTTCCTTTTTGACGGAATTACGGAATACTTGGATGCTGCTGAAGTGAAGATGATTAATCAGGAAACTATTTTGGGTGGCAATGAGAAAGGTTTTTCGGGATATCCTCACTTTAATTCACCTACTGAAGTAGGTGATGCCATCGCCGATGCGGGATTTAACGTAGTATTGCATTCTTCCAATCATACTGCAGACAAAGGCGTTAGCGGAATTGATAATTGTGTGGCATTCTGGGAAACTTATCCGGAGATTTTGACGGTCGGAATTTATCCTGAAGAAGGGGAGTTTGATATTCCTATTTTGGAAATCGACGGAGTATCTTTTGCCATATTAAATTATACCTATGGACCTAACATGGGTTCTTTTCCGAAAGAATATGAAGGAAGAATGGACATTCTGTGTGCCTATAATACGAGTAGCCGCATGCTGGACTTTACTACCTTGAATGAGGATGTGTTGGCGGATATTGACAGAGCGGAGCTAATGGCTGATGTGGTGGTGGTGTGTCCTCATTGGGGAACGGAGTATACTACAACACCATCCAAATATCAGGAAAAATTTGCTATGCAGATGGTTGAAGCAGGGGCTGATTTGATTATCGGAACCCATCCTCATGTTGTACAACCTGTAGAGTGGATTGAGGCAGAAAACGGGAACAAGGCACTGTGTTTTTACTCATTGGGGAATTACGTATCTACGCAGAAGCAGACACTTTGCATGTTGGAAGCTATGGCTTGGGTGACTTTTCGAGTGACCGAAACCGGAGTAGTTCTGGTACCGGAAAAAACAGGTGTATTGCCCATGGTGTGTCATTATAATGCTATGCCGGTACGTATGGAAAGTGTTTACCTGTTGGAAGAGTATACGGAGGAGCAGGCGGCAAAGCATGGGATTAAGCAATATGGCGGGGTAACGCTGGTATTGAGTGATTTGCAGCGGTGGAGTGAGGAAGTATTTGGAGATTGGGTGTTGTCCAAGGAAATGATAGAGGAGTAGTAAATGGAAAAGAGATTAAAAGAGTATTTGGCCAAAATGGAACAGTTCAGTATAGAGGGGCTTTCGTCGGAACAAGCAGAAAAGGCCCGTGGGGAGATGCTGGTACAAATTCGTTTTTTTCAGCATGAGAGGTTGATTCATCTGATTGTAACCGTGACATTTGCAATTCTTACCTTTATGTCGGTGTTGGGATTTGTAGCAACTACACAGATAGGATTATTGTTGTTGACGGTTATGCTGCTTGTGTTATTGGTACCATATATTCGACACTATTACATATTGGAAAACGGTGTACAAAAATTGTATCAATATTATGATGATGTAGTAAAAAGCATTGATGAGACTTTGAAATAATAGTATAATATAGTAGAAGGAAAGTAAGCGGTACGAATGCAGAAAGGAGCAGGTCTATGAGAGTCGGTGAAGTAACAGGATACCCATATGAGCAACCTATGCAGGGCATAGCCGGTGCGGCAGGAGTGTCCCTCCCCGGACAGGTGCAGGGAGTTGAAAAAGGACAGGGATTAGGCAGAGCAACCGAGGCGGATAAGGTACAGGGCACCGGTAAGACGGAATGTCAGACCTGCAAAGAGAGAAAGTACCAGGATGGCTCGAATGAAATGGTAAGTTTTAAGTCGCCGGCACATATTTCGCCAGAGGCGGCAGGGACAGCAGTACGCGCCCATGAACAGGAGCATGTATCCAATGCCTACAAAAAGGCAGGACGGGACAATGGAAAGGTTCTGATGGCAAGTGTACGTATTCATACAGCTATTTGTCCGGAATGTGGCAGAAGCTATGTTTCGGGTGGTACGACAGCTACAAAAATACAGTATAAAGAGAAGAATCCTTATGATAAAAACACCAAGGCTTTACAGGCTGAAAGCTTTAAGGGGAATCATGTAAATACGGAAGGATAAATCATAAAGGACACGGAAGAGGAGGAGTATTATGAAAAACAAATTGTACTTTTTTTTGTTTGTGATGTATTTGGCAATGGTGGCACTGATTTTGTACATAAACGGTGTATTTACCGGTGATATGACTTCTTCCACGAATTTAATTATTAACGTGGGATTTTTGGCAGTTATCGGTATATTGTTTATGATTTCCACCGTAAGTTTTATCAGATTGAATCGTTGTACGGATTCCCTGGTTCTGATGACAGATTCTATTTATAAGGCATATGATGCAGGCAATCGCAGATTGTGGGATGATTTCAGCAAAAAAAAGAATCCTTTTGGCGATGAAATATTGGATGAGGCGTATAGTCGTTATCAGAAAAGAATGCGTAGTTTTCAGACCAGAAAAGGGTTGAGTAATGTTTGTGATATTGAGGATTATATTAACGATGATATTTTAAACCGTGTAGGAATGTTTTATTATAATTCGGCGATTACAGGCACTTTGACAGGCTTGGGTATTTTGGGTACTTTTATCGGTTTGTCATTAGGCTTGGGAGCATTTAACGGTGATGATATTTATACTATTACAGATAATGTGGGACCTTTGCTGGGTGGTATGAAGGTGGCCTTCCATACGTCGGTTTACGGTATTTTCTTCTCCTTGATATTTGCTTTTGTGCATCGTTGTATTGTGGCCGATTCTCAGGAAAAATTGCAGGAGTTTTTAGATTGCTACAGAGAATGCGTGGAGCCGGTGGTTGCCGGAAATGAAGAGAATATCAGAACCATGTTGGTATATCAGGCAAACATGGCTAATTATCTGCGTCACATTTCTGAGCTTTTGACGGGAAATGCATTGGAGCAAACCAAGGGTGTGGAACAGATTGTGCAGAGCTTTACTTCACAGATTGAAAATGCCATGGCTACTGATTTTGCAAGACTCGGCAGAAATTTGGAAAAGGCGTGCGATGCACAGACTATTTATGCTGAGAATTTCAGAAGCATGGAAGAAACCGCAAAGCTGTTAATAAATGCCAGTGTGACACTTCAGCAAAGTGTGGAGGCTACCATAGAAAGACAAGCTGCATTGGCGAGAGAATTAGATGTGCAGGCAAAAAGAATAGGAGAGACCTGCGATACGCTGGATAATGAAATCAGCAGTCAGCTGTATACCCTTGCGCAAGTGAGAGACATGTAGTTAGCAGAAGGGAGGTATACGGATGAGTCGGAAAAGAAGACGCGCTTCCCATGAGGAGCATAGCTATTGGCAGTCCTACTCTGACATGATGGCAGCACTTTTATTGATTTTTATTTTGATTATTGCCATTACATTGTCAATATATCGGCAGAAGACAGTAGCACTTGAAATAACACAGGCAGATTTGGATGCTGCAAAATTAGATTTGGAAGCTTATCGGATTGAAATAGAAGATTCAAAAGCGGAATTGGAAAATTCCCTGATGAAGTTACAGGATGCGTATGCAGAAGCAGCCATGACTCAAGAAGAGTTAAATGCTGCATATTTGGAAATTGAAAATGCCAAATTGGATTTGGACCAGGCGTATCAGGATATTGCGGACGCACAATCAGAGCTCGCTTATACAAAGACTGAGTTACAGAATATAATCGGAATCCGAACGGATATTATCGGTGAATTGCAGAGGACCTTTGATGATTCCAGTATGTCGGTGGATGCACAAACAGGATCGATTACCTTTTCCTCAGATGTGCTTTTTGAATATGGAAAGGCAACTTTGACGGATGCAAGTAAAGAGTCCTTGATGGAGATTATTCCGGTTTATTTGGATGTTTTGTTACAGGATGCTTATAAGGATTATGTTGCAGAGATAATCATTGAAGGACATACAGATACTTCCGGCAGTTATAAGAGTAATGTGGAGCTTTCCGCAAACAGAGCTATGGCGGTAGCAGAGTTTTGTTTGGACAAAAAGAATGGTTTGAATGATGAGCAGATAAAGAGGTTGCAGACTTTGTTAACAGTAAATGGCCGTTCCTACAGTTCACCCATTTACAAACCCAATTCTACCGAGATTGATATGAATGCTTCCAGACGAGTGGAAATCAAGTTCCGCTTGAAGGAAGATGAAATGATTGAAAAGATTGCAGAAATATTAGCACAATAAAGAATGACAATATTGAGTGGGGGTAAAGCGAATGGATCCGAATCGCAAAAAAAGAAACCAGCTATTGGCTGAAAAAGTAATCAAGGGATTGGAGTCTCGTAATATGGTGGGATATTACGTAGAAACCAAGCAGGAAGCACTTCAAAAGGCAGCTTCACTAATTCCGAAGGGAAGCAGTGTGGGCTGGGGAGGTTCCGCTTCTGTTGATGAAATCGGTTTGAAAGTAGTTCTGAATACAGGCGAGTTCGTAGTATATGACAGAGATAAGTGCAAAACACTTATTGAGAAAAAGGACATGGAAAGAAATATCTTCGCATGTGATTATTTTCTTTGCAGTTCCAATGCCATAACAGAAGACGGTATTTTGGTAAATATCGATGGTAATTCCAACAGAGTGGCAGCGATAGCGTATGGACCGGAAAGTGTCATTATGGTAGTTGGTATGAATAAGGTGGCTAAGGATGTGGATGCGGCAATTTCCCGTGCAAGAAATGAGGCAGCGCCTATTAATGCCATGCGATTTGATTTGGATACACCTTGTAGAAAAACCGGTTCCTGCATGAACTGTATGTCTAAGGATACAATTTGTTGTGAATTTTTGATTACGAGATTTTCCAGACATCCGGGTAGAATCAAGGTGATTTTGGTTGGAGAAGACTTAGGCTTCTAGGCATATGTCTGAAAGAAGCCGGACAGGATAGTTTGGTCTTATGAGTATTGTTTCAAAGAAACTGGTGTTGGGGATTCTGGCACATGTGGATGCCGGAAAAACCACACTGGCAGAAAGT
The DNA here is from genome assembly GCA_045533725.1 of Acetatifactor sp. Lineage (GTDB taxonomy): Bacteria > Bacillota > Clostridia > Lachnospirales > Lachnospiraceae > Acetatifactor. The sequence continues at coordinate 2,532 of JAZSII010000227.1, read as the reverse complement.
ATTATGTATTTAACAGGAGGCATCCGTAAGTTGGGACGAGTGGACCACGGGCATCCCTTTTTGGACACCCATGAATTGGAGAAAACAAGAGGGATTACCATTTTTTCCAAGCAGGCAGAGGTGGTTTTGAAAAAAGGAGAAAAAGAGGTAGCAGTTACCCTTTTGGATACTCCGGGACATGTGGATTTTTCGGCAGAGACGGAAAGGACCTTGCAGGTGCTGGATGCGGCAGTTTTGGTTATCAGTGGAGCAGATGGGGTGCAGGGACATGTACAGACCCTTTGGAAGCTGTTGAAAAGATATAGGGTGCCTGTTTTTCTGTTTGTAAACAAAATGGATCAGGTGGGAACAGATAAGAATGCTTTATTAGCAGAGTTAAAGAATAAGCTGGATGACAATTGTGTGGATTTCACCACAGAAGAGGAAACACTTTTTGATGTACTTTCCATGTGTACGGAAGAAATTATGGAGCAGTATCTGGAGGAAGGCACAGTAGAGAAGCAGCTTATAAAGAAGGCAATTCTGAAGCGACAGGTTTTTCCTTGTTTCTTTGGCTCGGCACTTAAGTTGATTGGTGTGGATGCTTTTTTGGAGGGAATTGCAGAATACAGTACCTTGTCTGTATACCCGGAGGAGTTTGCAGCCAGAGTATATAAGATTTCCAGAGATATAAACGGGAATCGACTCACTCACTTAAAGGTTTTGGGTGGTACTTTAAAAGTAAAAAGTCTCATTGGAGAGCAAAAAGCGGATCAGCTCCGCATTTATTCGGGAACCCAGTTTAAGCTGGCGGATGAGGTATCAGCAGGCGGTATATGTGCAGTAACAGGGTTGGATAATACTTTTTGCGGACAAGGGCTAGGAGCCTGCGCAGAAGGTGAGGAACCCATCTTGGTACCGGTGTTGAACTACCGGATTATTTTGCCGGATGGCAGTGACGTGCATAAAATGCTTCGCAGTCTTTATCAACTGGAAGAAGAGATTCCGGAGCTGCACATTGTATGGAAGGAACAGAGTGGAGAAATCCATGCCCAGGTGATGGGTGAAGTGCAAGTGGAGATTCTGAGAGATATTATTGAGAAGCGTTTCGGTGTGTCTGTAGAATTCGGCAGTGGAAGTATTGTGTACAAAGAAACCCTTGCAGAACCGGTAGTAGGCATCGGACATTTTGAGCCGTTACGACATTATGCTGAGGTGCATCTGTTAATGGAACCGGGGGAGCCGGGAAGCGGTATGCAGTTTGCGACCTGTTGCAGTGAAGATAAACTGGATAAAAACTGGCAACGTTTGATTCTGACTCATTTGGAGGAGAAGAAGCATATTGGTGTACTGACCGGTTCGGAGATTACGGATATCAAGATTACTCTTTTGGCAGGACGGGCACATATTAAGCATACGGAGGGCGGCGATTTCAGACAGGCAACCTATCGTGCCATCCGGCACGGATTGAAATGCGGTAAGAGCAGACTGCTTGAGCCGGTGTATGATTATGTTTTGGAGATTCCGACAGAATGTCTTGGGCGCGCCATGAATGATATACAGAGAATGAAGGGAGATTTTGGGGACCCGGAAACTTTGGGAGAGATGTCTCTTTTGAAGGGCAGTGCTCCTGTTGTAAATATGAATGGCTACATTTCGGCGGTGTTGGCATATACCAAAGGAAGAGGAAAGCTTACCTGCAACTTCAAATGCTATGCCCCTTGCCATAATGAAGAAGAAATCATTGAGGCGATTGGGTATGACTCTGAGAGGGATTTGGAGAATCCTACGGGTTCGGTATTTTGTGCACACGGTGCAGGATTTGTGGTGCCTTGGGAACAGGTAGCTGAGTATGCTCATGTGGAGAATGAATGGGCGACTGAAAAGACTGGTGAAGAAGGCGACATTGAAGAGAATGGCGAAAATATTGTAAGTCGCGCATCCTATGACGATAGATTTATCAGTCAGGAAGAAATTGAAGAAATATTTGCACGTACTTACGGTAATCGAGCCAAGGATAAAAATCCATGGAACAGACCTGCAAGCAGGACGTATACCGTGCCGGCTAAGGAAGTGGTATATCAGCCAAGGAAGCAGGAGAAGTTAAAAGAGTATTTGCTGGTGGACGGTTACAATATTATCTTTGCATGGGAGGATTTGAAGGCACTTGCGCAAGTGAATGTGGAATCTGCCCGCAGCAAACTGATGGATATGCTCAGTAACTATCAGGGGTATTTGCAAAATACTTTAATCGTGGTTTTTGATGCTTATAAGGTGAAGGGTAATCCGGGCAGTGTGGATAAATATCATAATATTTATGTGGTGTATACTAAAGAAGCGGAGACGGCGGACCAATATATTGAGAAAACCGTGCATGAAATCGGCAGAAAGTATCATGTGACAGTGGCTACCTCCGATGCACTGGAGCAGATGATTATCTGGGGACAGGGTGCCAAGAGGTTGTCGGCACAAGGACTCAGAGAGGAAATGGATGCTTGCAATAAAGAAAGACAGGAAGACTGGAAGCAGGAAAATCCGGGGGAAAGATATTTC
>JAZSII010000117.1:0-6316 GCA_045533725.1 Acetatifactor sp. | reverse complement strand
GAGACGGCAGTACCTAAGGAGGAGAAACAATGGGCAAAATTTTATTTCTTGCAGATATTCACGGAAATATGCCGGCAGTGCGGGCGTTGGAAAAGGAAATAGAGAAAATACAGCCGGATGATATTTATTTTCTAGGAGATGCGGTAGGCAAGGGCCCGGAAAACGACCAAGCGGTGGACTGGGTGAGGAAGAATTGTAAGCACTGGGTAAAGGGGAACTGGGACGATTTCATATGTCAGCAAGCAAGGAAAAGAGACTATGAGGGAATGGACTTTTTCTGGAGACAGCTGGGAGAGGAACGTGTGCAGTGGCTGGATAGTCTGCCCTTTGAGGAAGAGGTATTAATCAGTGGATATTGGTTCCGTCTGGTACACGGACGCCCTTCGGATCGTTTGTACTTTGCCTATGATGATATGGACGCCATCAAGGAGGGTTTCAAATCCAAGGTGTTTGACAGAACCTATCAGGGATATATTTGTGCGGACACCCACATGCCCCATGTGCGGGAGTGTAGCTTGGGCTATGCCATCAATACCGGAAGTGTAGGAAACAGTCTGGGTGTGCCCAGAGTGCATGCTCTTGTGATACATGGTGAGCTTGGAATTGAGGAACTATCACCTCTGGGATTTGAAATTTTAAGTATTCCTTATGACAATGAGGAGGCGGCGAAGGTGGCAGGTTGCTATACGAGTTTGCCCAATTTAGAAGGATATCAGAACGAAGTGTTGACGGGAAATTACAGTAGATAATATCTATTTTTCGGGGGAGGTATAGACATTGAAAAAGTGGTATGACGAAGAGTATGAATGGGAAATAGAAGTAATTGGTTTTAATAAGGGCAATCAGGAAACGGAGAGATTTTGCCGTAACGGAGAAGAAATCGGAGACAAGTATACTTGTACCTATGGCTGCCCGGTAAATGCACAGGGATATGGAATATGTTCAAAAGTAATGATGATGATATATCCGATTATGGAGGCTGTCCGAAGCGGGGGAGACTTGCAAAATGTAGGCGGAGACAGTAAGTACAGTAAGGTGATTATGTGCCCTGACGGATGTGTTTTGTTTAGAATTACAGCAAAAAAGTTGGAGAATGAGAATTTCTATAAGGGAAAGTTTTTTGATTAGATAGGAGAAACTTATGGCAGGAAAATTATTCTTATGTGCCACACCAATCGGTAATCTGGGGGATATGACCCCGAGAGTGGTGGAAACTTTGAATATGGTGGATGTGATTGCGGCGGAGGATACCCGTAACAGTATCAAGCTGCTCAATCACTTTGATATACATACGCCCATGACCAGCTATCATGAGTACAATAAGGTGGAAAAGGCATACCAGCTTATCGGGCAGATGCAGAACGGGCAGAATATCGCCCTAATTACGGATGCAGGTACACCGGCTATTTCTGATCCGGGTGAAGTACTGGTAAAAATGTGCCATGAGCAGGGCATTACGGTGACGAGTCTGCCGGGACCGGCGGCTTGCATTACAGCGCTGACTTTATCAGGGCTTAGTACCAGACGCTTTTGTTTCGAGGGCTTTTTGCCGGCGGATAAAAAGGAAAAGGCAGCAGTGTTGAAGGAATTACAAAATGAAAGCCGCACCATGATTTTGTATGAGGCGCCTCATCATTTGGTGCGTACCTTGGAGGAACTTTATGAAGCCTTGGGAGAGCGCAAGATCACCCTTTGCAGAGAGTTGACCAAGAAATTTGAAACCATTTTGCCTACTACTTTGGAACAGGCGCTGGAATATTACAAAACGGAAGAACCTCGCGGAGAATATGTGCTGGTGCTGGAGGGCAAGAGCCTGGAGGAAAAGCGTCAAGAGGAGATTTCTTCCTGGGAGAACATGAGCATTGAGGAGCATATGGCCTACTATGAGGCTCAGGGCATGGACGAAAAGTCTGCCATGAAGCAGGTGGCTAAGGACAGAGGCGTAGGTAAAAGGGAGATTTATCAGTATTTGCATGTGGATTAATGGACAGGGGATAACGGAATGGGTAAAAAAACAGCCGGTTCATTAATTAAATACGACAGACTAAGTGTTAGAGTGCATGGAGTGTTGACAGTTGTGTCATTTTTTGTATTTTTAATGGCAGGAATATTGGCAGAACATGTGCATCCGGTGTTTGGAGTTTTGGTGTTTGCCATGCCTCTTTTGACTGTTACGTTTGGTGTATACTGGTGTGCCGGATATTTATATCTGAGGAGACTGAAAAAGTTTGGCTATACCATACCGGACAAAAGAAAGGATTATGATTGTCTGTTGGAGAAGCTACCCCGAGAGAATGGAATAACGGAGCGGACTCCATGTAATCGCAGAAGCAAGGTGTTTGCGCTGATTTGTGCGGGAATTTGGATTTGCATGTGGGGAGTGAATATTTGGTATTATTACACCTGGCATTTTATGGAAGATAGTGCGATAGCCATGTTTGTTTTGATGATTTTGGCGGATGTGTATTGGCTGATTCAAGCACTGCAGTTTCGCAAGCAGATGAGCAATGAAACATACAAAGAGGATGTGGAAATAGAGAAAAACAAGAAGAGCAGAATGAGCCCGGAATACGCTGTTTTTCTGGTGCTGTTTATGCTGTTGATTACTTGTGTAGTGAAACATACGGTTTTTAGTATGACGGAGTATGTGTATCGCGGGCAGGTGGAGGCGGAACAGGGAAAGGTGGAAGTGGTGACGGTTTCTGACTTCTCGGAATGATTATCGTAAAGTTTAAACGGGGTACTTGGGAGGAATAAGGATGCAGGAATTAATTGTACCTGTAAAAATACGAGAACTGATTGAGGGCAAGCCTTATACAGTGGATGAAATCGGCAAGTCCGGCAATCAGGTGTTGATTTTTGAGGATATGGTTTTAAAAATTGAAAAGCGTTCCGATTACGTGGAAAAGCAGGTCAGAATCATGCGGTGGCTGGAAGGAAAACTGCCGGCACCAAAGATTCTGGCTTTTGAGTTGCAGGAGGAGAAAAGTTTTCTGTTGATGAGCCGTGTGCAGGGGGAAGTGGCCTGTGCGGAGTATTATCTGGAGCATCCGCAGGTGCTTTTGAAGGCGCTGGCGGATGCACTGAAAATGTGCTGGGCGGTGGATGTTTCAGATTGTCCCAATATCAGAGATTTGGACGCGGAGCTGGCGGAAGGAAAGTATCGGGTAGAGAATGGTCTGGTAGATGTAGATAATGCGGAGCCGACTACTTTTGGCGAAGGAGGATTTGAAAGTCCGGCGCACTTGCTTGAGTGGCTGGAAGAGAACCGACCGGAGACGGAGAATGTCTTTTCCCACGGAGACTTTTGCCTGCCCAATGTACTTTTGGTGGATGGAAAGGTCAATGGATTTATTGATTTGGGCGATGCCGGCGTAGGCGATAAATGGCGGGATATTGCCCTTTGCTACCGAAGCCTGAAGCATAATTTTGACGGAACTTTTGGCGGAAAGGTGTATGAGGACTTCAACCCGGATCTTTTGTTTGAGGCGCTTGGAATGGAGCCGGACTGGGAGAAGTTGAATTATTATATTTTGTTGGATGAGTTGTTTTAGGGTGAAAAAGATTTCCTATAAAAATGCAGTAGAGGAGTAGGAAGTTGCCGAAGCAAGGGATTGGAGGAAGTGATTCGATGGCAAAAGTAATTGCAATCTGCGGGAAGATTTGTTGTGGGAAAAGTTACTATGCAAAAAGTCTGGCAGAAAAAGAGCAGGCTGTTATTTTGTCTTGCGACGAGCTGACCAAGGATTTGTTTGACAATGATTTAGGGGACAAGCATGATGAAATGGCCCTGCGGATTTGGGCATATTTTCAGAGAAAATCTGTGGAACTTGTGAAGGCAGGGTGCTCGGTTATCTTAGATTGGGGCTTTTGGAGCCGGGAGAACCGAGAAAACTTGCGCGAGTTTTATGAGAAGCAGAACATCCCTTGTGAGTGGCATTACGTGGACGTGGACGAGGAAACCTGGAAGCGTAATATTGCAGAGCGAAATGAGCGGGTTTTATGTGGGGAAGGTGGCTCCGACTATTATCTGGACGAGGGACTGATGGGGAAGTTGCAGTCCTTGTGGGAGGAACCGGTGCCTGAGGAAATAGATGTGTGGTACGAATTGGTAAGGGAGTAACAAACGGTGGACGAAAGATTAAAGCGTATTCGGGAAAGTGAAAGAAAATCCCATGAGGAAATTTATACGGATGAAAAACTGTACGCGACTGACAGCTGGCTGAAAAAGCCCATAAAGACGGTGAGGGACATTGTGCCCTTGTTTGCGGAGTATGAGAAGCTGCGGGTTTTAGATTTGGGCTGTGGCGTAGGACGAAACAGTATTTGCGTGGCAGAGTGCTTTAAGGATAAGGACTGCGTGGTAGAATGTGTGGATTTGCTGGAGATTGCCATTGAGAAACTTCTGGAAAATGCAGAAGAACGAGGTGTGGCAGATGGTATCAGGGGTGTGCAGAAATCCATAGAGGAATATGCTATTGAAGCGGATTCCTATGATTTTATCATGGCTATTTCGGCATTGGAGCATATTGACACGGAGGCGTCATTTGTGACGAAATTATCAGAAATTCGGGACGGACTGCGAGAAAGGGGCGTGGTTTGTCTGGTGGTAAATTCAGAAGTGAGAGAACAGAATGCGGAAACCGGAGAAGCAGTGGATGCGCAGTTTGAAGTGAATATTTCCACGGAAAGAATGCAGGGATATTTGAAAGAGGTATTTGAGGGTTGGAGTGTTCTTAAGACGACCGTGAGCGCGCAGGAATATGATATTCCCCGAGAGGGTTTTATCAGCCGGTTGAATACCAACGTGGTTACTTTTGTGGCGAGAAAATGTTAGTAATTACAAAATGAGTAGGCTACAGACGGAGCCGGAGTAGGCAGAGAGATTAGGCAGGAGGAAAAAAATGTACTTATCGGAATTTTGTGATGTGAAATATGAAGAAAATTACAATGTGGTATTTGTGAAGTGGAAGAAGTTCTGCTGCCGGGAAGATTACAGAAAGCCTCTGGAGTACGCGCTGGAAATCATTGATAAGTACAAGTGCGACTATGTGGCAGATACCAGAGACGGTTTTGAAAATATTGAGGAAGATACCAAGTGGGTGGCGGAATACTTTATGCCCAAGGCGGTAGAGAATGGTTGCAAGTGTATTTACTTTATCATTGATGAAGATAATGCTTTGAAGGAAGAACTGGAAGGGCAGGCGCAGGATTCCGCCGATTTGATAGAGTTTAAGTATATTTATGGGTTGGAGGAGTTGGCGTGAAAACATTGATTTTTAATGGTTCGCCCAGAATAAATGGTGACACGGCAAGTCTTTTGAAGGTAGTCAGAGACAGTATTGCGGGCGAATATAAGGTGGTAAATGCGTACTGTTGTGATATTTCAGCTTGCATGGATTGTCGGTTTTGTTGGAAGGAGTCTGGGTGTGCTATACAGGATGAAATGCAGGAAGTGTATGATTACATCCAAGAATGTGATAACATTCTAATTGCCTCACCGATTTATTTTTCGGAACTTACAGGAAAAATGCTGGATGTGGGAAGTCGTTTGCAGACATATTTTTGCGCCAGTTTTTTTCGAAAGGAAATACCAATTGCAAAGGATAAGCGTGGAGCTGTGATTTTGGTGGGCGGCGGAGACGGGCATATGGAAAAAGCTTATGAAACGGCGTGTACTTTGTTGAAACATATGAATTGCAACAAAATTCATCCGTTGATCTCCAGCCATAATACCAATGTGCGACCGGCTAAGGAGGATGCAGAAGCGTTGGCTGGAATTAGTAGTGTATTAAAATTCTTTGCAGAGGTACATGAGGAGTAAAAAAGATATGAATAAAACATTTAAAGAAATGCAGGAAATGTATGAGGCTATTGTACAAAGATTTTCAAAAATTGAGTTGCAGGAATGGAAAGCGGAGGGCGCAATGATTGAGTTGTCCAAGCAGGTAGGAGAACTGGCAAAGCAGGTTATGATAAAGGAAAAGTACTATGCTTTAACAGACGAAGTACCGGATGTTGATGAACGGCTGGGAAATGAGATGGCCGACGTAATTGCACAGGTTATGAGATTGGCGATGCACTACAATATTGATTTGGAGAAGGCATTCATTGAAGCACGAGAAGATGAAGATAATTATTTGAAATCAAGAGGTGTTTAACGTTTTCTAGATTATTCAGGAGGACGCAGCATGAAAGAAAACAATACATGTAATTGTGGCGTTTGTGAAAGAATTGAATTTACGAAGCAGGGCAAAAACAAATATTTTGTCAGAGAACTGGAAACGGGTTATGTTGTCATAGGAGATCATCAGCG
>JAZSII010000284.1:0-7935 GCA_045533725.1 Acetatifactor sp. | reverse complement strand
TTTCCTCGTTGGACGCAGAGCGTCCTATATCCAAGGCCAATGCCTGTACATCACTCAAGCAAGCTTGGCTCTGTACACCCCTTGTCCTTGGCTGCATGACTAGACTGTTTGACCATAGTAGGCATTCGCTCCATGCTTTCTGTAATAATGCTTGTCCTGGAGTTCCTGGGGTGCGGGCTGGATGCGAGGATTGATGGTTTCTGCGCGGTAAGCCATCTTTGCCACTTCTTCCAATACTACTGCGTTATGTACTGCGTCATGCGCATCCTTGCCCCATGCGAAGGGACCGTGGTTCTTACATAGTACTGCAGGCACTGCCATGGGATCCTTGTCCATACGCTTAAACTCATCTACGATTAACAGACCGGTATTGGTCTCATAAGCCGCTTCGATTTCTTCCTTGGTTAAGCATCTTACACAGGGAACCTCACCATAAATATAATCTGCGTGAGTGGTTCCGTAGCAGGGAATGCTTCTGCCTGCCTGGGCCCAGCTGGTTGCATAGGAAGAATGGGTATGTACCACACCGCCGATTTCGGGGAATGCCTTGTACAGCTCCAAATGAGTTGCAGTATCGGAAGAAGGATTGTATCTGCCCTCTACCTTATTGCCTTCCAAATCCATAACTACCATATCTTCGGGTGTGAGCTTGTCATATTCCACTCCGCTGGGCTTGATAACAAAGTAACCGGTTTCTCTGTCGATGGCACTTACATTCCCCCAGGTAAAAGTCACCAGACCATACTTGGGTAAATCCATATTTGCTTCATACACTTTTTTCTTTAATTCTTCTAACATAATCTATATCCTTTCCGGCGCGTTTGGCCTTTCACAATTTACATATTAATAAATACAAGCGGGCTTGTAAGCCTGTCGGCATGGCTATTATACCGCAAGAGGGTTGTTTCCGTCAAAAAGATTCTTTTATTTTGCCTCAGTATTTTCCTTCATTACTATTTCGTTATAAAATGCATTATATAATGCTACATCCTGTACCAGCGCAGATTTGTCATGTTCTTTATTATTTAGAATTGCCTGATTTCCTTCTATCTCAAAATCACCGGAGATATATAACGACCTGCTGTAGTTCTCCAGGCATAACAATTTCTCCTGTCTGAGAACTTCCTCTTTCTGTATACTCCAATTACTCCTTTGGGTATATACTCCCTGCAAGTTTTCTCTATACCCAATCCGACATATACGCATACATGCCACACTTTTTCAAATTATTGTTCTGATTGCATTTCCAATAAAAGCAATATAATGAAAATATTTTCCCAAATAAAGAAGGTTTGAAACAGCAACCTGAATCGCGCAAAATAAAGCACAATAAACAACACCGCATACGCTATTGAGAGCAAGGCCACAATACGCTGCTTTTTACTTTTTGAAAATATGGCTGATAAAATAAACGTTACAGTAGTCACAAGCATTAGGCATATTGCAAAAACGTTATGAAGATTAATCGTTATGGCAGTCGGTGTTTCACTAAAAAAATTATAAGGAAAGAAGGACGTTCCTAATATGCAAAACAGCACAACCGCATAAGTCACTCTTTTGATAATTCTCATTTTGGTCTTTGCTATGTAATAAATCAGCATCGCAATAATGATAACAGCTGAGACGAACCATAGGACAGAGGTCGCACGGCTCAATCCTACATAAGCCGAAAACGAAATCCCTAGGTCATATCGGTGAACATCCATTATCCATGCCCATAATACAACTATGACATTTGACAAGAGAAACAAGCTTCCTGCAATAATGGGTATTTTATTCTTCACCTGATTCATTTACAATTCCTCCCTAAAAACATATTTTCACCCGGTTGCATCCGATTGGCTAACACTTTTTCGCTTTAAGAAAATTATGCGCCATCGTCAGTATACATTTGAAACTGTCAAACTGTAAAATATTCATTGCCGACTCATATTCCAGTAGCGCTATTTTAGATATCTCTGATTCCTGCGGGACAAATTTCTGTTCTTCACACTTCGCCAGGAAGTATACGGTCTGCTTTATGGTGTTGGGACGTCCCTCCCGTGCAAGATTATGCTCATCCACCACTCGAAACCCGTCAACAAATGTAATATCAAGACCGGTTTCTTCCTTCACCTCTCGCAAGGCGGTCTCCTGTTCAACTTCCCCGTCTTCTATATGTCCTTTTGGAAACACCCAAAATCCCCCATGCTCACAAGCCAGCAGATATTTAATATCGTTATCCTCTTGAAAATATACAACTGCACCACAGGATTTTTCATATTGTAGTTCTTCTGACATTTTTCTCCGTCTCCTTAGATATGTCCTTCGATCTTTAGCTGTTCCACAAACTCCTTCAACCGCTCCCGCAAGGAGGGTGTATCCCGATTCACATCAAAAAACTCTATAAACTCCTCTTTCGTAAGCCATTTGTAATCTATGGTTTCGCCTTCCTGAAGTTTGATGGCATTCTTTGCATAGTCCGTTTTTAGCAGGTACCCATTATATATTACCTGGCGTGCTTCATGAACCACTCGGTAAAGTTCTTCCGCTTCGCCCGTATCAATACCGGTTTCTTCCCGCACTTCGCGAAGCATTGCTGTCAGCTTGTCCTCACCCTTTAGGGCACTGCCTCCGGCACCGATTTCCCAAGCACCGGGATAAATATCCTTTTCAAAACTACGCTGCATCAGCAGATAATCCCCATCCACATGCTGAATCACCGCTTCACATACCATATGAAAGAAACCCATCGGAATCTTTTCCCCGCGAATCAGGTCAAAACCCGCTAACGTACCGTCTGCTTTATATGCGTCCCAGAATTCCATTTTGTTTCTCCTTCATTCCTTTTTCAGGCAATTCTATTGAGTCCGCTCCTCCGCGAACACTTGCTTAAGCACCTTGTGATTACCAAAATTTGTAAACTCGTAATGGTCTCCCTCATAATCAAAAGCCAATAATTGCGTCCACAGATTTGCTTTCAGCACAAAATTCTCTAGTTTTACGATTTCCACAAACGCCACACGCTCTCCCACATTATTCTTAAGGTCAATTTCATAAAAACTCAAATAATTGTCTTTCACACACAGCAAAGTCACTTTAAACTTTTTCTTCCAACCGGGCAGTGCCACAATGGTTGCGCAGGTAGCCGCTGCCCGACTGTCACAATAACCTTCTGCCAGTAATTTGTCCAGTAATTTTGCCATAATAACTCCTCCATTCACATTTTTTCTGCGCAGTCATATTTCATCCCTTTTTCGACTGCAAATAGTCCACCACCGTCAAAATAATCGCGCCCCAAAACGCCACCGCAGCTATAGGCATGGCAATGGAGAACACACGCCAGATGCCCGCATCACTTCCCGCCACGAAAATTGAAATGATGAAGGCCACAATGCAGACTGCGAAAATTATCCATAAAATTGAGATTGCTTTTTTCATTTTTCACTCCTCAATAATATATTGCTATTTCCTAATCACCATATTACATCTGCCCCAGACTTCCTCTTTATACTTGAAAGCATCTGCCGTAAATGCCCTTTCCTGAAAACCCACCTTTTCATAGCATTTTCTTGCCCCTGGATTTTCCGCAAACACATTCAGATGCACCGCATCCGCCTTGGCAATTTCAAAAGCGTACTTCACTGCCAGCTTCAACATCTCACTGCCGTAGCCTTTGTTACGTTCAGAAGCGTCAACAACCACAAACTTAAACATGCCTTCATTTGTGCTTAAGTTCACTGAAAAGCAGAAGAAACCAACCACTCTTCCTTCCTCAGTGGTAGCCACAAATGCACTGTCTCCAAAGCGTTCCTCGCCCTGTGCCAGTAATTCTTCAAAGCTTTTCTTTTCCAATGGGAACGGTGTCAGATTGGCACACCATAAAGCATGGGCGCGTTCTTCCGTTATCCAATTTGATATTACTTCAAAATCTTTTTTCTGATATGGTCTTAGTCGCATAATCATCTTCTCCCTTAGCTATATTTCTTTCTCAAACGTGTACCCCACCCGTTCTTTTCCATCCGCTGTCGTACATGGTCCAATCTCTGTCACATCATAGCCTGCCGAAAGATATATGGCTCTCCCCGCCAAATTATCCTCTGTGGTGTGGATACCTATTTTCTGAAATCCTTCCTTTGTTGCCAGTTCTTCTATAACTAAAAGAATAAATTTTCCTATTCCTTGTCGTTGATATGCGGGCTTTACCTGAAGCATGCCCAACCACAGCTCTTCCTCTTCATAATCAAGCCGAAACCACGCTACGGAATCATGCTCATAAACAATATAATATACCGATTTTTCATCCGACAGAAGCTCCTTCCAAACAGAAATATCTCTCTGTACACCATGCAGACTGGCAATATTTTCATCATAGGTTTCTTTCATAAACTTCAAGTCAACTTCCGTTGCAACACGATATTTCATCACGTTCCTCCAAACCCATTAAACCACGCCCGTTCCTCAAAGGTCTGTTTCATCGGCCCTACAGGTTCCTCCTCTGCCACCCCCACCGGCAGGAAGCACACCAGCTCATACTCATCCGGCACATTCAGTACTTGTGCCATCTGATAGCCGATTCGGTCCACGTCTGTAATATGTCCCTCGTACCAGCAGCTTTGGTAGCCCAGCTCCACGATGGCCAGTAGCATATTTTCAATGGCCGCCGCATAATCCTGTACTGCAAAACACCTGTCCCTGTAAGCAATTATCTTGCGGGTCAAAACACAAATCATGGCAGGTGCTGTCTCTGCTACCAACGGATTGATGACAGTACGAAGCTTTTGAAGCACTTCCGGGTCATCCACCGCAATCATGCTGGTGGTCTGCTTATTACAACCGGAAGGTGCCGCCAGCCCAGCTTCCATAATGGTAATCAGGTCTTCCCGGGGTACCGGTGCAGACTTAAACTTTCCTCTATAGCTGTGTCTGTTTCGAATAATATCAATTACGTTCATTTCGTCCATTCTCCCATATCACATCCTGGCAATTGCTACTGCCGGATTCACATTCAGCAACCTATTCTTCTCCTACGCCCGCATAAAGAATATTCTCTATAAGGCACTCTGCCGCATCCTCAATATCCTCATAGTCCACTTCCTCGCCTTCCCGCAAGGCACATTCACACTCATCTACAATATTTTCGATTAACACCATATCGATAAATAAGATCAGCTTCTCCAATAGCTCCCGGGGCACATCCGTTTCACTGCGATACCCTTCCAGCACCTTGTCAAAATAACCCTTCATGTACTCCATACGCTTCGCCGGTTCCTGTTCAAACTGACACCAACCCACTCCGTGAGTCCAAAGATTCGCCAAATCAAACATGTACCAGCAATTCATACAATTATCAAAATCAAAGGCCGTGATATCACCATTACTCATATCAATATGATAATTGCCATCACTGAAATCAAAATGCACCAACCCGTAAGAATCTGCATCCATGGGCAATTCCTTGAATTCCTCTAGCCTCTTGGCAATGGCTGCCTTCAGTTCCCCGTAAGCATCCGGAATCACCTTATTTATGTATTCCACATTGTACTTGTCAAAGTAATCGGGGCGCTTATGAGTCGGTGTATAGCTCTTGGACAATCTGTGAATGGCGCCTAATACCTTGCCCGTATTGTAGAAATACTCCTCCAATGGTGCACCTTCCCGGTAGCGGTATCCATTGTCGCAAATGAGCATTCCTTTGGCATAGACAAACAGGCTGATGTAATTCTTGGTGCCTTCCCATTCTACACACTCTACCAATTTCCCCTGCACAGAAGGAATTACGCCTGCCACCGGCGCTCCATTCTCCACCAAGTAACGGACAAACTCTGTTTCCGCCAGATATTCATCCTCACATCTGTCGCCCAGCCCGGAGATACGCAGTACATACTTTTTCTCCCCGTCCTTACTGCAAACATAAACCAGATTACGGCCACCCTCATGTTCATTTATCGGGTTGCATTCATAGTCTTCCAGTTCAAATAATTCTTTTGCACATTCTAACAAACTCTTCAAATAATGTTCCTCCATCATTCCTTCTGCCAAACACCTTGCAACCAGGCGCAAATATCTTATATTGGGTCATATTGCAGATAGTATTTGGTAAATAACCCCTCCTATATGCCTATACACTTATCCTATTTTGAGGTCATACAGATAGATTAACTATTTCAGGCTTTTCTATATGTCCAAATCAGCTTCCTTTTTCTCTTTCATACCGATAGATTCTCATATAGAGACTCTACTATATGTCGAATAGCCAGCGTCTTTCACATATTCTACAGATATATTCTTGTGTTTCTATTTATCTATCTGCTACCCAACCATTTCCTGTTCATGATACAACAGATAGTTTTCTAATTCTGCATGCATCTATCCGTTATCCAATCAACTCTTGACCTCTTTACAGCAGATAGCTTTCTACTTTTCTACACCTCTATCGGTCATTCCATCACAACATGCGGCTGTAACAACGTATAGATTTCTTTTTTGCAGCGCATCTATCTGTCACACCCCCGGAGCTCATAACCAAAACTACGGATAGATTGTACTCTTTTCAGCAATATATATGTCACAACACCAAATCTACCATCCCCCCGACAGATAGCATCCTACTTTTAGCCACATATATATGACAACCCACGAAATCCCTCTATAATAACCCTCAAATTCAAATATTCTTCCTAAAACAAATCACCCGATTTGCTTCCTCAAACTGCATAGCCATATGGAAACGCAGGCTTTCCTCATTCTCCAACTCGCAATCGCTGGCAAACTCACTACACCCCTTACTCTTCGCCCACTTTTCGCATTCTCCAAGAAGTTCCTTAGCATATCCCTTGTGACGATATTCCGCCTCTACCAAGATGCCTTCCATATACCCTACCGGCGAAGTCTCCGTACCTTCTACATAATCATGCCGAAGCTGGCACTGAGCAAATCCAACCGCCTTATCATTCACACACTTCAAAAAACAGACAGCCTCCTCATCATCCGCCAATTCTATAAAATGCTCCGCCAATTCCTCTATTTCATTGTCCTCCCACATCTGAATGGCCAACCTCGCCAACTCAAATGCATCCTCTTTCCCGGCTTTCTTAATCATAATATCTCCTTGATATGCGATACAGACATATTACCCTCTCAACATCGCGTGCAATACTCCAAACAATCTACACCAAATTATCATTTGCAATTATGTAGCATGAAGGGTAACTCCTTTTGACTTGTATGCTCCCGCAGGATACTTAGAATCTCTTAACAAAAACAATTATGCGTTAGTTCAAAAATCACAACTGTCTGAGCGTAGCGAGTTTTGTGATTTTTGAACTGCATTTAGCAGAATTGATTTCGTTTTAGAGATTCTTGCGTCCGAGGACTTGCACAAGTTAAAAGGAGTTACCCTTCACGCATATTTACAAAACAATTATACAAAATTTATTTCCACGCATCCACTGCGCCGTGCTCTGCTGCGAAGCATGCCTTGTAGCTTTCTACGAAGGCATCGAAGCCTGCTACATCTGCCGCATCGGGAGCCAGTGTAGTACCGGTCTGTCCGGCGAATACCTTGTCATTTAAGTAGGCGCTTAAAGTCTCGCCCTCTGCCTTGTTTGCCATATAAGCTGCCAATACCGCCATACCCCAAGGACCGCCTTCACTTGCAGTATCCATTACGGTTACGGAAGTGTTCAGGGCTGCTGCCAAAAGCTTCTGACCAACCACGGGAGTCTTGAACAATCCGCCGTGACCCATGATGCAGTCTACGGTTACGCCCTCTTCCTTAATCAGAATATCATTACCAATCTTAATGGTTGCCAGAGAGGACAAAATATGAGTTCTCATAAAGTTTGCTAAGCTAAACTTTGCATCCGGCTTACGAACAAACATGGGACGTCCTTCTGCAAAGCCGGTTACAGGCTCTCCTGAGAAGTAGTTGAAGGATACCAGTCCGCCGCAATC
>JAZSII010000100.1:0-2976 GCA_045533725.1 Acetatifactor sp. | reverse complement strand
AGGTAGGAGAGTGCGTTATGATTCATGCAAAAAAACAAGAGCAGGTTGATAAACTACGAGAATATATCCTGAAACATAGTATGCTATATGATAAGTTGGTTGTCTTCGGAGATGCCGCTTGCGACGGACTCTCCGAAGAGGGAATCGATGATATCTTTCTGGATGTGGCAGTCAAAACCATAAGAGAGGAAGATGCTACAGATTGCGATGTTCTCTATGATTTATATGCAGCAATTGATGATGCCACAGAGGGTAGATTTCACCTGATTATCATGAATGACCCGGATGTAACAACCAATGTGCGCAGCAGCATAGACAAAGGCGTGGTTGTGTATGATGGGGGAGTGGAAGAATGTAACCAAGAGAAAGGAGAAAATATTTATGAGAAATTTTGATGAAAATAAGGGGAGTATGACTGCCTCAACAAAATATACATTTGAAAACTTTGTGGTGGGTGATAGCAACAGACATGCTTGTGAAATATGCAAACACGTCGCGGATACCTCCTTTTGTGATAGATATAATCCGATATTTCTTTATGGAGATGTGGGAAATGGTAAAACGCACTTGATGAAAGCTGTAGTGCATCATATTTTACAAAAAAATCCAAAAGCAAGGGTTTATTATGAAACCAGTGAAACTTTTATATTCGAAGGAATACAATCCATTAGAAACGGTTCATTTGAGATGTTTCGAGATAAGTACAAAGGTATTGATGTTCTGTTAATAGATGATATTCAATTTATTCAGGATAAGGAGAGTACGCAGCTTGAGTTTAGAAATACACTCAAAACATTTTGTGATAATCAGAAGCAAATAATTCTTACTTCCACCGTACCACCGAAAGACTTAAAAATGTCAACCGATGGGATAATTCCTCGATGTGAAAGCGGTGTTATTATACATATTGATAAACCGGATTATGAAACCCGTATGGCAGTTCTAAAGCGGGAGGTTGATAAAGAGCGGATAGAAAATATACCGGAAGAAGTCTTAGCATATATAGCCCAAAATATTACTGGCGATATCAGAAGATTGATAGGCGTATTTAATTCGTTATATGCGCGTTCCAAGATAAACAAATATCCTATTAATGTAGATAGTGTTAAACAGATTTTACAGCATTATTAGTCCAAAAGGAAGAAGGTAAAGACATGATACTTCCTATTGTTGTTATAGTGGTTTTAATTCTTGTGTTATCAACCATATTAGTCCTTTATAAAGCGGGCGTAATAGAGGAAGAGAAATGCGAAGCTTATGGGACCGTATTTATTTACGCAGTACTTCTATTTACATTGTGGTGGTTTAGGTGATAAGATAACAATAAAGTCGTATGCAGGTGGGATGTGCAAAAGTTCGAAAAACAGCAGATGTCCAATCCGTAGCATATGCTACACTCCTATCATAATAAAAATCACAGAACGTAAGGAGAGTCAGTTATGGCTAAAAGCGAAGGAAATTCATTTGTAAGAAATTTAAAAATCTTTTTGAGCGCTCCACTTATGTATCTTACATATTTGTTATTCATCATAGGTACGGGATATTCTATCGTGGCAGCAATTGTGGGTATCATATCCTACCATTTTGGTGGCGGACCCAAAGTGGAAAGTATTTTTCGAACCAGAGAATTTGATAAACTTATTCTGACAGAATCTGCAGAACATATATATAGTGACCAGTGGGGATGGACCTTTTTGGGGCTTGTAGGGATCATTGTAATTATAGGAATATTGAGAGGCCTATCGCAGGCACCTATTCTTTCTGTGTTGCTCGCAGCGGTTTTAGGCGCCGGCGTGTATGGACTTCTTCTTGGAACAGATACGATAGAGATTGTTTGGAGCTCGCATGGTTTGGACAGAAGTTTAATGCAGCCGTTGGTGACTCTTGGGGGATTCGTAGCAGTGGTATTTGCTGTGGTAAAGCTTTTTAAGCATATCGAAGGATTTCGTATGGGAATAGGCGGTGCTTTAGTCATGTTAATCATGTATTTGGCACTTACGCCGATTGTTATTTTTGCAATGCAGAATATAGTAAATACCCTGGTTATTTTAGTTGCAGGAATTCTTTTCTTGGTTGCAGTGTTCTTGGGATATAAAATCCTATCTTTTATTATCGGAGGGTTATTAGGAGCGAGTGGAGGTTCCTTTGCTTCCGGAGGGGGAGCATCCGGCGGTAAACCCCAAATGTCAAAAGCAGAGAGAAAAGCTAGAGAAAGAATATCTGAGTTAGAAAGAACAAATGCTTCAAGACAAAAAAATATAAAAGCAGACGCTTTTGGGGTGAATAAGAAAAGTGCACTTAACGCTATGGAGAAAGATGCAAAAGAGATAGAATTCTGGAAAAGAAAATTATAAAGACAAATAAAATTGATTTATCAGAGGAGAAGTTATAGGAAACTATAGCTTCTTTTTTATTGTGAGATGTTGGTGTTTGGGGCTCAAAATGAGGCTGTTTCAAAAGTTCGAAAAATGCAAAAAGTCTAAAATGCACCTTGTGCTAAACTCGCATCATAAACCTGGCCGGGAGATAAAAATATTGTTGATTAAAGGAGAAAATGAATATGAAGAGAGTAAGAGATTATTTGAATGAATTGAATAGAAATGAGTTGATTAGAACCTTTTTTGAGTATGCTGAGAATGACCTGGATGCTGTCTTGGGTGTTAAGAATTTGTCGCCGGAGGAAGCAGAATATCAGAAGTGTTTGGTCATGGATCAGCAGATACAGAAACTTGCAGATATGGACATAACCGAGGTTGAAAATGGTAATACATATATTATTTTAGGTTGTCCGGTTTATCGTCAAGGAGTAAGAGAGGAAGGAGTTCCTGATCATGTCCTGGTTTGCAAAGAAGAAATTCTTGAAGATGAAGTAAATTTAGGTTGGAATCAATGTGGTGAGAACTACCTTACATCGCCTCAATCAGAGATGATTGGTTTTTATGTGTCAGATACAAAGTATACTCAGGAGCATATTTA
>JAZSII010000157.1:0-2105 GCA_045533725.1 Acetatifactor sp. | reverse complement strand
AATATCCACTATTACTCTTACTATGGATTGAATTAATTATATTAAGTCAAATCGGAAGCAAAGTATCTATATGACTATTTCTAATCATTTGGTATCCATTTTCATCATGATTTTATGTGTTTACCGGCTTTTTCAAGGCTTCCGCGTATCTGTAGATAAATAACTTCGAAAAAAGTATCCTTTTCCCGAAAAAAATGGATACTTTTTCTTACCTTTGAACGGTATAGATACAAATGCACTTTTGTAACCTCCTCAAACCACAAAACCGTCCCTTAACCGGGACGGCTTTCTTTAACTTCTGTAATACATTACCACCAACTGAGTCCTGTCTCTTAGTTCCAGCTTATCCAGAATATTGCTTAAGTAATTACGCACTGTCCCTTCACTTAGGAATAACTGCTCCGCAATTTCCTTGTTACTCAAACCCTTGGCTACCAGTTCAATGATTTCGAACTCCTTCTCCGTGATACCTCTTTCTGCAAATTTCTCTGTCCGCGTATCCGTGGTTTGGATACTGGGCAGCTTATTCACGATTTCTCCTCCGAATACACTTTGACCGGAATATACCGCCTTAAGTGCAGGAACGATTCCCTCAAAATCCTGCTTCAGAATATATCCCTTGGCTCCGCATTTCAAAGCATTTACCACATACTCATCGTCGGAAAAGGTGGTCAAAAATAAAACACTTGCCTCCGGGTACTTCTCCAAAACCTTTCCCGCAGCAGTGATACCATCCATGCCCTCCATACGAATATCGGAAAGTAAAATATCCGGCTGATGCTTCTCATAAAGCTCCACAGCCTCTGCACCGCTCTTACCGGTGGCCAACACTTGGATACCGCCGGCCTCTATAATAGTCTTCAAAGACATCAATACAATACTGTCATCATCTACGATTACAATTCTCATACCTTAAGCCTCCTTCTTCTTGGGCACAGAGATAAAGATACGGAATCCCTGCTGCCCGGAAAAGGTAATAATACCGCCCAATGCCCTCACTCGTTCCTCCATGTTACGAAGACCGATACCTGCTGAAGGATTATACACATTCACCTGACCGGTACCGTTATCCTCCACCATCATCTGATAATACTCTTCCAATTCATTTAGTACTACCTTCACCTTTGTAGCATCCGAATGCTTCTGCACATTGGTAATAGCTTCCTTCAAAATGGTCAGGAACGCATACTTGATTTCTTTATCTGCATCCATGGAAATATCACAGGAAAAACCGGTTTCAAACTCCTTACACTCTTCTAAAAGGCGTAATGCTGCCTCCTTGATATCGAAGCTTTCTTTGTGCAAGTCATGAACGCTTTCTCGGATGTTGTTCATAGCATTGTCCAGAGTTTCTTTCAGGGGTGTCAGCTGCTCTGCCACCGGCTCATTTTTGTGTATGGCCATAATGGCTCCCAACTGCAATATAGATCTGGACAATAAATGGCCTACATTATCATGAATCTCCCTGGCGATACGGTTTCGCTCAGCAAGAGTAGCGATGTGAATCTCCTTTTCCTGATTAGTGGCCAGATACTTATTCTTCTCTGCCAGCATGGCATTGCGTTCCGTGGCATCATCACGGATATGCTTCATTTCTTCCTGCTGATTCTTTAGCACATGGGACTTCCAGCCTGTATAAAAGGCCATAAAAAGCATCAATGCCCAAATCAGTACTGACGCATCCGGCACAATAATCCCCGAATATATAGTGGGTACTACGGAGAAAAGAGTTAAAATCAATAAATACTTTTTATCCTCTAAATACTTATAAATACCGGCATACAAGGTCAGTGCCACAAAGGGTGCAAACTCCGGAAGCAATATCACCGCCAAAGGCAGGAATACATACAACCACTTTTCTATGGAATGCTTACGCACTTCACCCAGATATCCGGTGGCACCTGCCAATATCAAACCGGTCAGGATATATACCATGTCCGACCACCGACAGGGATTCAATTTGATCAGAAAAATACCCATTAGGTACAATAACACTCTGTCAATGATATGACTCATGGTCCGGTCTCCTTTCTGCGCAGACATACTTGTCCTAATGTGCTTGTTTGTACCCAATGAACCATTTAGTAATCCAGGCAGTCAGGAAC
>JAZSII010000285.1:0-2220 GCA_045533725.1 Acetatifactor sp. | reverse complement strand
GTAACAATAAGGTATTCTATATCAGAATAATACCCCGCATACAGCATTAAGAATGCTGATGTCTCTGCACACAAACCGCTCAATTCAACAAACATCTGACCACGCCACAGAAAAATACTTTATTCTTTAGAAATTAATTTTGTGTATACCTGTTGAGCAGAGTACTTTTTCGTTGCTTCAATAACACGTGCATGGGATTCACACCATTCTTCAAGCGCTTCACTCATGTCTTTATTGTAAGTAACCCACGTTGGAGTCTCAGACATAATTAAATCAGTAAGAGAGACTATATGACAAGTAATATTTTCATCCTCTTCATTTGGACTTTCATTTTCAACAGCATGAGCAGCCATAGCATTTTCAACAATTTCCGATTTGAGCTGCTGATAATCGACATCAGTGGGAGTAACTTTATATAAAGTGCTAGAAATTTCTTCTCCTGTATATACAATGTTTTCTACACATACCGTACCAGCTTCGATAAACGTTTCTCCATTTTCATTCTTCTCAAAATCACAAACCTCACGCATCGTAAAAGTTACCCCGCTATCAGTCATGGACCAATTATCCCACGCATAAAATTTGCTGAAACTTCTAACATCATTATGATATTTTGTTTTATTTCCAATTGTACCATTTTCTGACTTAGTAGAGTGTAATACTATGTAAGGTGCTTTAAATTTAAATATACCATTTGTATCGTACACATAAACATCTCTCAAAGAAGTGCCATGAGTAGCATCAGGGGGTATAACATGCCAAATTATTTCCTTATTTCCATCCCCAATCAAATCGACTTCATACACGGCAAGCCAACCACCATACGGTTGCTGTTGATATATATTAAATTGATAGTTATTCAAACCTGTTCTATCTCCAAAACCACATGGAGAAAAATAATAGTCATCAGATTGCTTACCTTCCCACAAATCCGCATCTTGGCTAAGTTCAATAATTACATCGGCAATTTCTGTCATCACTTCAGCAGGAATTATAATTTGGGGACCTCGAAAAACTCAAATTAAGACAAGACCGGACAGTATGAAGTAAAGTCATAGAGAGCCGGTGACGAAAAATGCGCCTATTTCGGCGCATTTTTCGTCTTTCTGTATTCATTAGGGTACAGTTCACCCTATAGCTTGCTGTTTCCTTAGCCTTTCAACTTCAAAACAGTACCGCTTCATATTATACACGAGGCCTAACAGGAAGAGTTGAAATTGTGAGCGAAGTAGGCCTACGCATCTTATTATCCCACACTTCATACTTCCCTTCATGCTTCCATACACGTGTTCTACACGGGCTCGTATGGGTGTACGCTGCCGATTGCGAGCCTCGGCTTCTTTACTCAGAGGATGACCACGGTCAGCTCTTTCGTGTACCTGATTTTTTATTTTCTCCGGAATTTTCTTCCCTACATATCCCTTGTCTGCATACACAACCTTATCTGTACTTTCATCCAGAAGCTCTACAAAATGCATGTTATCAGCCTCGTTGGCCGGTGTTACTTTCATTTTCACAATGCATTTACTATCTACATCTACCTTGCTGTGCAACTTGTAGCCGCAGAGCATTTTTTTATTCTTGATAGTTATGCGAGCATCCTTATCTATCTGACGCACCTTATTTTTGTTTTCAGGTTTCTTCCATTCCTCTGGAGTTTCTCCATCCTTTAATTGCGTGTAAGCTTCTTTCCCAATATGCTGGTGCCTTCTCTCTATGATGCTTGCATCCACTATGCTGCCGGTATGGGTAATGATACCTTCTGCCTGTAAATGGTCTCTGAAAACGGAAAAAAGATCCTCTGCTGCTCCGGAGTTTTTTAGTGTCTCGCGGAAAAGCCAGATGGTCTTTGCATCGGGAACCTTGTCTGATAACCCCAAGCCAAGAAAGCGCATAAAGCTCAATCTGTCGTTTATCTGATACTCCGTCTGATCGTCGGATAAATTATACAACCTCTGCAAAATGAGAATCTTAAACATTAAGATTGCATTGTAGGCCGGGCGGCCTCCCGCCCCCTTGCGCTCTTTGGATTGCATGGCTTTGAGCAGGATCTCCAAGAAGATTTCCCAGTTCACTACCTGGTTAAGACGTTCTAAAGGATCGCCTAAAGTGCTAATTCTTTCTAATTTAAACTCCTCATCAAAGAACCCAGAAAAACGCATAACGCTATTATACCATACAGTTTAGATAAAATAAAGAGTTTTTAGAGATTCCCACATT
>JAZSII010000216.1:0-4111 GCA_045533725.1 Acetatifactor sp. | reverse complement strand
CTGCAGTTAACGCCCCTGCCCGATAAAGTAACAGATACTCGTTTTCGATAGAACTGTCAAACAGCAGCAAATCATCGGTATTAATGGTAACCTTCACGCCATTCTCGTACAATACCTTAATCGGATGATCTTTGTAATTTTCTGCATATCCGAGCATTACATTACTGCTGGGACAAACATTCAGCTGTATCTGATTGTCTGCCAGAAATCTCATAACCGCATCCGAGGTAACAGCATTAATTCCATGGTGGACTTCATCAAGTCCCAATACCTCCACCGCACGCCTTACATCCTCGGCAGGACCGATTTCCCCCACATGCATCCTCTTGGTCAAGTGATATTGCTCCGCTTTTCTATACAATGGTAAATAGGCCTCAAACGGCTGCACATTCTCACCACCGCACACATCAATGGATTTGAAAAATCCGGAAGAAATATACTCATCGATTTTTTCTGCTTCCTGCTTGGCATTACAAAAAGAAACATAAGTAATCTCCGGCTCAAATACTGTATCCGGACAATATTTCTGATGAAATCCTTCCATAATGTTTTTGAAGGAGTCCATCCCGCCCACCAAATCGATTTCCGAGGCACCATAGTTCATGGCAAGTCTCGTGATATTGTTCCTCTTGGCTTCCGCAAATGCTCCTTCCCATCTTAAGATGATGCCCTCACTGCCTTTACAATATGGCTTGATAGTAGCAGTAAACCACTCATGCATTCCTACCAGTCCGCCAAATTTCTCGGGCGGCCTCGGAAAGCTACGATTCAGCCGTTCTTCCAGCCAGCTCCTTCTGCAGCCTTTTGTGGAGTGATTGTGAATATCGCTCTTTGGAACTGCCAACAGCTTGGTTGTATCATTTTCTGTCAGACCTTCATAAAACAAGTTACTCATATCAACATTCCTTTCACATCCTTATGGTGTTGCTTACTCGATATCAAACGTAACAGATATGTACTGTTGGTCCACTTCCTTCAAAATTCTGTATTTTCCTGAGGGCAATTCACCGTATAACCATTCCCAATCAATTGTAAATTTAACCTCACCATTCTCGCCCGCGAGATATCCGAAACTGTTAAATCCGTAGTTTTCTATAACCGTTTCAACCTCATACCACTCGCCGTTTTTCTCTTTTTCAACCTTGTACCATTCTCCGTACACATAGGGGTGTTCATTTAAATCCTGAATTATTACAGTAGCACCGGTAGAAGAAATGTCAGAAATACTTATACTTACATTTTCTACCTCAGTAGACTGGTATGGTGATTCTTTTGAACAACCGACGAACGTAACCATTGCACAAATCAGTGCCAAGATGAAAGATAACATTTTTCCCATATTTTTATCCTCCTATGCATAGAGTAAACTTATTAACTCTTATTACAGCACACTTTCACATTTAGTACCTGATTGCATAATAGATGACATATGCCCAATTCATGAATCCATGGACAATCGCCCATCCGATGGACTGCCATTTTGTATAGGAAAGCATTACTGCCAGCGCAATTCCCACAGCTGCGCTGGTATCAATGCCCTTCTTAACAGTTTTTTCGATGACAATATTATTACCCTGTGATTCTGACTTGCCGTAAATCAACATCTCAACAGATACTCCAAAACATTCTGCCAACTGTCCTAAGGTTTCCACATCGGGTTGTGTCTTTCCGTTCTCCCAATTAGATACTGCCTGCCTTGTTACATGTAACCTTTCTGCCAACTGATCCTGCGTCATCTCCTGCTCTTTTCTGAACTTGCTAATATTCTTTCCGATATTGCTCATTTACGTTTCCTCCCGAAAATATCTTTAAGTGGCCAAACAAATCATTTCATTGCCACCTCATACACAAAATATATGCTATTTCCGTCAAAAATACACGCAACAGGACATTGCATTACGCAATTTGTACCAGAACATGCCTTATTTACACTCCCGGCTCCCGCATTTTATCTGCTTCCCACACTATCAATCAACCGAAAAACCTGCTCTACGGCAGAAACCATATTTTTCTTTGCATGTTCCCTATCCATAGCATCCTGCAGTGTACAAACACCACGAACAATCGGAAAGAAAGCATCTATACCATGCGCGTTACACATTCTCGCATCTTCCGTCACACTTCCTGCAAATGCCAAAACTCTTTTACCATGCTTTTTGGCAAGCTTGGCCACTCCAATGGGTGCCTTGCCGAAAATGGTTTGTCCGTCCAGCCTTCCTTCTCCCGTAACCACTATGTCCGCATTCAAAATATGTTCTTCTAATTTGGTCTCATCTAGTATAATTTTCACACCGGATTCCAACACCGCATTCGTATATGCCAAAAAAGCAAAACCCATACCTCCTGCGGCTCCGGTTCCCGGATAGCTTGCATTTGCATTTTTATATTTTGCAGCAGTCAAGGTTGCGTAAGCTTCAAGCCACCGGTCCATCTGTGCAATCATCGCGGGCGTAGCTCCTTTTTGCGGTCCGAAAACAGCGCTACAACCTTTCTCTCCGCATAGAGGGTTCTCCACATCACAGGCTATACGGAAATCGCACTCCTTAAGTTCCTTTATTACACCCTCATCGCCAATGGTTACCAATTGCTCCAGACCTTTGGCACCAAAAGCAACCTGTTTACCATTCCTATCCAGCATATCATAACCCAACGCCTGTAGCATACCGATACCGCCATCGTTGGTGGCACTGCCGCCAATACCCACAATAAAATGGCGACATCCTTTTCTGATTGCATCTTTTATGACTTCACCCACGCCATATGTTGTTGTATTTAACGGATTGCGCTCCTTCTCAGGAACCAGTGTGATTCCTGCTGCCCCGGCCATTTCAACAACCGCAGTTCCTGTAGCTTCCAATATACCGTATATGCACTCCACCGGTTCCCCTAAAGGACCGGTAACCATTACTTTTTCCAACTTCCCATTTAGTCCCAGAACCAATGCCTCCACGGTACCCTCTCCACCATCAGCCAGTGGATACACGCTCACATTAGCTTCCGGCATAGCCTTCAATATCCCTTCCTTCACTCCTTTGCCTGCCTCCAGACCGGATAGGCTGCCTTTAAAAGAATCCATCGCTACTACAATGTTCATCTGATAATTATCTCCTATTTTCGCTTGCTTGATGTAATCCGCTTGCTTAAGTAAATCTAACACACGAATCGGTTTGAAATTCTCCTCTTCACTTCTCCATAAAACTGTAATTTATCTCTCAACCTCAACAATCAGTTCGGAGAATATGCCCGATACGTTGATTGTGTTTTTGGCATTCTCATTTTCTTCTAGTTCAACTGTTTCACCGCTTTTTCGGGTGATAAGATTGCATTTTCTGCCGTTATTTGAGAATTTGTAGTTATCTGCATTTTCAAGATGAACAACAGTTTTCGCTTTAAACTGATTTACATCAAGCTTTGTGCAGTTACCTGAAATGAAAATTTCATAGTCAGTCTTTGCGGTAAACTCTAAACTTCCCTCTGTGTCGCGGATAAAAACCTTTTCTGCATCGCCGTCATACTCAAGTCGGTTCAGCCGTAAATCCTCAATAAAAAGTTCTTTAACGCTAGCACTTACCTCTGTATGCTCAGTGAACTTTTCGGGAAGCAGGAGTGTAATATCCACGCTTTCCTGTGCTTCAAAACAGCTGACGCCTTTTTTGTTTATAAGCTCAACATCCAACTTATTACGCTTTTCGTCAAGTTTCACCTTGAAAAGAGAGCCAATTTCAGCAAGTATTTCGGAAGAAAGCACAATGTGGATTTTTTCATCCACACCTGTTTTGATGGTAATTTTCCTTGCACCGCCCAAGTTTATGTCAAAATGCTTTCCCATATCAATATCATAAACGGTTTCACTTTCAAAAATCACCGGCTTTTCTTCCTGCTTTTTGACCTCTTCAAGCACTAGCTCATCGAGAGTGAGTTTGAAAAGTTCTGCGAGGATAATCATATTTTCAACATCAGGGAGGCCTCGCTTGGTCTCCCACGATTTTATCGCCTGACGACTTACTCCGATTTTCTCAGCTAGCTGTTCCTGAGAAAGTCCCTCTTTTAATCTGTACTGCTTTAATTTATCACCAAAATCCATTTTTGTCTCTCCTTATTCCTTAATGAG
>JAZSII010000217.1:0-4424 GCA_045533725.1 Acetatifactor sp. | reverse complement strand
TAGAAGAGGCTGTGGAAATCAGTTATTTGCTGGCGGGCAAAGAAGATGTGATTATTGCTTTCGGTTCCCTGTCGTTTATGGGAAGAATGCTTGGGAGTTTGGAAAAAAGAAAGGCTTAGGATATATTCATGATGTATCAGGAAAGGATTATGGAGGGCGTAAAGCTTATATTAGAAGGTGTGGGAGAGGATGTAAACCGGGAAGGGTTAAAGGATACTCCTGCGCGAATTGCCAGAATGTATGAGGAAATCTTCGGAGGACTTTATGAGGATGCGTCAGAGCATTTGCACAGAGTTTTTAGTGTAGATAATGATGAAATGGTACTGGAGAAGGATATTGTGTTTTACTCCACCTGTGAGCATCATTTGTTGCCTTTTTACGGAAAAGCTCATGTGGCATATATTCCGGATGGTAAAGTGGTGGGATTGAGTAAATTAGCACGCACGGTAGAGGTTTATGCCAAGAGACCGCAGATTCAGGAGCAGATGACAGCACAGATTGCGGATGCCATTATGGAGCATTTAGCACCCAAGGGAGCGATGGTTGTGATTGAGGCGGAGCATATGTGTATGACCATGCGAGGCATCAAAAAGCCCGGAAGTAAGACCATAACCATGGCATGCAGAGGCGCTTTTGAAGAGGATGAAAAGTTACAGAATCGTTTTTATCAGATGTTAGGTGTTTAATTCATGAAGCGAGTGAACAGAATTTTAGAAAATCCTACATATCAGGAGTATATACAGAAAAACAAGGCAGCAGAAGGGGACAGAATCTTCTGCTGTCATAAAATGGAGCACTTTTTGGATGTGGCCAGGATTGCACAGATTATGAATTTGGAGGAAAAGCTGGAGCTTTCCAAAACTATGATTTATGCCACAGCGCTCTTGCACGATATCGGACGGCATGTGCAATATGCGGACGGAACGCCCCATGAAATTGCAAGTGCACAGCTGGCAGAAAGCATATTGGCAGAGTGCGGCTTTCGCAAGAAAGAAATGGCAGAGATTTTGCAGGCAATTCGCAACCACAGAAACAAAAAATCAGCAAAAGAAAAAAGCCTGTCCGGTGTAATCTATCGGGCGGATAAAGCCAGCAGAGCCTGCTTTCACTGTGAAGCAGAACAGTTGTGTAATTGGAAAAAAGAGAAAAAGAATTTGAAAATCGTTTACTAGATTTCCCAAGGAGAAAGGAACTGGAGTCATGGCATCAAACGTAAGGTTAATGGAATGTAAATCCTGTGCGGCACATTTTGACGAGATGCTACCGGCATGTCCTTATTGCGGCACTGCCAGTATCAAGGGTGCACAGGCACAGTATATGGACAAGCTGGAAGATATCCGCAGTGATGTGGAAGAATTAGAAGCTATGCCGGCGGATGTTGCAAAAAAAGAAGTATGGAAGCCTATTGTCATTGTTTTTGTATCTGTTTTTGCCTGTGTGGCTTTGCTGTGGATTTGGTTTAAGATAGATACCAGACCTGAAAATGAACCGGCGGAGCGTGACAGCAAGGCTAATTATACCTGGCTACAGGAGAACACTCCCATGCTGGATGAATTGTTTGAACAGGAAGAGTATGAACAGCTGCTGGAATACTATGAGAAAGCGGTTGCCGGGGGAAAACCCATTCAACAATGGGAGCATTATCAGTTTTGTATCTATCTGAAAAACTATTTTGATGTGAAGGAGATATTGGACAGAGAGGCAGAAGGAGAGAAGCTTTCAGAATACGATTATAGATTGTTGCTTTATTTGTATTACGAGAGTCCTTGGATTGTGGAATCAGGCATTACTTCACAAGAAGAGCGAGACAAATTACAGCCCTACATACAAATGTTGGAAGCGGATTTTGAGACCAGATGGAATTTTACGCAGGAAGAATTGAATATGCTTGAACAAGGGAAGGAAGAGGATGGATATCTTTCTTATGAAGCTATTGAACCCGTTGTAGAAGCATGGATGGAGAGGAATAACAAATAATGAAATGTGAAAATTGTGGTGGAAATTTAACATTGGAAGATGTGGTATGCCCACATTGCGAGTCTGTAAACCAGCATGCAATACAGCATATCCGGGATATGAAACGATACCGGAAGGATTATGAAGGAATAAAAGAGGGTGTTTACTCTGTAATAAAGAATTATGTGGGTGTGACGGTCCGCATTGTGATTATTGCAGTTCTGATTGTCCTAATTTTTCTATGCGCAAGACAGCGGGAAGACAGTTTTTCAATTAAACTTAATTCCATGAAGAAAGAGGCGGAAAAGAATGCTGAAGAATATAAGGCAGTTATAGACGACTATTTGGAGGAAGGAGAATTCCGCACTTTGAACTATTATCTCGAGATGAATGTCATAAGTGCAAGTATGCCTGCATACGAGGATTACAAAGCGGTTTTCAATGCTATATCTAACTATGGTTTTTTCTATGCAGACATCATCGGCTACATGCATCCTTCCGGTGAAAAAAATCTGGCGACCTATCCAACCAGATTAGAAGAGGATATAAGGCAATTTTATAAGTTGTTTGACGAAGAAAATTATATAAATATATATATTCAGCCGCAACATAAGGAGTATATTATCCAAATGAAAGAAGAGATGGAAGCATTGATGATTACCTATTGCGGTCTGACAGAAGAGGAAGCGCAAGACATATGGGAAATGAGTATGGCAGAGAGAATGACTTTATTAGAGGAGAGATTATTATATGAAGAGTAAAACAAAAGGAAGAATAGGCAAGTTCATTATTTGGACATTGAATATTGTGATTATAGTACTCTGCATATTCCTGGTGTTTTATTTGAAAGGAACCAAGGATGAAATAGATAATGCACTTGATTATTATCAGTCTACGGAGTATTTGGGCTTTACTATAGAACAAGAGGAGTACCATGAATTGGCAAAAACGTATTATTATAATACCTTGGGCGGTTATGAAAGTACGGAGGAAGAAGAGGAGTGCTACGGTGTGGCAAGATATTATGAGCTGGCAGTGATTTACAAGGCTTATTTGGAAACGGGCAATGAAGAAATGGTAGAGGCGTACAAAGAAAAGATGCTGGAAGCTGAGGAAATGATGGGCGACTGGATTATTGCTAAAGCGGGCATTCACAAGCAACTGGGGATTGATTGAGTATGTTGAAGAAACACAAAATGATGCAAATAGGCAATAAACAGTTTGATATAGGAAATCACACCTACGTGATGGGTATTCTGAACGTTACACCGGATTCTTTTTCGGACGGTAATCAGTGGAATGTCCTTGATAAGGCATTGTATCGTGTGGAGGAAATGCTGGCAGAGGGAATGGATATTCTGGATATTGGCGGAGAGTCCACCAGACCGGGATATACACAGATTTCAGCAGAAGAAGAAATAGAAAGAGTGGTGCCTGTTATTGAGGCGGTAAAGACCCGATTTGATGTACCGGTCTCTTTAGATACTTACAAAGCAGATGTTGCAAGAGCCGGGATTGTTGCCGGTGCGGATATGATTAATGACATTTGGGGATTGAAATACGATAAAAATATGGCAAGGGCCATAGCGGAGGGTAACGTTGCCTGCTGTCTGATGCACAATCGGAAGGATGCGGATTATCAGTTTTTGCTGGCAGATATGAAGTCGGATTTGAGAGAATGTTTGGCAATTGCAGAAGAAGCAGGCATCTCTAAGGAGAAGCTTATTCTGGACCCCGGTATTGGTTTCGGGAAGTCTTATGCAGATAATATGGAAGTACTGCGTTCCTTGGGGACTTTTCGTGAAATGGGGTATCCTCTTTTGTTAGGTTGCAGTCGCAAATCTGTCATAGGATATGCATTGGATTTGCCTGTGGAGGAACGTCTGGAGGGCACATTGGTGACTACCATGCTGGCAGTACAACAGGGCTACTCCTTTGTACGTGTGCATGATATCAAAGAAAATGTAAGAGCTATTCGGATGACAGAGGCTGTTATGCAGGGAGGTATGTCTTTGTATGGACGAGATTCGGATTGATAATTTGGAAGTATATGCCTATCACGGTGTATTTCCGGAAGAAAATGAAAAGGGTCAGCCCTTTTTTGTAAATATGGTATTATATACAGACACTCGCGCAGCAGGGTTACAGGACGAATTAACATTTTCCACTCACTATGGAGAAGTATGCCATTTTGTAACGTCGTGGATGAAGGAGCATACTTGCAAACTGATTGAGACTGTGGCAGAGAATGTGGCGGGAGAAGTGTTAAAAGCATTTCCTTTGGTACAGGCAGTGGATGTGGAAATATGTAAACCTGAAGCACCAATCGGACTGCCTTTTGAGAGTGTGTCTGTAAAAATTCACAGGGATTGGCACAGGGCTTATATTGCATTGGGGTCAAATATGGGAGATAAAGAAATATATTTGGCAAATGCCGTAAAAGGATTGGATACATTAAAGGATACGAA
>JAZSII010000013.1:0-9999 GCA_045533725.1 Acetatifactor sp. | reverse complement strand
CGGGTCAATATGATAAGGACGACCTGCCAGAACAATACCACGTTTGCCGGTTTCCTGTAAGTATTTCAATACTTCCTCGCCCTTTGCCTGCATATCCTTGCGGGCTTTTTCCTGTTCAACCCACGCTTTATGTACAGCGGCTTTGATTTCAGAAGCAGGAATTTCGGTAAATTCTTTTATTAATGAGGAAGAAATGGTTTCTTCATCCCTAAAGGACATAAACGGATTGCGCAAACGAACCTGTCCGCTTGTGATTTCTTCCACATTGTTTTTGATATTTTCGGAATAGGAAGTAACGATGGGGCAATTGTAGTGATTGTTTGCCTTATCAAATTCGTTACGTTCATAAAACAATGCCGGATAGAAGATAGTTTTTACATCATTACGGATAAGCCATGTTACATGGCCGTGTGCAAGCTTTGCAGGGTAACATTCTGACTCGCTGGGAATGGATTCAATACCAAGTTCGTAAATCTTACGATTGGAGTTTGGAGAAAGAATGACACGATAGCCCAGTTCTGTCAGGAAGGTGTGCCAGAAGGGATAGTTTTCATACATATTCAGTACTCTGGGTACACCGATTACACCGCGGGGAGCCTTGTCGGCAGCAAGCGGTTCATAGTCAAAAATACGTTTCAGCTTATATTCAAAAAGATTGGGTACATTATTGGCATTCTTTTGACCGCCGATACCGCGTTCACAGCGGTTGCCGGAGATATACTGTCTGCCGCCGGAGAAACGGTTAATGGTCAGACGACAGTTATTTGTACAGCCGCGGCATTTTGCCATGCTGGTATCAAATTGTAAGTCGCAAATCTGCTCATAGGTAAGCATGGTGGTTGCGTATCCCTCACTGTAGCGCTCGCGGGCAATTAATGCGGCACCGAAGGCACCCATAATACCGGCAATGTCCGGACGGATGGCTTCACAGCCTGCAATTTTTTCAAAGCTGCGCAGTACGGCATCGTTATAGAAGGTACCGCCCTGTACAACAATTTCCTTACCCAATTCAGAGGCATCGGATACTTTGATAACCTTGAATAATGCATTTTTTATAACTGAGTAAGCCAGACCTGCAGAGATGTCAGAAACCTCCGCACCTTCTTTTTGGGCCTGTTTTACTTTTGAATTCATAAATACGGTACAGCGGGTTCCCAAATCAATGGGGTGCTTTGCAAAAAGCGCCGCTGTGGCAAAATCCTGTACACTGTAATTTAAGGATTTCGCAAAGGTTTCAATAAAGGAACCACAACCGGAAGAGCAGGCTTCGTTTAGCTGTACACTGTCTACAGTCTGGTTCTTGATTTTGATACATTTCATATCCTGACCGCCGATATCCAGAATACAATCCACCTTGGGATTAAAGAAAGCAGCAGCATAGTAGTGAGCTACGGTTTCCACTTCACCGTCGTCCAAAAGAAAGGCAGCCTTCATCAGCGCTTCGCCGTAACCGGTAGAGCAGGAACGTACGATTTTCACACCTTCCGGCAAAAGAGAGTGTATTTTTTTGATGGCACCGATTGCAGTAAGTAAGGGACTTCCATCGTTATTACTGTAGAAGGAATACAAAAGAGACCCGTCATCGCCTACCAAAGCTACCTTGGTAGTGGTGGAACCGGCATCAATACCTAAATAGGCATTGCCCTTGTATTCGGACAAAATGCCGGTATGTACTTTATGTTTGGCATGTCTTTGGGTAAACTGCTCATACTCTTCCCTGGTAGCGAAAAGAGGTTCCATTCGTTCTACTTCAAATTCCATCTTAATATCAGAAGAGAGTTTATCTACCATTTCTGCAAGAGAAATTTGTACATCCTCCTTGGCATTCAGGGCGGAACCCATGGCTGCAAAGAGGTGGGAGTTTTCCAAATCAATAATATGTTCATCGTCCAACTTCAAGGTACGGATAAATGCAACCTTCAACTCTGATAAAAAGTGCAAAGGACCGCCCAGGAAGGCTACATGTCCCCGGATGGGCTTGCCGCAAGCCAAACCACTGATGGTCTGGTTTACCACCGCCTGGAAAATGGAAGCGGATAAATCTTCCTTGGTAGCACCGTCGTTGATGAGAGGCTGGATATCCGTTTTTGCAAAAACACCGCAACGTGCCGCAATAGTATATAAAGACTGATAATTTTTGGCATATTCATTAAGACCGGATGCATCTGTCTGAATCAGGGAAGCCATCTGGTCGATGAAGGAACCGGTACCTCCTGCGCAGATACCGTTCATACGCTGTTCCACATTACCGCCTTCAAAATAAATGATTTTGGCATCCTCGCCACCAAGCTCAATGGCAACATCGGTTTTGGGTGCAAACTCCTGCAGGGAAGTAGCAACAGCAATAACCTCCTGTGTAAAAGGGACCTGTAGATGATTTGCCAGAGTCAGACCGCCGGAACCGGTGATCATGGGACTAAGCATGATATTTCCCAATTGGTCATATGCTTTTTGCAATAAGGAAGCAAGGGTTTCCTTAATGTTGGCGAAATGTCTTTCGTAATCGGAAAAAAGTAAATGATGTTCCTTATCCAAAATGGCAATTTTAACTGTAGTGGAACCGATGTCAATACCCAGGGTATGAAGTGCGTTTCGCTGTGCAGTCTGTGTAGTATTTGTAGTCATATATGTACATCCTTTCAAAATGTCCGGAATAGACCTTTCATATGTATATGTATGCAGAAAAAAACGCATACATCGTAAATTATACGTCAGAAGCAAAAAAAAAGCAATGAACGTACGACAAAAGAAAGTAAAATTTTTGTAAACAATTTCTCAAGAAAGAAAAATATTGCGTAGTTTTATTTACTTATTTGGGGCAAAATGCTAAAATAAAATGATTAAAATTTATTCTGGAGGAAGTATGAGTAGGTTTGAAAAGAAATTTGGAAAATATGCGATAAGCAACCTGACAACAATATTGATTATATGCTACGTGGTGGGCTATGTACTTGAAATGATTAATGCTAATTTTTTTGAAATGTTGACCTTAAATCCGTTGGCTATCATGCAGGGGCAGGTATGGAGACTGGTAACATGGATTGTAATCCCGCCGGAGCAATTGGATATATTTACCATCATTATGTTGTACTTTTATTATTCTGTAGGAAAAACCTTGGAAAGAGCCTGGGGAGATTATAAGTATAATATTTATATTTTTTCGGGTTTGTTGTTTACCGTCATTGCAAGCTTTGCGTGCTATGGAATTTGCGAATATCTTTACGGACCGTTTTTAAGTGCATTGCATTTGTCGGATATGACTTATATGGCAGGCAGCACATTATTCAGTACGTACTTTATCAATATGTCTATTTTTCTGGCATTTGCGGCAACCTTCCCTAATGCGCAGGTATTGTTGATGTTTGTGGTTCCGGTCCGGATTAAGTGGATGGGCATCATTTATGCTGTTTTGCTGGGAGCACAGTTTATCAGTGCCGTAACGGCTATAGAACCGCTTATGAGTGATATGAGCACCGGAGCTATTTCGTTATTGGATTCGGTTACGGTTGTAACCAATGTATGTAATATTGCGTATTGCGGTGCGATACTGGCATCCTTAGTGACCTTTGGAGTGTTCTGGCTGATCAATATCAGAAGATTCAGAATGTCGCCCAAGCAAATGAAACGTCGTCACGAATTCAAGCAGGAAGTTAAGGTAAACAGCAAAATTACAAAGCATAAATGTGCAATTTGCGGACAGACGGACGAAACCAATGAAAATCTGTCTTTCAGATTCTGTTCTAAATGTAACGGAAATTATGAATATTGCCAGGAACATCTATTCACACACGAACATGTCAAGTAGTAATTCGGGACAGCAGAACTGTTACAAGGCATGCTGAGTAAGTCTGCTTAACGAAGCATGTATTGTAACAGTTCTATTGGAGGAATACAATGCAACGAGGAAACGCGAAGCGTTTTCGAGTTTGTCCCGAATTACATAAGTCATTACGAATCGTGTAAGGGGCATAATGATTGGTGTCAGGTGAAAAAAGAGAAGGAAGAACAGTATGAATAAAGAACTTTTATTTGCGCAAACTTTAGAAAAAGTCAGGACCATTGCAAAGGACCAGGGAAATTGCATCAGTGAGGAGCAGGTACGGGACGAATTTGCAGCATTAGAGATGACGGATGAGCAATTACAAATGGTTTTTGATTACTTGATAAAGCACAAAATAGGTATTAATGAACCGGTGAATGCGGATGACTATCTGACAGATGAGGAACGGAACTATTTGCAGGATTATCTGGATGAAATCGCACAACTGCCTACCTATACGGAGGGAGAAAAGGAGGCTGTAACTTTGTCGGCTATGGCGGGTGATTTGGATGCACAGGGCAGACTGACAGAGCTTTATTTGCCGGATGTGATTGAAATAGCCAAGCTGTATGCCGGTCAGGGTGTTTTTCTGGAGGATTTAATCGGAGAAGGAAATCTGGCGCTGGCAATGGGCGTTACCATGCTCGGTTGTCTGGAGAAACCTTCGGAAGTACAGGGAATGCTGGGCAAGCTGATTATGGATGCCATGGAAGAGTACATTGCAGAAAACGGTGAGAATGAAAAAGCGGACAAAAAGGTTGCAGACAAGGTAAACAAGGTCATGGAAGCGGCAAAGGAGCTTGCAGAAACCATGCGCCGTAAGGTTACGGTAGAGGAACTGGCCGAGGAAAGTAAAATGTCCGAAAAGAGCATCAGAGAAGCGATTCGGTTTAGCGGAAATGCCATAGAATACATAGAGGATGAAGTATAGTAACGCAGATAATTTGCGACATGCATGAGGTATGATATGAGTACACAGGGATATGAAGATTTTAAATATGTAATGCTGGATACTGCGTTTATGTATCTGGGAGCAAAATATAATTACGGAGAAATTGTGACGAATGAGGATGTTCCTTTCAAATTCAGAGCCATGATAGAACGGTATATTTTGCCGGAGATGGATGCGGATACTACGCTGGAAAGTCATTTTTATCATATGGACAGCAGGGAATTTTCCTATAAGACCTATCGTCAGATGAAAATCAAGGTAAAAGTAAGCCGTATGGTAGAAAAGAAAGGGCTTTTTGGTTTGGGAAAAGTCCATAAGGTTTATAAGACAGAAATAATACCCTTGGATAAGTTTGTAGCAATGTCCAAAGAAGAAAAGGAGAACAATAATATATTGATTCAGGAAATTGTAGTGAATAAACTGGCTATGATGACGTTTGTGTTATAAGGGAGGAAATGATGAAGACAGTACGTGATTTGGAAGCATATGAAGTAATGGAAGAAAAGGAACTGAAGGATTTAAATTCTTTGGGATATGTTTTGAGACATAAAAAAACAGGAGCTAAGGTGGCTCTGATTTCAAACGATGATGATAACAAGGTGTTCTGCATCGGTTTTCGTACACCGCCTGCAGATTCTACGGGTGTGCCACATATTTTGGAGCATTCCGTGCTTTGCGGTTCCAAAAATTTCCCCGTAAAGGATCCTTTTGTGGAGCTGGTAAAGGGTTCTTTGAATACCTTTTTAAACGCCATGACTTATCCGGACAAGACCGTGTATCCGGTAGCCAGCTGCAATGACAAGGATTTTCAGAATCTGATGCATGTGTATCTGGATGCGGTATTTTATCCCAATATCTACAAAACGGAAAAGATTTTCATGCAGGAGGGCTGGCATTACGACATGCAGAGTCCGGAGGATGAACTGACTATCAACGGTGTGGTTTATAATGAAATGAAAGGAGCATTTTCCTCTCCTGATGACGTATTATACCGCAGTATGATGGAGGCATTGTATCCCGATACTACTTATGGTGTGGAATCCGGCGGAGACCCGGAGGTGATTCCGCAGCTTACCTATGAAGCATTTATGGAGTTCCATGGTAAGTATTACCATCCTTCCAATTCTTATATTTATCTTTACGGAAATATGGATATGGCAGAAAAGCTGGAGTTTATTGATAAAGAGTATTTGTCAGGCTTTGATTATTTGGAGGTGGACAGCAAGATTGAATGCCAGAAGCCTTTTGGGGAAGATGTCCGTGAAATGTTGAAACCGTATCCTATCAGTGACAGCGAAAACGAAGCGGAAAGTGCGTATCTGAGCATGAATTATTCTGTTGGAAGTTCTCTGGATAAGGTTGTGGCAGGCGCTTTTGATGTTATTGATTATGTACTTTGTTCAGCACCCGGAGCTCCTCTCAAGCAGGCACTTACGGACAAAAAGGTGGGCAAGGAAGTTTACAGTATGTATGAAAGCGGCATTCTGCAGCCTATGTTCAGTGTGGTGGCGAAGGATACTTCTTTGGAAAAGAAGGAATTGTTTGTGGAGACCATTGAAGAGGTATTACAGGAAATTGTGGAAAAGGGCTTTGATAAGAAAGCATTAAAGGCTGCTATCAATTATTATGAATTTAAGTATCGTGAGGCTGATTTTGGTTCCTATCCCAAGGGACTTATGTATGGCTTGAAGGCCTTTGACAGCTGGTTGTATGACGAAAAGGTTCCTTTCCTGCATTTGGAAGCAAACGAAGTGTTTGAACTGTTAAAGAAAAAAGCTGAGGAGGGATACTTTGAGGAATTGGTGCGAGAGTATCTCATAGAAAATACCCATAAAGTGCTTGTAATGTTAAAGCCTGAGAAGGGCTTAACCGAAAGAAGGGATGCTGCATTAAAAGAAGCCTTGCAGGAGAAGAAGGCTGCTTTGAGTGCGGAGCAGATTGCGGAGATTGTAGCACAAACCAAGGCTCTTGAGGCGTATCAGGAGGCAGAGGATTCCAAGGAGGACATAGCAAAGATACCTTTGCTTTCCAGAGAGGATATCGGTAAGCAGGCACGCAAAATCGTAAACAAAGAATGTAAGATGAAAGAGATTCCGGCCCTTTATCATGAGATGTTTACCAACGGAATTGCATATATCCGCATGGTTTTCGAAATAGAAGATATGCCGGAAGAGTTATTGCCTTATTTGGGTGTGTATAAGGGTTGTCTGGGACTTTTGAATACGGCAAATTATCAGTATGGTGATTTGTATAATGAAATCAATCTGGTAACCGGCGGCATGAGCGTGGTAAACAACAATTATACAAATGTGCAGGATGTGGACAAATATCGACTGACCATGGAAGTGAAAACCAAGGTCTTGTATGAAAATGTAGAGAAATCGGTGGAACTGATAAGAGAAATCTTGATGACCTCTGATTTTACGGATGCAAAGCGACTGCAGGAAATTATTGCAGAAGGACGTTCCCGCACACAGAGTCAGATGATGTCAGCAGGACATTCCGTTGCGGTGGGAAGAGCAGCTTCCTACGGAAGCGTTTCGGGAGAAATCGGAGAATTGGTTTCGGGAGTACCTTTCTTTAGATTACTGTGCGAGCTGGATGATCATTTTGAGTCCAAGAAGGACGATTTGATTGCCAAATTACAGGCAATTTCCAAGTTTGTATGTCGCAAAGAAAATCTGATGGTGGATCTGGTTGGAACAAAGGAAGCATTTGAGAATCTGGAAAACTGTGTGGAATCATTTGCAGATGCTTTGTACAGCTGTCCTGTAAAGAGGGAAAGATTTGAACCTATGGTCACCTGCAAGAATGAAGGCTTTATGACCTCCGGACAGGTACAGTATGTATGCCGTGGCGGTAATTTCAAGAAGAAGGGTCTGGAGTATACAGGAGCACTTCGGGCGTTGAAGGTAATGATGGGTTATGAATATTTGTGGAACAATGTGCGTGTAAAAGGTGGCGCTTACGGTTGTATGTGTGCCTTCGGCAAGAGCGGAGAATGTTATTTTGTGTCCTACAGAGACCCTAATTTGGGTAAGACCATTGAGGTTTTTGAAAAGGCCGCAGAAAATATCAGAAAATATGAAGCTGATGAAAGAACCATGACTCAGTATATCATCGGTGCGGTAAGTGATTTGGATATTCCCATGAATCCTGCGGCACTGGGACTGTTCTCCCTGAGCTCTTATATGACGGGGGTAACCCAGGACATGCTTCAGAAGGAAAGAGATGAGCTTTTGGCAGCGACACAGGAGGATATGCGAGGTCTGGCAGAATATATTGATGCATTTATATCAGAAAATCATTTGTGTGTAGTGGGAAATTCGGAGAAGATTAAGGAAGAAGCCGGATTGTTTATGCACACGGAGAATTTGTTTGCGTAAAAATGCTTGTACAAAGGAGGGGTACTATGAAGGTGAGAAGAGGTCTGAAACTGCTTACAGGAGTATTACTAACTTCATTTATCATGGCTGGATGCGGCGGCGCGGCAAAGGATGGATATGCTGAGGGCATGACTTCCGGTTCCGCTGCGGGAGGCAGCATGGAATATGGTTATGACAGTATGCCCATGGAAGACTACGCAGAATATAACAAGCCGGAAGTGAATGAGGAAAGTGCAGGTGCATTAAGTGAACGGAAGCTGATTAAAAACGTTGACATGAATGTGGAAACCAAGGAGTTTGATGCGTTGCTTGCGACCTTGCAGAACAGAGTGAGTGAGCTCGGCGGTTACATTGAAAGCATGGAAACCTATAACGGAAGTGTTTATTCAGGATATCGCAGTAACAGAAATGCTTCTTTGACAATCAGAATCCCTCAGGACAAATTGGATGTATTTTTGTATGATGTAGAAGAAGGCTGTAATGTAATCCGACGTTCCGAAAATGTGAAGGATGTAACACTTACCTATGTAGATTTGCAGAGCCATAAAGAGGTTCTGCTGGCGGAACAGGAACGCTTGCTGGAGCTGATAGATGAGGCGAATTACATTGAGGAAATTATTACTCTGGAACAAAGACTTTCCGATGTGAGATATCAGATTGAAAGTATGGAATCCCAGCTCAGAACCTTTGACAATCAAATTAATTTCAGCACGGTTTCCATGTATGTGGAAGAGGTTGCGGAATTAACACCTGTGGAAGAAAAGTCGGCACTGGGACGTATTGCAGACGGATTTAAAGAGAGTGTTAACGACGTGGCAGACGGAGCGAAGGAGTTTGCAATTTGGTTTGTGGTAAGTATTCCGTACTTTGTAGTATGGGGCATCCTGCTTGTACTTGCTGTGGTAATTTTCAAACGGATTATAAAAAAGCGTAAAAATAGTAAGGGCGTTGATAGAAGCAAAAAGGCAGAAACGAACGGTGTGGACGAGGAATGTCCTGAGAAAGCCGAAGAACAGGAGATAAAAGAACAAAATGAGTGAAAATGCAGCATATAAAGCGGGCTTTGCCACCTTAATCGGACGACCGAATGTCGGCAAATCCACCCTGATGAATAAGTTAATCGGACAAAAGATTGCCATTACCAGTAACAAGCCACAGACTACCAGAAACCGTATCCAGACGGTATATACCTCTGAGGAAGGTCAGATTGTGTTTTTGGACACACCGGGTATTCACAAGGCAAAAAATAAGCTTGGTGACTACATGGTGGGAGTGGCACAGCGTACCTTGTCCGAGGTGGATGTGATTTTGTGGCTGGTGGAGCCTACTAATTATATCGGAGCAGGAGAACAGAACATTATTGAACAGTTGAAGAAGGTAAAAACACCTGTGATTTTGGTCATTAATAAGATTGATACCATCAAAAAGGATGAGGTATTACCCTTTATTGATACCTATCGCAAGGAACTGGATTTTCAGGAAATTGTACCCGTGTCTGCCTTGAAGGGCGATAATACGGATACTTTGATTTCCTGCATTATGAAGTATTTACCATACGGACCTGCATTTTATGATGAGGATACCATTACGGATCAGCCCATGCGACAGATTGTTTCGGAACTGATTCGTGAGAAAGCACTTCGCTGTCTGGATGAGGAAATTCCCCATGGCGTGGCAGTGAGTATCGAAAGTATGAAATATCGCAAGAATATTTGTGATATTGAGGCGACCATCGTTTGTGAGCGCGATTCTCACAAGGGTATTATCATCGGAAAAGGTGGCAGCATGTTAAAGAAAATCGGTTCCGCCGCGCGCCCGGATATTGAGGATTTGCTGGAAAT
>JAZSII010000005.1:0-3119 GCA_045533725.1 Acetatifactor sp. | reverse complement strand
GCTCACAGAACGACATGGCTACGATCCGACTTAGACGGCACCAGACTTCGTACCAACATTTTCCATCAGAGAAATAATCTTGCTGCAACTTATCGTATTTTGCAGAAGAAGATTCCCAGTATGGAGGAATTGGGTGTTCCTGACGTAATCAGACAAATGGTTGATGAATCCAGAGGTTTGATTTTGATTACCGGACCTACCGGTAGTGGTAAGACCACCACTATGGCTGCCATGGTTGATTATATCAACAAAACCATGAATAAACACGTTATCACTATTGAAGACCCCATTGAATATGTATATCCTTACGGAAAATCCATGATTCATCAGAGAGAACTTGGCAGAGACGTAGCGAGCTATGAACAGGCTTTGTATTCAGCACTTCGTGAAGACCCGGATATTATTCTGGTAGGTGAAATGCGTGACGATGTTACTATTCGTGCTGCGATTACTGCTGCTGAAACAGGACATTTGGTATTATCTACCTTACATACTGCAACAGCTGCACAGACGGTAGAACGTATTATTGAAGCGTTCGAGCCTCATGCACAGAAGCAGATTTCAGCACAGCTTGCAAATGTATTAAAGGGTGTGTTGTCTCAGGTATTGATTCCTATGGAAAACAATGCGGGTATGATTATGGCTACAGAAGTATTGGTAAATACCGATGCGGTTTCTAACCAGATTCGTGAAAACAAAGCACATCAGATTCCCAGCTCTATCCAGAGTGGTGCAAATGTAGGAATGCATACCTTGGATGCTGACTTGAAGAGATTAATCAGAGAGTGGAAGATTTCTAAGGAAGAAGCTTTGAAGCATTGCTCAAATCCTAAAACATTCTTGGATGTGTAAAATTCAAAAGATTACATGTTGCGCCAGCCGTTCTCGTTGCGGCTGGCGATATTATTACAGTAAATGGATATTCTATAACAGAAAGAATATCGGAAAAGAGAGGGAAATATGTCTTTATTGGAACGTTTTATGAAGTATGTACAGATTGATACCTGTTCGGATGAAGAATCCGGACTTTCGCCAAGTACAGCTAAACAGCATGATTTGGCAAGGGTGCTTGTAGAGGAGTTGGAGCAGATGGGGGCTACGGAGATTACCTATGACACAGAACATTGCTATGTTTATGCGACTGTGCCTGCTACTCCCGGTTATGAGGAGAAACCTGTTATCGGTTTTATTGCTCATATGGATACCTCACCGGCTATGAGTGGAGCAAATGTAAAGCCTCGTTTTATTGAA
Source organism: Acetatifactor sp. (assembly GCA_045533725.1). Lineage (GTDB taxonomy): Bacteria > Bacillota > Clostridia > Lachnospirales > Lachnospiraceae > Acetatifactor. The sequence continues at coordinate 1,868 of JAZSII010000005.1, read as the reverse complement.
GAATATGACGGCAATGATATTGTTTTAAATCAGGAATTGAATATTGTACTGAAAGTAGCGGATTTTCCGGAGATGAAGGAATTAACCGGCAATGATTTGGTGGTAACCGACGGAACCACACTTTTGGGTGCGGATGACAAAGCCGGTATTGCAGAAATTATGAATATGGCAGAGTATTTTCTGACTCATCCCGAGGTAAAGCACGGAAAAGTACGTATTGGTTTTACGCCTGATGAAGAGATTGGAGCCGGTCCGGATTATTTTGATGTAAAATTATTTGGTGCTGATTACGCATATACAGTAGACGGCGGAGCTTTGGGTGAGATTGAATATGAAAACTTCAATGCAGCCAATGCAAAAGTATATGTACATGGTTGCAGTGTTCATCCCGGTACAGCAAAAGGTAAGATGAAGAACTCTATTTTGATTGCACAGGAGTTTCAAAGTATGTTGCCTGTTTTTGAAAACCCCATGTATACGGAAATGTATGAAGGATTCTTCCATTTAGGCGGTATCAACGGTACTACCGAAGAAACCAAGATGGATTATATTATCCGTGACCATGACAGAAATAAATTTGAAACAAAGAAGGCGCAGTTTATAGCAGTGGCGGACTTCTTAAATCAGAAATACGGCGATGGAACCGTAGTAGTAGATTTGAAGGATTCCTACTTTAATATGCGTGAAATTATTGAAAAGCACATGTTTTTGGTTGACTACGCTAAGCAGGTAATGGAAGATATGTGGATTGTACCCAATATTTGTCCTATTCGCGGCGGCACGGACGGTGCCAGACTTTCCTTTATGGGACTTCCCTGTCCTAATTTATGTACCGGTGGCGGCAATTTCCACGGCAAATTCGAATATGCCTGCGTGCAGTCTATGGAAAGTATCTCCAGAATGCTTGTAAAGCTTGCATGTAAATTTGTATAGGGAGAATATATGTTACGTTTTAATACAGAATGTGTGAAATGCATTATTAACCGATATTTAAATAATGTACCAAAGGAATTTTCGCCCATGCAGAAGCTTGCTTACGTACAGTTAGTATGTAAACAGGTGGCAGAGGCCCCTTCCCATGCGGGAGCACCGGTGGTGACCCAGTCTATAAAGAATGCTTTGCGAGAAGAATTTGGCATTATGGAAGATTTCTCCCGAGAAAAGCAGTATTATAATCAAATGATGCTTACCAAGGAAGCTGAGATTTATGCACAGATCCAAGGTACCGAAGACAGTTTAAAAACTGCCATACAGTATGCCATGACCGGCAATTATATTGACTTTGGAAGCATGCATACGGTGGATGAAGAATATTTGGAGAAGGCATTGCAGCAGTCCAAGGAACGTATTGTGGATGAAGGTGTGCTGGATGCATTGAAAAAAGATTTGTCCGAGGCAAGGCGTATTGTACTTTTAACTGACAATTGCGGAGAAATTGTTCTGGATAAGCTTTTGTTAAAAGTGATTAAAGAGCTATACCCCGAAGCGGAACTGAACATCATGGTTCGCGGCGGTGAGGTGTTAAACGATGCCACAAGGAAAGATGCATTGGAAGTAGGTCTTGACAAGGTTGGAAGCGTGGTTGATAATGGTACGGAAATCGCCGGAACCTTTTTGGATGTTGTATCAAAAGAGGCGCTTCAAACTTTGGACGAAGCAGATGTGATTCTTGCAAAGGGTCAGGCGAATTTTGAAACCCTGCGTGGGTGTGGCAAAAATATCTACTATATTTTTCTTTGTAAATGTGATATGTTTGCTAATAGATTCGGTGTGCCAAGATTCACCGGTATGATGATAAACGACAGTGATTATATGAGACTTTTAGGGGAGAATGTATGATTTCTGCAATTGAATTAGAAAAATACGAT
>JAZSII010000226.1:0-23604 GCA_045533725.1 Acetatifactor sp. | reverse complement strand
AATCCCGGCGGCTTGGAAAAACAGGCAGATGGTTTGTTTAAGGAAACCGCAGCCAGTGGTGAGGCTATGAATGAGGCAACCAACAATTCGTTGAAAAAGAGTAATCTGGTGCAGGGTTATTTGGAAGGCTCCAATGTACAGCTTGAGGATAAAATGATTAATATTATTGTGGCGCAACGTGCCTATGAATTAAATTCAAAAGCAATTACTGCTTCTGATGAAATGATGCAGCAGGCAAATAATTTACGTCGTTAGTGATGAGAGGTAAGTAGAAATGGATATCGGTAATATTTCTGATTTGTATTCCAATGTTTACAAAACAAATAACCAATCCGCCTCCAAATTGGAGGGTAAGCTGGAAAGCGATTTTACTCAGGCTACGGATGCGGAGATGATGGATGCGTGTAAGCAGTTCGAAGCATACTTTGTGGAACAGATGTACAAAGCGATGATTGATACTATTCCGAAGAGTGAGAATACAACAGCATATACCTCCAATCTAATGGATTATTATACGGATGAGATGGTGCAGAAGCTGGCTGAGGATTCGACAGAGACCGGAGGATTGGGATTGGCCCAGACACTGTATGAACAAATGAAAAGGAATTACGATTTGTAAAATTAAAAGGCTGCTGAAAGGCAGCCTTTTTGTGCGGATACGGCAGGCTTTGACAAGAAGGGGAACGATTATGGAAGAGATAGTAGGATATGTTGACCATATTATTTTTCAAAATCAGGAAAATGGGTATACTGTATTTGAATTGGTAGGGGACGAAGAAGACATAATTTGTGTGGGATTATGTAAGGGAATCACGGAAGGGGAAAGTATCCGGGCAGAAGGAGATTATACGGAGCATCCCATGTACGGAAAGCAGTTTAAAATTACATCTTACAAGGTGGTGCCTCCTACGGATTGTGCCAGTATTGAACGATATCTTGCATCCGGCGCAGTAAAAGGGATTGGAGCTGCTTTGGCAAAGCGTATTGTAAAGATGTTTGGAGAAGATACCTTCCGCATTGTGGAGGAGGAACCGGAGCGTCTGGCAGAGGTAAAGGGGATCAGTGAGCGGAAAGCCAGAGAAATCGCGGAGCAGATGGAGGAACGCAAGGATTTGAGGGATGCCTTGATTTTCCTGCAAAGGTTTGGTATTTCCAATGCCTTGGCCATTCGTATTTATGATACCTACGGAATAAATATGTATGGCGTAATCAATGAAAATCCTTACAGATTAGCGGAGGATATTGAGGGTATCGGTTTTAAAATTGCAGATGAAATTGCAACGCAAATCGGCATTCATGCGGATTCGGATTATCGTATCCGAAGCGGAATTTTGTACACCTTACTGCAGGCAGTCGGAGAAGGCCACTGTTATCTGCCTATGGCAAAGCTTTTGGAGAGAGCGTCTTATCTTTTGCAGGTGCCTGTGGAAAATATACGCCCCCAAGTGGATAATCTGATGATGGATAAGAAGCTGGTCATTAAGGGGGAATGTGTATATGCATTTTCCTACTACTATGCAGAGTTAAGCTGTGCGCGTATGCTGTTTGACTTGAATATGCCTTTGCGCCAGTCAAAAGAGTATGTGCAGAGTGCGTTGAAAAGCATTTCCAGAGAACTCGATATGCAGGCAGATGAATTGCAGATGCAGGCGGTTATGGGAGCTATACAAAACGGATTATTTATTTTGTCGGGCGGCCCCGGAACAGGAAAAACCACCACCATTAATGCAATTATCCGCTATTTTGAACAGGAGGGCTGCGATATTATGCTGGCGGCACCTACGGGACGTGCCGCAAAGCGAATGACAGAGGCGACCGGCTTTGAGGCAAGAACCATTCACCGTATGCTGGAGTTAAACGGAGCCTTATCCGATGAAAATAAGAGGAGTGTACATTTTGAACGCAATACGGAGAATCCTTTGGAAGCGGATGTCATTATTATTGATGAGATGTCCATGGTGGATTTGCATCTTTTCCGGGCGCTTCTGAGTGCTATTGTGCCGGGCACAAGATTGATATTGGTCGGAGATGTGAATCAGTTGCCAAGTGTGGGCCCGGGGCAGGTTTTGCGCGATATTATGCAGTCCGGAGTGTTTCCGATGGTGGTTTTGCAAAAGGTATTCCGGCAGGCACAGGAAAGTGATATCGTTGTTAACGCACATCATATTAATAGAGGGGAACAGATTTCTCTGGATAATAAGAGTAAGGATTTTTTCCTGCTGGAAAGAAATGATGTGAATGTAATATATAAGCATATGATTCAGTTGATTAGGGATAAATTGCCTAAGTATGTGAACGCAACACCCTATGACATCCAGGTGCTGACGCCCATGCGAAAGGGGAGCCTGGGGGTGGAAACTCTGAATGGCATTTTGCAGGAATATCTGAATCCGCCTGCACCGGGGAAGCAGGAGTATATAAGCGGAGATACGATTTACCGCGTGGGAGATAAAGTGATGCAGATCCGCAATAATTACCAACTGAAATGGGAGGTGGTAAGCAGATACGGTATTCCTGTGGATGGTGGTATGGGTGTGTTTAACGGTGATGTCGGCAGAATTTTGTCCATTAACGAGCAGGTATCGGAGCTGGTAGTGGAATATGATGAAGGAAAACGAGTGACATATCCTTTTTCTCTGCTGGATGAATTGGAATTGTCCTATGCAGTGACCATTCACAAATCTCAGGGAAGTGAGTATCCGGCAGTAATCATGCCCTTGTTGAGCGGTCCCAGAATGTTATTTAACCGGAATTTGCTTTATACGGGGGTAACCAGGGCACGAAGCTGTGTGACGATTTTGGGGAGCAGTGATACGGTGCGGGAAATGATTGAAAACGAAAGTGAAAATAAGAGATATACATCCTTGGATTTGCGGATACGGGAGTTCGCAGAACTTATGGAAGGTGAATAAATACGGGAAATGCGGAGAAGGCTTACGGAGGTAAGTAAGCTTGATTTTAAGAAAAATATGGAACGGAATAGGGAAACTGTTGTTTCCGCCAAGATGTCCTATTTGCGACGAAGTAGTACTGTTAAAGGAGCAGGGTATCTGCAGACAGTGTCAGGGGAAAATGCAATATGTGTTGCCGCCGCGGTGCTGTAAATGCGGAAAGCATTTGGAGTCGGAGGAGGAAGAATACTGCAGTGATTGTGCGGAAAGAACCCATTACTTTGATGCGGGCAGAGCCTTGTATGAATATGGCTCAGTGGCTCGGGCACTATATCGTTTCAAGTACAGCGGCAGACGGGAGTATGCAGAGGTATTCGGAGAGGAAATGGCCTTTTATTTAAAGGATTTTTTGAGGGAAATTCAGGCAGATGGCTTATTGCCGGTACCCATGTATCCGGGGAAGGCGCGCGTCAGGGGATATAATCAATCGGTGCTTTTGGCAAAGGCGCTGGGACGCGAAACGAATTTGCCGGTGTATGAAGATTTGGTGAGGAGAGTACGTAACACGAAGCCCTTGAAAATGCTAAATCCTGAAGAAAGACTAAATAATTTGAAAAAGGCTTTTATTCTGGGGGAAAATGGTGTAAAATTAAAGGTAGTTGTAATTATCGACGATATTTATACTACAGGTAGCACAATTGATGAAATAGCTAAAGTTCTTCGGCATGCCGGCGTAAAAAAGATATATTTTATTACGTTGGCAATCGGGGAAACTGTTTAGGGGATACGGAGGAATTATGAACGTTAAGAATTGTAGAGGTTGTGGCAGATTATTTAACTATATTTCCGGTGCATTCATGTGTCCGGCGTGCAGAGAAAAGATGGAAGAGAAGTTTCAGCTTGTCAGGGAGTATATTCGTGAAAATCCCGGTGTTGGTATTCAACAGGTATCTCTGGATTGTGATGTGGAAACCTCACAGGTAAATCAGTGGTTGCGAGAAGAAAGACTGGAGTTGACAGAGGGTTCTCCCCTTATGCTTACCTGTATGAGCTGCGGAAGTCTGATTCGTTGCGGAAAGTATTGTGAAAAATGTAAGGCAAACATAGCAAACGGCTTTAAGAGTGTGCTGAGAGGACAGCAACCCGCAGTAGAACATCCGGCAGAACGTAAATCCAAAGACAGCAGAATGCGTTTCTTGGATTCTAAGTAGGAGTGAAAAATGGTAAACGAAGAAAAAATTGTTTTGATGACGCATCTTGCCGTTTATGAAAAAGGCGAGGGGAAGCGCACAATGCCCATAGGAAAATATTTCAGAGGAGATTTTATTTCTTTGCATTTATTGAGAACTGTGTTGAGCGGAACGTTGGCATTCTTATTAGGCTTGGGAGTCTATTTGCTTTATTTTTACGAAGAAATGTTGATGAATTTGTACAATATTGACTTCGCTGCGTTAGCAAAAAATGTAATAGCATATTATATTGTCTTTTTGGTAATATACGGGCTTTTGACATATATTGTTTTTACAATCCGATTTATCAAGGCAAAGAAAAGCATTAAACGCTATTATCAGAATTTGAAGAAATTAAATTCCATGTATCATCAATCATAGGGTCAGAGTCATATGATGATTGGTGCGGAGGCGAGAATGAGAAGTTTGTTAGAGTTAAGAGATCAAGTGATCAAATTATATAATAAAAGTGAATTTATTGTTTTGCCTGTATTAAAGTTTATGTTGGCATTTACGATGCTGAGTATTGTCAGCGGCAAAATGGGGTATATGTACCAGCTGGATAACCTTGGACTGGTACTGATTCTTTCGCTGATGTGCTCTTTTTTGCCAAACGGGTTTGTTATCTTTTTTGCAGTAGTACTCAGTATGGCACACATTTATGCGCTGTCCCTTGAGGTGGCAATTGTGGCATTTGCAGTGTACATGATACTGTTTTTGGTGTTTTTTCGATTCTGTGCGGGACATTCGCTGGTACTGATTTTTACCTGCATTTTAGCGGCAATGAAACTGCCGTGTATCGTGCCCGTTATAGTAGGCTTGTTATCAACACCCGGAGCAATTTTTGCAGTTATCTGCGGCATGGTGGGCTACCAATTGTTTAATACTGTGGTGGACAATGCAGTTATCATTAATGCCATGAGCGAGGAAGAAGTAAATGCCAAAATCAGATTGATAGTGGACAGTTTGTTAAAAAACAAAGAACTGCTGGTAACGCTGATTGCATTTGCATTTACTATTATAGTGGTGTATATGATTAGAAGAATGGCCATTGAGTATGCGTGGACAATTGCCATGGTGGCCGGCACCATTGTTAATTTTATTGTTTTATTGATAGGCGATTTAATGTATGATACTAATATTTCCATTGGTATGACAATTTTGAGTCTGGTGTTGGCATTGGCAGTGGCAAAGGTTTTTGAATTCTTTTGTTTTGCAATTGACTACAGCAGAATAGAGAATGTCCAGTTTGAAGATGATGAGTATTATTATTATGTTAAGGCGGTTCCCAAGATGACTGTGGCTGCACCGGAGAAGAAGGTAAAACGAATTAATGCCCAGAAGCAGGATATGCATCGTGATAGGGAAAACCAGGAGAGAAACGGTGTGGCTGAAAGGCATGTTACAGTAGAGAGAACAAACGGACAAAGAAAAGACAGAATGCAAAGAGAAAAAGCATCCGGAGGCAAAAGTGTTACCATCGGAAGACGTGAAGTAAGTGAAATAGAAGCGTTTTTTGAAGATTTGGATGAAGAGAACTAAACAACAAGCAGGGATAAGTAAATGGAAGATTTTAAAGAGGTTTTTCTTGGGCTAAGAAGATATGTGGCAAGTATTGAATTTGGCGATGTTTTAGAGATTTTAATTATCGCCTTTTTAGTGTACCATATTATGCTCTGGATTAAGACGACCCGAGCTTGGGCTTTGTTGAAGGGCTTGATTGTTATTGCTGTATTCGGAGCTTTGGCATTTGTATTTAAGATGCATACCATTTTATGGCTGGCAGAGAATGTGCTCGGATATGCGGTAATGGCATTGCTCATTGTTTTGCAACCGGAGCTTAGAAGAGCTTTGGAAGAATTGGGCAAAAAAAATATTATGGCTGCAGTGCTTCCTTTTGATTCTACAAACGGAGAACAGGGGATCAGTATTAAAACAATCGAGGAGATTACCCATGCCTGTGTAGAAATGGGTAAAGTAAAAACAGGTGCTTTGATCGTAATTGAACAGGAAGAATCCCTGGCAAAATACGCTGAGAGCGGCATTGATGTGGATGCGCTTATCAGCAGTCAGCTGTTAATTAATATTTTTGAACATAATACACCGTTACATGATGGCGCTGTAATCATAAGAGGCAATCGTATTGTTTCTGCAACCTGTTATCTGCCACTGACGGCGCAGGAGAATTTGAGTAAAGCAGTTGGTACCAGACACAGAGCCGGTGTGGGTATTTCTGAAGAGACAGATTCCGTTACGGTAATTGTATCAGAGCAGACCGGAAATATCAGCGTGGCAGTAGACGGCAAATTGCAAAGAAATTTTGATGGCGAAAAGTTGAAGGAAAGATTAATGGAATTAATTGATATAGAGAAGGATACCAAGAAGCAGAGAATTCGTATCAGAAAAGGAAAGGCAAAGGCATGAAACAAAAGTTAAAAAAATTGTTGCTGGATAATTGGGGACTCAAGCTGATATCCTTAGTGCTTGCTTTTGTTTTGTGGTTTATGGTAATCAGTATAGACGACCCGGTAAGGGAAAAGAGTTTTGCCAATATCAAGGTAAATCTGATTAATACAGAAGAGCTGGAAGCGAAAGGAATGGTTTGGGAAATCCTCGATGAAACGGATGTAATCAAAACGGTTTCCTTTGATGCACCGTTGAGTGTACGAGAAACCATAGAGGCATCAGACATTATTGCACAGGCGGATCTGGGAGAAATTACGGTTGCAGAAACGGTGGCTATTGAATTTTTGTGTCCCAAATACAGTAATCAGGTAACCAATATTTCCGGTAGTATTACTAACGTGAAATTAAGAGTAGAGGAAAAGGTTAGTAAGTGGATTAATATTGAATATAAGCTGGTTGGTGATGTGGCAGAAGGCTATTTGGTTGGCGGAGTATCTCTGGAGCAGAACCGACTGGAAATTGCCGGCCCCCAATCAAAAATTAATGAGGTTACCAAAGCTGTCGTTTATGTTGATGTGGCCGGAGCAAAGGCTGGAGAGCTTTCTGCACGTGTGGATGTGCATTTGCTGGATGCTACCGGAAAAGAAGTGTCTTATCCGAATGTAACCAAAAATACAGATGCTATTAAGGTAACGGTGGATGTTCATACCACAAAGGAAGTGCCGATTGAGTATTCAGTAAGCGGAGTGCCGGCAGAGGGGTATCTTCTGAACGGTATTGTTACGGTAAGCCCGGATAGAGTAGTTGTAGCAGGACCCGGTACTACATTGAACAAAATCAACAAGGTTTCCATTCCGTTAAAGGAATTGGATGTGACGGGCGCTACGGGAAATGTAGAGAAAATAATTGACCTGAAAAACTATTTGGCTAATAATGTATATTTTGGAGAAGCGGATTTTGATGGCAAGGTAACTGTTATTATAGAAGTGGAACCTGTTGCCGAAAAGAAAATCACCTTGGTAAAAGACAATATAACCTTGACGAATATTCCGGAAGGATATGTTGCGCAATTCCCGGATAACATTAGTATGCCGGCAGTAACCCTAAGTGGATTGAAGGCTGAATTGGATGTGGCAGGCGGTATCACGGGAACCGTTGATGTTACAGAATGGTTTGAATCATTGGAGGCAGATTCTCTGCCACTGGGAATACATGCATTACCGGTTGAATTGATTGTGCCTGAGCAATTTAAGCAGGTAGGCGAAGTAACTGTAAATATTGAGTTTGCTGTTGAACCGGTTGATGACACTGCAGAAAACCAGCTACAATAAAATAGTTGAGATTCTCAAGTTTTCGTGTTATGATAACAGACAATGGAGGTGTGGCAATGGTAAGCCAGAAAGTTATTATTAAAAATCCCACAGGGCTACATCTAAGACCGGCGGGAATCCTATGTAAAGAAGCGATGAATTATAAATCCTTAATAACATTTAATTTCAGGGAAAGCACTGCAAATGCTAAAAGTGTACTCAGTGTGTTGGGCGCTTGTATCAAGAGCGGCGACGAGATAGAGCTGGTATGTCAGGGTGAGGATGAAGAAGAGGCCTTGGCGGCGCTGGTGGCAGCAGTAGAAGACGGTTTAGGTGAATAATCAGGAGCGTGGCCCATCCCTAAGGATGGGCTGTGTTATTATTTGATAATAGCAATGGAGGAGATGTATTATGTTAAACTATAAGAGATATCGCAAAAATCCGGTAGTGGATTATCCCACCAGAGAGTGGCCGAATAAAGAAATAGAGAAAGCACCCATTTGGTGTAGTGTGGATTTGCGTGACGGAAATCAGGCATTGATTGACCCTATGGTGGTTAATGAAAAAATAGAGATGTTTCAGTTTTTGGTTGATTTGGGTTTTAAAGAAATCGAAATTGGATTTCCTGCAGCAAGTCAGATTGAGTACGATTTCCTGAGACAATTAATCGACAGAAAATTAATTCCGGATGATGTGCGTGTGCAGGTGTTGGTTCAGTGTCGTGAAGAACTGATTGAACGAACCTTTGAATCGATTGAAGGTTGTAAGCAGGCAGTTGTACATATTTACAATTCTACTTCTACCTTGCAGAGAGATGTTGTGTTCAATATGGATAGAGAGCATATCATTGATATTGCGGTAAAGGGTACCAGAATGGTAAAAGAGCGTGCAGAAAAATTTCCTGGTAAGATTATTCTGGAGTACTCACCGGAAAGCTTTACCGGCACAGAATTGGATTTTGCTTTGGATATTTGTAATGCAGTACAGAGAGAATGGCAACCTACACCTGAAAATCCGATGATTGTAAATCTGCCTTCTACGGTAGAAATGAATACACCCAATGTGTATGCAGACCAGATTGAATGGATGATTAAACATCTGGAGAATCGGGAAAGTCTGGTAATCAGCGTACATCCCCATAATGACAGAGGTACCGGTGTTGCCAGTGCAGAGCTTGCTTTGTTGGCGGGAGCAGACCGTGTGGAGGGAACGCTTTTTGGTAACGGTGAACGTACCGGTAATGTAGATATCTTGAATATTGCCTATAATATGTTCTCTCAGGGTATTAATCCGGAACTTAATATTGAAAGAGTAAATGACATTATTGAGATATATGAAAGATGTTGCAAGATTCCTATTCATCCCAGACATCCTTATGCGGGTAAATTAGTATTTACCGCTTTTTCCGGTTCTCATCAGGACGCAATTAACAAGGGTGTTAAGGCCATGAAGGAGCGTGGAAGTGAATACTGGCAGGTTCCCTATCTGCCCATCGATCCGGCAGATATCGGCAGAGAGTACGAACCTATTGTTCGTATTAATTCTCAGTCCGGAAAGGGAGGCGTGGCATTTGTTATGGATACCTATTTCGGCTTCAAGCTTCCTAAGGCAATGCACAAAGAATTTGCAACTGTTATTCAGAATGTTTCTGAAAAGCAGGGTGAAGTGGCACCTGAGGAGATTATGGATCACTTCCGTGCAGAATATCTGGACCAGAAAGAGCCTATTCACTTCCGCAGCATGAAGATAGATGATTTAAGTGATACCGCAAAAACCTCTTTCGATACAAAGGTAACTGTGGTATATACCGATCATGGTAAGGAAAGAAGCTTCGAGGCAGTGGGAAATGGTCCTATTGATGCTGTAAAACGTGGTCTGGCAATGGACTTGAGTCTTGATATTAAGATTTTGGATTACGAAGAGCATGCATTACAGAGTGGTTCCAACTCTCAGGCGGCAGCATATATTCATTTGTTGGATAGTGATACAGGCAGAGTTACCTATGGTGTAGGTGTAAGTTCCAATATTACCCGCGCATCCGTAAGAGCAATTTTCTCAGCAATTAATCGTTTGAATTTGGGCAGTAAATAATTTGAACCCTGCATAATTGTACCGAAAGGTGGGTTATGCAGGGTTTTTGATTAGGTAAGTTTGTTATGCGGGATAAAGGAGACCCACGGCAATTCCCAGAACTGCGCCTGCCAAAACCTGAATAGGAGTGTGTCCAATCAATTCCTTCAATTTATTATATTCTGTTATTTCGGGGCATTCCATATCCTCCAAAATTGCTATAATATCATTGAGCAGTTTGGCCTGAATGCCTGTTTCCCTTCTTACTCCTACAGCATCATACATTACAATAATTGCAAAAAGAAGTGCGACTGCGAATGCAAAGCTGCCGGCACCGAATTCCAGATAAGTGGCTGTTGCCAATGCAGAAACGGTAGCGGCATGTGAACTGGGCATTCCGCCGCTTCCGATAAGACGTTCGGGGGATAGATGTCCGGTGAGTAACAGGTGAAGAAGCAGTTTGGTGATTTGTGCAACCAGCCAGCCCCAAGCGGCAGTCATAAATATGGGATTATTTATCAGTTCTTTAAAAAAATACATATCACACCATCCTTGAAAGTTATACTAATAACATTTACAATTTTTTGATATTTAGACTTCGGAACAGAAAAAATGTAAAACGAATAACTTGCATTCTGTATAATAAATGGGTATACTTTTTACATGGAACAGAAAGGATGTGGCATATGAAATTATTGAGTATAATAGTACCCTGTTTTAATGAGGAAGAAAATATTGAACTTTTTTATTCGGAAGTTATGAAGTATGAATCCTTTCTGGGAGAAAATGACTTGGAAATGGAGATGTTGTTTATTGATGACGGCTCCACAGATCGTACTGTAGAAAATGTCAAAAGTCTGAAAGAACGTGATGAGAGAGTGCGTTTAGTTTCTTTTTCCAGGAATTTTGGGAAAGAATCTGCCATGTATGCCGGGCTGGAAAAGTCCAAGGGAGACTACGTGGTAATTATGGATGTGGATTTGCAGGATCCGCCCGCTCTTTTGCCGGAGATGTACTCCTATATCCTGCAGGGATATGATTCGGTTGCAACTCGAAGAGTATCGCGCAAGGGTGAACCGGCAATACGTTCTTTTTTTGCAAGATGCTTTTATAAACTCATGAAGCGTATTTCGCAAACGGAAATCATGGATGGTGCCAGAGATTATCGAATGATGACCAGACAGATGGTGGATTCCATTCTCCAATTGAAGGAATATCATCGCTTTACCAAAGGTATTTACGGCTGGGTTGGATTCAAAACCAAATGGTTGGAATTTGAAAATGTGGAGCGCATAAAAGGAGAGACTAAGTGGAGCTTTTGGAAACTGTTAAAATACTCCATAGAAGGAATTACAGCCTTTTCCACAGCGCCCCTTATGTTTGCATCATTTATGGGTGTCATTTTCTGTGTACTTGCCTTTGTTTTGATTGCGATAACCATTTTCCGTAAACTGGTGTTTGGTGACCCGGTTTCGGGATGGCCGTCTTTGGTATGTATCATTTCGCTGATAAGCGGAGTGCAGCTGTTTTGTTTGGGAATATTGGGACAATATTTGGCGAAAACATATATGGAGGTCAAAGAACGTCCAATATATTTGGTAAAAGAAGAAATATAGTAGTTTGGGATGTTCCCTGTAGATATGTGCGGTGAAAAGCAATTGCTTTATTCGACAGGTATGATAAGATAATGTAGTCGGTCGCAATAAAGAGCAGTAGTCGACATGTGAAAGGGGAAATTTTCTGATGGAAATTGTAGCAGTAGAAGATTACGAGTTGGAGAAATATATAACGGAGCTCATGTTGGATATTGGGGTTCCTGCACATTTAAAGGGCTATCATTATTTGAGGGATGCAATTTTGCTGTCGGGAAGAGATATGGAAGCGGTAAGCAGTGTAACCAAGCTTCTGTATCCAATTATTGCAAAACGTTTTAAAACAACTGACCAAAAGGTGGAGAGAGCCATTCGCAATGCCATTGAGGTGTCTTGGACCAGAGGGAATGCCGAGACCTTTGAAAATCTGTTCGGATATTCGATTCAACAGGGGAAAAGCAGACCGACAAATAGTGAATATATTGCCAGAATTGCAGACAAGATGCGTTTGGACATTAAATCAATGTAAGAATAGGATGTATTACATAGTGCAATTGTGTAAAGGGGGAGATGAAGCATCTGCTCCTTTTTTTATGTTAAAATCGTTATTTCTTGTGTATATGCGGAGAGTTGTGATATAATGCTAATAACTATAGATATTTTTAGGAAGCCGGAGGTCACGACAGGTGATAGTGCTTTTGTGGTTATGTTTGATAATTATTCCATCCGCCATAGGTCTTGGAATATTGACAATTGTATATAGAAAAAGAAGCACTTATCAGATAACATTTTCTGAAGGCGCCATATTGGGGATAATCGTGTGCATAGGAATTTCGGAAGCGGTGCATATATTAGGCATGTTTAAAAATGTGTCCCTTCAGGTATGCAACAGTTTGTGGGGCCTTTTTTTGCTGGCAGTGAGTGTCCTGTCTTTTATACTTATTTTTCTTTTTTATAAAAAGCAAAGAGACAGATTCGCCGTTTGGAAGGTTTCAACTCTGGCATATTCGGCAATTCCTTTTTTGTTTGTAGGAATACTATTATTACAGGCGCTATTTGTTTTTTGCAGAAATCCCATTGTAATATCCGGCGACATTATGGTGGAAACCACCAGAAGCTTTCTGAGTGAAGACGGAATCTATAGAGTGTTACCGCTGACAGGACGCGCTAATGAAGATTTGATTCCCCTACGGTATTCTGTTTTGTGCCTCCCTACGGTATATGCGATGCTGAGTCAGCTGTTTCATCAGGATGCAGAACTGATAATCTGTCATATAGTACCTGTAGTGATTTTACTGGTTTCCTATTTGAGTTATTACTATTTGAGTGGCGTGCTGTTTGGCTGGGAAGCGGCAAAAAAAAGATATACTTTTTTGGTAGTTGTTGCATTATTTGTCTGGTTTTCGGATGGTAGCTTTGCTACAAGCGGATTTGGATTGCTCCATGGCGGATATTTGGGAACAACTGTCAGAAATATGGTCCTGGTACCATATGCTGTTGCAGTTTCTTTGCAAAAGCAATGGTGGAAAGCAATTCTTTGCGTATTTGCAGAGGCTTGTATTGTATGGACTTTTTGGGGATTGGGTGTTTGTACAGTTATTTTGGCAGGCATCGGTTTGTTGACTATATTGGATAAAAAAAGAGGAAAAGCGCATAAATTGCTGCAAATCTTCCGTAATAAGGAGGATTTGGCATGAGTGCATTGATGTTATATTTTGAAAGAACTATCAAAGGGATGGAAACCTATTTCAGCAATGACAAAACGATTGTTATTCTTGTGTGTGTGTTGTTGCTGTTGTGGATGGCAGAAAAGAAACAAAGCAGTGAAGTGAACAATCGCTTTTTGGTATATTCAGCCGGTATGTCCCTTATGTTACTGTTTCCTGTAACAGCAGTTTTGGCCGTGATTTATCAAAGCGCCTATTATGATTATGAGTGGGTATGGAGTATGGTACCGGTAGCCGCTGTGGTAGGATATGGGGGAGCTTTGTTTTATGAGAAAGCAGAGAAGGAAAAACATGGAAAGCTGATTTGGTGGCTGGCGCTTTTGGTGCTTTTGTTCTTTTGCGGCAATCAGGGATGCCTGAAAACTGCAACAGGGGATACAGCAAAAAGCAACGCTTTGACAAGGGAGATTGTATCGGTCATAAAGGCAGATGCGGATATGGCGGTACCGATATTGTGGGGACCGAAGGATATTATGCAGGATCTGCGACGCGAAACCGGAGAAATCAGGCTTGCGTATGGTATGGATATGTGGGATCCAAAGGCAGGCGCATATGACTATGAGTCTTATTCTCCGGAACTTATCCGGGCCTATGAGTGGATGAACTCTGTGAGTACTTTGGCGATGGAATCCGGCGGAGCTGAGGAAGCTGTATTATATGAGAAGTATGAAATTGTTGAACAACTGCCGGAGATATTTTCAAGTATAATGGAATCCGGAGTTAATGTTATTGTGTTACCGGATAGTACATCAGAAAAACTGGATGCAATAATTTTGGAAACGATAGAAAATAAATATATAAATGTTCAAAAAGAGTATGTAGAACGGTATGTAGTATATTTGTTGAAATAGTAGGAGAAAGAAATGAATGAAACAGTCAGTATAGTGGTTCCGGTGTATCATGCAGAAGAGTATATTGAAGCAACCATGGATAGCGTGAGAGCGCAAAGCTATACCGAGTGGGAGCTGCTGTTGGTTGTTGACGACCCGAAGGATCCGACAATTGAAATAATTGCCAAATATATTTCGGCTAAGTCAGAGAGTAGAATTCATTTATTTATTCAGGAAGAGAACAAGGGTGCAGCCCTTGCCAGAAACAGAGGCGTAGAAGAGGCAAAAGGGCGATATATTGCTTATTTGGATGCGGACGATTTGTGGAAGCCAGACAAGCTGGAAAAAGAGGTGCGTTTTTTAAATGAGAAGAATGTGGCATTTGCTTTTACCGGCTATGAGTTTGCGGATGAAAACGGAGAAGGCTTGGGCAAGGTGGTGTCGGTTCCGGATAAGCTGGTTTACCGGAAGGCGTTGAAGAATACTACGATTTTTACCTCTACCGTAATGTTTGATACGGGAAAAATAGACAAATCCTTATTGGTTATGCCTAATATAAAAAGTGAGGATACAGCTCTGTGGTGGAAGATATTGCGAAGCGGATACGATGCATATGGATTGGATGAGAATCTGGTTTATTACAGAAGGCCTTCTGTTTCATTATCTTCAAATAAGTTTGTAGCGATTAAAAGGATATGGAATTTATACCGTAAAGCAGAAAAACTGTCCATTCCTTACAGCTGTTACAATTTCTGCTTTTGGGCAGTCAGAGCAGTGCTCAGAAGAGTTTAATATTATACCAGAGTTTTAGGAGCGTATGATTATGCGAAAGTTAGAAACCTATAAAAGATTAATTTTGTTATTGCTGTCCGGCGTCTGCCTATTGCTGGAGACAGGAATCTTCTTCTATTTTTGGAAGATTAATTTCGCCCCCAGTATCACACAGCTGACGGGTGTACCGTATTATTTCAGGGCCGACTTGCTGGAAGCGGGTATGTATGGAATATTGCTTCTGTTTCTCTCCAAAATGTACGGCGGGGTCAGAATCGGATATTTAAAGAACTCGGAAGTTGTTTTTTCACAAGTATTTGCATTGTTAGCGACAAATGTAATTATATATGCAGAATTATCAATTATGGCAAAGCAGCTTTTTATTCTTCAAATGTTTATGCTGATGATTGTTGCTCAGGTAATTGTAGCCATTCTTTGGAATAATATTGCTTACTGGATTTATAAATCTTTTTTTCCGCCAAGGAAAATGTTGTTGATTCACGGAGACAGACCCATTGAAGGTATTTTGAACAAGTTTTCCGACAGAAAGGACAAATACGATATTGTGAAATGCATTCACGTTTCTGTGGGAGAAGAGGAAATTCAAAAGGAAATTCTGACAGGCTACGAGGGTGGTTCTTACCAGGCAGTTGTTATTTGGGATATTTCAACGCAGCAGAGAAATATCTTCTTGAAATTCTGTTATGCCCATTCTATTCGCTTTTATGTTATGCCAAAGATTACAGATGTTATTATGCTCGGCGCAGAGGAACTGCATTTGTTTGATACGCCTATATTGTTGACGAGAGAATACAGCCTGACTATGGAACAGCGTTTTGCGAAACGTACCTTGGATATTGTCTGCTCTTTTGTTCTTCTTGTGCTGGCATCGCCCATTATGTTGATAACGGCTATTGCCATCAAATTGTATGACAGAGGTCCTGTTCTTTACAAGCAGGTACGTTGTACCAAGGATCAAAGAGAGTTTCATATTATGAAATTCCGAAGCATGCGTACGGATGCGGAAAAAGACGGTGTAGCCAGACTGGCTACTAAGAATGATGACAGAATCACGCCTATCGGAAAGTTTATCCGAAAGGTTAGAATTGATGAGTTGCCCCAGTTAATTAATATTTTGAAGGGGGATATGTCATTTATCGGCCCTCGTCCCGAAAGACCGGAAATTATTGCACAATATATGGAGGTAATGCCGGAATTTGCATATCGTATGAAGGTAAAGGCCGGTTTGGCAGGATATGCGCAGGTGTACGGAAAGTATAATACAACACCGTACGACAAACTGAAGCTGGACTTGACTTATATTGAGAATTATTCATTTTGGAAGGATATTCAGTTAATGTTATTAACATTAAAGATATTGTTCTGGCCGGATAGCACGGAAGGTGTGGAAAGTGAGCAGATAACCGCTTTGAAGCAGGAAATGAAAGATTCCGGCAGAAAAGAGTAGCAGGAGGCAATATATGACTTTGCAGTTGCTGGTGGCAGCAGTCCAAAAGAAGCCTTTGGAATTGGCTGAAGAAATGCAAATAGAAAGTGATGCCATTATTGTTAGTCAGAAGGACGATGGCAGGTATGAGGAAATTGAATATAAGGGTCACAAGATTCGTTACTTTGCCATGCCTGACAAAGGCGTCGGGTTGAATCGTAATACGGCACTTTTACATTCGGAGGCGGATATTATTGTATTTTCGGATGAAGATATTGTATATTGCAAGGATTATGAGCAGAAGATTTTGGATGAGTTTGAAGCACATCCGGAAGCGGATATGCTGTTGTTTAATGTAAAGGCAAGTGAAGGACGGGAAACCTATCACACTGATGCATTTGGCAGAGTGCGCTGGTACAATGCAGGACGATACCCTACGTATAGCTTCGCGGTGAAAAGAGAAAAGGTGCATAAAAACAATATTACCTTCTCTTTGCTGTTTGGCGGAGGCGCAAAATACAGCAACGGGGAAGATAGTCTGTTTCTGCGGGATTGTATGAAATGCGGACTCAAGGTTTACAAGGTGCCGGTGCATATTGGGGCAGAAAAGAAAAGAGAGTCTACATGGTTTACGGGCTATAACGAAAAGTTCTTTTTTGACAGAGGAGTTCTGTATCGTTTTCTATACGGCAGACTGGCTAAAGTAATGTCCATTCGCTGGTTGTTAAAACATAAGTCGGAGCTTTGTAAGGATATTTCAGTGAAAGAAGCATATGGCATTATGTGCCGCGGCATGAAAGAGGCAAAAAAGTAAGAATGACACAGACCCGGCAAAGGTCATGGATAGGAAAATTATGGACAGATTAATTAAGTTTAGCATATTGGTTGTTTCCTTGAACTCAGGGGAAAAACTGTTGGAGACGGTAAAAAGTATATTAAGTCAAACCTGCCCGGACTATGAAGTGGTAGTAAAAGATGGTGGTTCCAAGGATGATTCCATAGCGACGCTGGAGGCATATTTACAAACCTGTCCGGCATATGCAGATAAAGTGAGAATTACTTCACGTAAGGATACCGGTATTTATGAAGGCATGAATCAAGCGACGAAAGAAGCAAAAGGAGAGTACTATTATTTTCTGAATTGCGGGGATTTGTTTGCGGATACTGATGTGTTGGCAAAAATATCTGAAAACATAGACAAAGCATTACAACAGAAAAGTTCCGCAAAGATTTTTTACGGAAATATCTACGATAATTTAAGGGAGCAAATCGTACCCTCTAATCCGAAGATAGATGATTTTGGCTGTTATAGAAACGTGCCTTGCCATCAGACCTGTATTTATCATTATTCTTTGTTTGAAGAAAGGGGATATGAACCCAAATACAGAGTGAGAGCGGATTATGAGCACTTTTTGTGGTGTTATTTTTGTAAGGAGGCAAAGCCGCAGTATATTGATGTGATCATTGCGTCTTATGAAGGCGGAGGTTTTTCGGAAACAAAGGAGAATCGTCGGCGCTCCAAGGCGGAACATAAGGAAATTACAGAAAAGTATATGAGTAAGGGGCAGTTATTGCGTTATAAAGCCGTCATGGCTGTTACACTGGCTCCGCTTCGGACCAAGATGGCAGAAAGCTCTAAATGGGCCGGATTTTATAACAAATGCAAGAGTTTGGTGTATAGAAGCAAGAAGCAGAATGATTAGAAAGAGGAAGATGCTATGGAACAATTGGCAATGAAAGGCGGCACACCTGTGCGTACCACGCCTATTTCGTACGGAAAACAGTATATTGATGATGCGGATGTTGCGGCAGTGGCGGCGACATTAAGAAGTACATTGACCTGTGGACCTAAGATAGATGAACTGGAGCAAAAGCTTTGTGAAATAACAGGTGCAAAATATGCAGTGGCAGTCAGCAACGGAACGGCAGCATTACATATTGCAGCCATGGCGGCAGGAATCGGCCCCGGAGATGAAGTGATTGTAAGTCCTATTACTTTTGCTGCATCTGCAAATTGTGTGCTTTATTGTGGTGCCACACCGGTATTTGCAGATATTAATCCCTTGACTTATAATATTGATCCTGCCTGTATTGAAGAGAAGATTACAGAAAAAACAAAAGCAGTGGTGGCAGTTGACTTTACGGGGCAGGCGGTTGAGTTAGACGAAATCCGAAGGATATGCCACAAGCATAATTTGACTTTGATAGAAGATGCGGCACATTCTATCGGCACCAAGTACAATGGTCAGGCAGTGGGCAGTATAGCGGATATGACTACCTTTAGCTTCCATCCGGTAAAAACCGTTACAGCCGGTGAGGGTGGTGCTGTAATGACTAATGATGAGACCTTATATCGAAAATTGAAACTGTTTCGTTCCCACGGAATAACCAGAGACAGGGAGGAGATGGTACATCCCACGGATGCAGGTTGGTACAATGAACAGGTGACTTTGGGATACAATTATCGTATGACGGATATTCAGGCGGCACTCTTAATCAGTCAGCTGGATAAGCTGGAAGCATTTTCGACAAGAAGAAAAGAAATTGTGAAAATGTATAATGAGGCCTTTGGAGAGATGCCGGAAATCAAGGTACAGCAGGAAATACCGCAGTCTGATACGACGAGGCATTTGTATATTCTGCGTTTGGATTTAGCGAAGCTTTCCTGTGACAGACGTGAGTTTTTTGATGCACTTCATGCAGAGAATATTCATTCACAGGTTCATTATTTGCCAGTATATTGGCACTCGTATTATGAGAAGCTGGGCTACGAAAAGGGCTTATGTCCTAATGCAGAAAGCTATTATATGGAATCCATGAGTCTTCCTCTTTACTATGCAATGACGGACACAGATGTGCAGGATGTGATTCATGCAGTAAAGAAGCTGGTTACGTATTTTCACAAATAGGAGCAAGTTAAAAGCATATTGGGAATGTGGTAAAGAGTCCTTTGAATGAAACAGGTGGTTGTGATGGATAAGATTGCAGTGTTGATTCCGTGCTACAATGAAGCACATACAATTGAAAAAGTGGTACGAGATGTACAGACAGCGCTTCCGGAGGCTGTTATTTATGTATATGACAATAATTGTACGGATAATACCGCCATCTTGGCAGAGCAGGCAGGGGCGGTGGTACGTTATGAATATAAGCAGGGAAAAGGGAATGTTATCCGCAGAATGTTCAGAGAGATTGATGCACAATGTTATTTGATGATGGACGGAGATGATACCTATCCGTTGGATTGCGCCAAAGAAATGGTGGATAAGGTATTGAATCACCAGGCAGATATGGTGGTGGGAGACCGTTTGTCTTCCACGTATTTTTCGGAAAACAAAAGACCGTTCCACAATTTTGGGAACTCATTAATGAGAAGCGCCATAAACAGATTATTTCACTCGAATATTCGGGATATTATGACCGGATACAGAGCATTTTCATATGAATTCGTAAAGAGTTTTCCCGTAGTGTCCACCGGGTTTGAAATTGAGACGGAAATGACCATCCATGCGGTAAACTATAATTTGCAGGTAGAAAATGTGGTGGTGCAGTACAGGGACAGACCTGAGGGGAGTGAATCCAAGCTGAATACCTACAGGGATGGGCTCCGGGTAATTAAAAAGATGTTGCATTTGTTTAAGAATTATCAGCCCATGAAGTATTTCGGAGCGATTGCGACCTTGTTTTTCCTGATGGCGACTATTTTGTTTGTGCCGGTGTTTATGGAATTTTGGGATACCGGTCTGGTGCCCAGATTCCCTACGCTTATAGTATCGGGCTTCTTGGTATTGGCGGGAATACAAACATTGTTTGCAGGAGTTATCCTGAAAGTAACAGTTGCCAAAGACAGACGGGATTTTGAATATCGCCTGCATTGTGCGAGTAACGAAAAAAACAGTAAGATACAGTCTTGATTGTGAGGAGAAAAGATTTGAAGATCACAGAGAAGAAGTGGTTTGGTTTTGTGGCACTGTCGGTAGTAATGA
This sequence comes from Acetatifactor sp., assembly GCA_045533725.1. Taxonomy (GTDB): domain Bacteria; phylum Bacillota; class Clostridia; order Lachnospirales; family Lachnospiraceae; genus Acetatifactor. Next base: position 3,345 of record JAZSII010000226.1, on the reverse strand, counting down.
TAGTGATAATGATTCTTCGACCACCGGTTTTCTATTTGAATGATGATGTAACCATGCGAAGCATTTTAAGCGGCGCATATACGGGTATCCCTGACGGGCATGCTGTATATATGAAATACCCGCTGACGGGAGTATTGGCGTTATTGTACAGGGTGCTTGGAGTTGTTCCTTGGATGGAGTTGTTGTTTGCCATCAGTATCTTGTTGTGCATGTATTTTTTTGCTGAGTGTTTTGCTTCGCGCCTGATGGGCAGTGCATTGGCGCTGGGTATATATATGCCCTTTGTATTATATATGCATTATACCCTGGTTGCGGCACTGCTTGCGGCAACGGCTCTTTTTCTTTTGCTGAAAGAAGATAAAGGAATTAAGGCATGGGTACTATTGTTGCTTTCCTTTCTGATTCGAAGTCAGGTAGGACTTTTAAGTCTGCCTTTTGTGATTTGTGCATGGGTATGGAGAATGGGGCTGTTCGGCGGAAAACGCAAGCAGGAGGGTGTGCACATGCTCAAATGGGGAGTGTCCTGGATTGCGGCAGTGTTGTGTTGCAGCCTGATTCATAGTGTTTGTTATTCCTCCCCGGAATGGCAAGAATATTTGGATTATAATGACAGCAGAACGCTTTTGTACGATTATACCAACTTTTTGTCTGTGGATACGTACGGAAATGATAGTACTGCGTACGGCATGACATCTGTAGAGTATAATATTCTTTATAATTATAATAATATGTTGGATGGTTCTATTCGTGCGGAGCGAATGGAAGAAATTGCGAACAAGGTATCCGAAAGCATGAAGCCTGCAGAAGACTTTATGTCTACCGTGAAGAGTAGTATCCGACAGTATCTTACACATATCCGATATAATGATGCTCCGTTCAATTATATTTGGCTGGGAACGGTTTTCATTCTGAGCTGTTGTTGCATTCTCGGCAAACGTTGGATTATGCTTGGAATTGTGGCAGTTTTGGAGTTGGGGCGCAGTCTGATTTGGCTCTATTTAATTTGGAAAGGACGCTTTCCGGAAAGAGTATCCCAGTCACTGTATTTGCTTGAGATTTTGCTGTTACTCGGCATGCTGATGTCTTTGGCACAGGGAATTAAACTGGCGGAGAAGGTTAAGAAGATTGCGGCATGGGGATTGGCTGTGACTTTGTTATTGACCTGCATATCCCGGTGGAGAAATACCTTTGATGAGCTAAAGTATAGGGATGGTTTGCAAGAAGACTGGGAATCCCTGAAGGAATATTGTGAAGCGAGACCGGAGACAGTTTTTTTTGCAGATGTGTTTTCGGTTGTACAATATGCTGAAGAACAGTACACGAGAGATTGTGAAAATATAGTTTTGTTGGGGGGATGGTTGAGTGCCAGTCCCTTGACCGAAGAAATTTTTGAAAAAATAGGGGTAGCAGATGCCGCAGAGGCGTTGTATGATGGTAAAGGGAAAGAGATAAAACTGCTTACCAGAAGAGACAGAGATGTTCTGTGGTTGGAAGAGTATTTGCAGGAACGTTTCGGCCCCTGTGAACTGAGGGAAACCGGCGTGATTGCCATGCAGGATGGCAGGGATTTTGCAGAGTATAGAGTTTACCCCCTGTCAGAGTAGCATAGGTTTGAAGAAAGAAGGATACTATGAAAGAATATATGGACGGGCAGGCTGGTATCTTTCTTCGAAGGATGACTTCGGAGGATACGGATGATATTGTCTGCTGGCGCAATAGTGAAGCGGTCAGAAAACGATTCATTTATCAAGGGACTTTTAGCCGTGAAGGACATGAAAACTGGATAAGGACCATGGTGGAGACCGGCAAGGTAGTACAGATGATGATTTGTGAGATTTCTACCGGCAAAGCGGTTGGTTCAGTTTATGTGAGAGATATTGATGAAACGCATCATAAGGCAGAGTATGGTATCTTTATCGGCGAAGACAATGCCAGAGGAAAAGGATATGGTACGGCAGCTGCTAAGCTGATGATTCGTTATTGCTTTGAAGAACTTAAGTTACATCGTTTGTTTTTGCGGGTGTACGCAGAAAATGCAAGGGCCATCCGGAGCTATGAGAAGGCCGGTTTTGTCAAAGAGGCATATTTGCGGGATGATGTATATGTAGACGGAGAATACAGAGATATTGTGCTGATGGGCATAATAAATGAATGAGTATGACTTAAAGAGTAAGAGGTAAGATATGAAAAAGGTTAGTTTTGTAATTCCATGCTATCGTTCGGAAAATACTGTGGAAGGCGTGGTAAATGAAATTCAGGAAACCATGCAAACTATGGCAGAAAAATATTCGTATGAGATTATTTTGATAAATGATTGTTCGCCGGACAATACCATGGGAACCATACGCAGAATTTGTGAAGAGAATTCCCAAATAAAAGGAATTGGTTTTTCGCGTAATTTCGGACAGCATGCGGCTTTGATGGCCGGTCTTCGTCAATCTGACGGTGATTATGTGGTATGTCTGGACGATGACGGTCAGACTCCTGCGGATGAAGTTGGTAAGCTTCTGGATAAATTGGAAGAAGGTTTTGACGCAGTCTATGCTGAGTATGAGCATAAACAGCATTCGGGATTTCGTAATCTGGGAAGTAAAGTAAATGAGCTGATGACTCGTATTATGCTGGAAAAACCTAAGAATTTATTCATTTCCAGCTATTTCGCAGTAAAAAGATTTATTGTAGAGGATATGATTCGTTATGAAAACTCCTATCCCTATGTTATCGGTTTGGTGCTCCGCTCCACCAAGAATATTACCAATGTGGTGGTAAATCATCGTGAGCGTGAGGAAGGCAGCTCGGGTTATACGCTTAAAAAATTGTTTGCCCTTTGGTTTAACGGCTTTACTGCATTTTCGGTAAAACCCTTGAGAATTGCCACCTGTTTGGGAGCACTCAGTGCGTTTGTAGGTTTTGCATATGGTATCTATACGATAATTAAGCGCTTTGTGAATCCGGCGGTGCCTTTGGGATACAGTTCCATGATGGCGGCATTAGTGTTCTTTTGCGGTATGATTATGGTAATGTTGGGACTGATTGGTGAGTATATCGGACGTATTTATATCAGCATGAACAGTTCGCCTCAGTATGTAATCAGAGAGCGAATTAATATAGAATCGGAGAAAGAAAAGAAAGAGTAGAGCCGTTGACGGATTTGGAGATATGTATGAAGGAAAAGCTGAAAGAGCATCTGAAACGTAACAAAATTTTGTATCTGCAGGCAGTAATGATGGGATTACTGCCTCTTTTGTGTTGCGTTGTTACTTGTGCGATGCATGGGTATGGGTTGAGAGATATTTACCTTCCCGCATCGGACTGGAATGATGAATTGTTTTATTATAAGCAAGT
>JAZSII010000250.1:0-17986 GCA_045533725.1 Acetatifactor sp. | reverse complement strand
GTACAATAATCCTCAAAATATGCCTCTATCTTCGCATTCACTTCCTTCTCATCGTAGACCTTATCAATCTCAAAAGACTTGGCAATCTCCTCCAAACAAATACGCTCCTTCTTTCGTTGGGAAGGAATGGACCTTAATTTTCCATACCGGAAAAATGCTGCCAACACCTTTTTCCGATACTCCTCGTCCCGTTGTCTCTGTTTTTCCGCCTCGTCAGATTCCTCCTTGATAATATCAATAATATTTGTCATAAACACCTCTTGACGGATAGAATACATAGTATAATACTGATCTTTATAAGAAGTCACAGCACCCGCATCCTCCAGTTTCTTTAAATGAAAGGATATAGTGGCCGGTGTCAATCCCAGTCTCTGTGCCAATCGCTCCACATACATATCCTCCAACACCAACGACTTCAAAATCTGTAATCTGGACTTATCTGCCAAACATTTAAAAAGTTTTATTGCATCTGCTTCTAACATGTTCTTTCCTCCCAACATTTCAAAAATACCAGCCGAATGTCTGCCAGTGTTTGCAACTTAATATCTTCTATTACCACCTTGTCCACTGCATGAAATTCCTGTGCTTTATCCTTGCTTTCCTGCCATCCTACTGCCAAACTGTCTACTTTCTCCAAATATGCACTTTTCAGGTTCTCACCTGTCTTTGACTGTGCAAACACCTGATAAATACTCTTGCAAATACCATACACGTTTATACGAATCTTAACCAGATTGGATTCATCTTTTCTGTCCGTAGCTGCCAGCATCTTCTCTTCTCTCTGTAACTGTTCTACAGCTTGGTTAATATATTCTGTATACTTGTTCATATCTTTTCCTCCTGTTACTGTAAATCATCAATCTTTTTCATTCCATTTTGACAATTATCTAATTAGTTGCTTACAGCATAACACCAATATAATACGTTGTCAATATCTATTTAGATATTCATCTAATCATTTTCCGCAAAAACAACAGCCTGTTTGGAGGCTGTTGTTTTAAGACTTCACTCTTTAATCTCTTTCCAATACTTCAAGCTTTTTCTTGATAATATTCACCGCATCCAATATAGTAGATACAGATGCTGCAATCTCCTGAGTTGCCGTAGCCAAAGTCTGGGTTTTGTCATCCACCTGATCGACAATCGTAGTCAGTTTCTGCGTATCACGTACGATAATTTCTACGGATGACATAATCAGCTCCTGACTATCATTACTTCTGGTGGCAGTCTCTCGTGACTCAGCCGCCAACTTGTTTATCTGTTCTGCAACCACCGCAAAGCCACGTCCTGCTTCTCCCGCACGTGCCGCTTCGATACTTGCATTCAAAGCCAGCAAATTCGTCTGTGCAGCAATACTTACCACTTCGTCATTATTTCGTGTCATTTCCTGTAGGAATTTTTCAATTTCCTCCATGGACTTAGACAAGTTCTCGCAAAAAGCACTTACATTTTTAACCTCTTCGGAAATCGCCACACTTTCGGCCGCATTGTTTTCATTACCCGTAAGCATATCATCTACAGATTGATATAATACTTCCAGTTCCTTGTTAATATCCTGAATCGTAGTTATGATCAACTGCTTCTGTTCCTCGATAATTGTCTTATCGACCTCTAGCTGTTCTGCCATTTCTTCTGCTGTTTCCTTCTGCATCTCTACTTCCTTTTTAATGTAGTAGATACAGTTGTTTTTGCTGTTAAAACCATTATATATTGCACTTGACATCTGCTTGCAGGAATCATATCCGCAGCAGGAACAATTAATTGCCCTTTCTTCAGCAGTGAATTTGAGCATACTGTTAAAGATTTCATCTCTTTCCGCATCTGTCGGTTCATGATAAGTACATTCTGCGGAACGGTCCGTATATGTACGCAAATAATCTTCCAGATCCAATGCTTTAAACTGTTTATTCAGCTTCTTTAAGCGCTGGGCCGGTGTTAGCTTTTTGCCCCATGCAGTGCTTCTGCCGTTCTTCTTTGATTCCTCTTTAATCTTTAACAAAGTTTCCAAAACCGTTTCATCATGTGCCTTCCCCTGCTCGCAAGCTGTACCATACAAACAACCGGAAGAACAATTCAACGCATCAATAAACAAATATGGTGTTTTATTGTTGGCAATACGTTCTTTATTTTCCTCCAGATAATGGTACATGTGCTTCTCACCCTCTACCTGACGAATAAATACACTCTCACCCAGGAACCAGTATACATTTTCTTTCAAACCGCCGGGCATAGGATATGCAGAACCGAGACCATACTCAATTTCATCTGTTTGGAACGTACCCTCAATCTTATGTTCACGCACATATTTCATCAAATGGTCAAAGGTCACATTATAGGAAATATATCCCTTATTTACAGGGTCTTCAATCTCCATCTTCTTAGCAATACAAGGACTGATAAAAGCCAGCTTATCCGTAATACCCAATTCCTTTTTGGCATAAATTGCAGTACACATCATAGGACTCTGCACCGGGAACAGCTTCGGAAGAAGTTCCGGAATATTTCTCTCAATATAGCCAACTACTGCCGGACAAGGTTGGGAAATACCGCCCATAAAATTATTTTCCTGAACATAATTCAAATATGCCCAGGTAGTAATATCTGCGCCAAAAGATACACTGATAATCCGATTCACACCCAACTTCTTCAAACCGCCCAAGACAGCAGCATACTCCTTGGGATAATTTGCCTTAAAGGCCGGTGCCAACAAAACAGAAATCTTTTGCCCTTTTTCCAAGTCAGCAAAAAACTGCTCCGTATCGTCCCTATATTCTCTTGCTCCGTGCTCACATACATCAAAGCATGCACCACATGCTACGCAACGACTGGGTTCTACGTCAATTCGGTTCTTGCCATCCACTGTATGAGACACGCAGGCACCTACACAACTGCATACACTGATACACTTATTACATCCAATACACTTTTCATTCGTAAATACCAATGATAATTTATCATTTGCCATAAAAACCCCTCCAGATTATACAGATTATTTACTAATAAGATACCAAATTTTCAGCCTATTCGCAAGTGTTTTTCGCATTTTATAAATTTTTTTGTGCCGGATTATCTAACAATTTCCCCTCTCGGGTAAATCTGGATCCATGGCAGGGGCAATCCCAGCTTTGTTCCTCTTCGTTCCATTCCAGTTCACAGCCAAGATGCGGGCATCTTCTTTCCGGTTCACACCAGAGCCCCTTCCACAGGCCCCTGATGCTTTCCCAAATGTCCAGCAACAAATTCTTTATACCTGCCTGAAAAAATAGTCTCTGTGGTACAAATATGCGCCCGTATAAACGCTCGCCTTCCACAATCTGGTGACTGATTTCCAACGCCGAAATCATGGAGGTGGTCATTCCCCATTTGTGAAAACCGGTAGCCACATACCAATAGGGATGTAACACAGAATATTTTCCGATGAAAGGGACTTCGTCATGCGGCATACAGTCCTGAGCCGCCCAGGCCGCACATTCTTCCATATGCGGGTAATACTCCTTTGCCTTCTCCCGTAAATAGGCATAGCCCTTTTCGCGATTTTCACATGTATCATCATGTCTTTCCTCCACACTTGCCCGACTCAAACACTTACAATCATATACATCCGCACCCTTACCGGTACGGTGAGAACCACCACCCAAAAGGATCATTTCTTCATACGGTCGCAAAGAGAGCCCTCCATTGTCTACACTGTAGTACATACCGGCCAAAGTGCTGTCTCCACTGCGCGTTTCTCCCTGCCCCTTTCGTAACCCCAGCACATAACTTCTCTCCTGATGCTGACGCAAAAAATAAAATCCGGGGACATTCACAAAAGGATAGTGGGTTGCAAAAATAATATTTTCAGCCCTTATGACTCCATGATTGGTGTAAACATGATGTTCCTTTACCTTTAGAGCCTTGGTATTTTCGTAAATTTCCAGCTTCTGTGCCAAAGGCGCCAGAAACTCTAAAGGATGAAACTGCATCTGGTCAGCAAAGCGTACCGCTGCCTGCACAGAAAAGGGCAGCTCCGTTATTCTGCTGCCCTTTACAAATCTTGCATCGATTCCCAGCTTCTTGGCAGCCTCTGCCTCCCTGCGTAGTTCCGATACCATTGTCTCTTCTGTTGTATACAAAAAGGCGGGTAAATGCTCCAAATGACACTCTATCCCCTCTTCTTCCGTAATGCGTTCATACATTTTCATAGCATCCCGATTGGCCTGTGCGTACTGCTCTGCCTTTTCAGGACTAATCTTGTGAATCAACTTATCATAAATCAATCCATGTTGGGCGGTAATCTTTGCAGTAGTATTGCCGGTCTGTCCGCTTGCCACTCGTTTGGCCTCGATAACCATGACCTCACGTCCTTTTCTCTGCAGAAAATACGCAATCAGAATACCTGCCATGCCTCCGCCAATCACCAGATTTTCTACTTCTGTATCTCCCTTTATGGTTTCTCTTTCCGGTAACTGTACTGTGCTTTTCCAAATGGATTCCATAGACACCCTCACATTCCGCCCATGTGGACTTTTTATTTCAATATATGAGTAGTGTGTCCCAAACCATGCTAAAAATACATTTTTACAAATTCTTCCACGCTACAGGCACCCAAGTCCCCCTGCTCCCTGTCACGCACGGAAACCAAATCATTTTCCGCTTCCTTCTGACCTACAATCAACATATAGGGCACCTTATCCAGACGTGCCTCACGTATCTTGTAACCTATTTTTTCCGTACGATAATCAATTTCGCATCGTATACCCTGCTTCTGTAAAGCAGCCGCAACCCTACCCGCATAATTATGAAAACGGTCTGCAATGGGCAAAATCTTTACCTGCACAGGTGCCAGCCATGCCGGGAATTTGCCCGCATAATGCTCAATCAAAATACCAATGAAACGTTCAATGGAACCGAACACCACACGATGAATCATAATAGGGCGATGCTTCATGCCATCTTCCCCGATGTAGGATATATCAAAGCGTTGCGGTAATTGGAAATCCAGCTGAATCGTACCGCACTGCCACGTTCTGCCGATAGAATCCTTTAAATGGAAATCCAGCTTCGGTCCGTAAAAAGCGCCATCGCCCTCATTAATTTTGTAAGAGATTCCTAATCCGTCCATGGCGCTTGCCAACGCATTGGTCGCAAGCTCCCATTCCTCGTCACTTCCCATGCTGTTCTGCGGTCTCGTAGACAATTCCACCTCATAAGAAAAGCCAAATCGGTCATATACTTCGTTGATTAGCTTTGCCACCTTCTGTATTTCATCAATAATCTGATCTTCCCGCATGAAAATGTGGGCATCATCCTGCGTCAGCGCACGTACACGCATGAGACCGTGTAACGTTCCGGACTTCTCGTTTCGATGCACCAAGCCAAGTTCCGCCAGACGTAAAGGCAACTCCTTATAAGACCTGGGCTGCAGCTGATAAACCAGCATCCCCCCCGGACAACTCATGGGTTTAATGGCAAACTGTGCATCATCAATCTCCGTGGTATACATATTCTCTCTGTAGTGAAACCAGTGTCCTGACGTCTCCCACAGACTTTTATCCAGCATAACGGGCGTAGAGATTTCCTGATACCCTTCCCGTCTGTGGATTTCTCTCCAATAATCAATAAGCAAATTCTTCAAAATCATTCCCTTGGGCAAGAACACCGGAAATCCGGGACCCTGCTCAAAAATCGTAAAGAGTCCTAACTCTTTGCCTAACTTTCTGTGGTCACGCTGCTTAGCTTCTTCCAACTGCTTCAAATACTCCTCTAACAGGGACTGTTTCGGAAAAGAAATACCGTAGATTCTCGTAAGCATCTTGTTTTTCTCATCCCCCCGCCAATAAGCACCTGCCACAGACAAGAGTTTAACCGCCTTCACTTTACACGTATTGGAAATATGCGGACCTGCACATATTTCCAAATAGTCCCCCTGCTTATATGCGGAAATTCTAGCTTCTTCCGGAATTGCCCGAATCAGTTCTACCTTGTAAGGCTCCCCTGCCTCTTCCATCTGCTTCAAAGCATCCTCCCTGCTTATTTCAGATACCTGCAAAGCCAAGGACTCCTCCGCAATCCTATGCATCTCTTCTTCAACAGCACTCAAATGCTCCTCAGAAAAGGGGAAATCAAACTCAAAATCATAGTAAAATCCCTTTTCAATTGCCGGGCCAATCGCACATCTTGCACTTGGATACAAACGCTTCACCGCCTGTGCCAAAATATGTGCACTACTATGCCAAAACGCTTCTTTCCCTTCTCTTTCCTCAAACTTACTCTCCGCTACTTCACCGTTTGCTCTTAAAATCTTCATACTTGTGTCTCCTTTCACATTTGAAATGATGCCACTAATTGCTTGTTTGCTTTGTCAGCTATATCCCGGGCAAGCAGGTGCATAACCTCCTACCGCAGGACGCTTCCGCTCCGTGAAAGAACGCAACGGTTGCTAAGCTCGAAAACACCTCGCTAAGCACCGGCGTTTTTCAAGGCCTTGCTTGTAGGAAATTATGCCCCACTTTCCCTCTGTACATTTTCAGAGGCAAACAAGCATATTGGGACTGTTATATAACACAAGAAAAGCACCCATACATGCACAATTACTGTACATCTAAGGGTGCTATCAGCACGGTTCCACCTTAACTTTTCACTTCAGATTCACACAAATCCTATCCTTTAACGCAGGCATACGCTAGCACTTAATCAGATTTCAGCACTACAGCTCTGGAATGGTTTTCGTTCATTTTTCACATAAGCGGCTTCCACCAAATGCCGCTCTCTCTGGATGTTTCCCACAAACTACTCTTTTCCGTCATTGCTTTTCTTATGTTATTGAAGTTAAATTAACACTCTTTAAGAGTATTGTCAAGCACTAATACAAAAGTTCCGGCACTTCCTCATACACGATACCCTTCAGCTTCTCAAAATTCTCTTTTGTATTAGCCGCAATCACGCCAAAAGGCTTATCCAAAGGCAGTCCCTCATGAAACATACACTCCACATACCCTCCGGCTTCTTTGATGATGGGGATGGCACCTGCCGCATCCCAGGTACAAATACGTATTTCAAAGTAGAGTTCTACACGTCCTGCCGCCACATAAGCAAGCTCCAATGCCGCCGTTCCCAAACGTCTTAAATCATCCGACTCACCATACACTCGCTCAATAATCCTAAAACAGGGCGGTGCATACCTCTTATCATACAAGCTCATGGCCGAACATAAATGGGAGTGTGCAAAATCCTTGTCCGATACATGAATCGGTGTATCATTTACATAGGCGCCTTTACCAATCTCTGCCCAAAACATTTCCTCTCTGTAAGGATGATACACCACACCGATATACGGTTCCTTATTCTTCAAAAGTCCCACAGAAATTACACTAAGTCCCAAGTCTCTGATGAAATTGGAAGTACCGTCAATTGGGTCAATCACCCAAATATATTCGCCTTCAAAATCCTTCTCCTCTCCTTCTTCACCAATAAAACCACTTTCCGGCAAAATACTGCGCAGTCCCGCTTTTAAAAATGCTTCTACCTGCAAATCCTTACTGGTCACCCAATTAGAGGCATTTCCCTTCTGTTCAATATCCATATTTCGGTCCATCATAATTTTGCCCGCTTCTTTAATCAGGGCTTTGATTTTATCCAGCATACCAACACTCCATTTTATAAATGATACGCATGAAGCAAGTCAAGCATGCGCAAACATCCGCTACAGAAAAAAACTCCAAACAAAATCCCTACTATTACTTTTTCGTATTTTTCTGTTTTACTATATAAGCTCTCCCACCAGTCAAAAGCTATTAGGACACCAGAATAATAAACAAACTGCATACATACTTTTGATAATTCCGGTAACAACATTACTCCGGCAAATAAAATGGGCATAGTAATAAACATTATTTTTTGCCAGCGTTTTATGCAAAACCCACTACTCTTATATATAAAACCTAAAATAAACCCTAAAGGAATAATAATCTGTGCCAAATCACAAAGATTGTTTAATCCTGCCTGCCAGTCAAACTCCACCTTCCACAAATCATGTCCGTCAAATAAATGCACCAAATATCCCGGGCTTATGACCGGCATAAATGCCAGATATACTACCATAATTCGAAACAGGGAATCTGTCTTCCTGTGCTTCAATAAGCAGCACGGAATTATCAACACCGCTAAAAATAGCAAAATACCAATCACATCAACCGCTATATCGAAAGGTAGCCGCTTTTCATTTCCCCACAAAATAGCCCAATACAATCCTACGCCTTCTGCCGTGCAGATATCATGTAAGGTATAACATACCAGACTCAAAATTCCCAAAATGAGTACCGGGATAAAAGTGTGCCAATTACATATCTTCTTCATTCACCTTTTCCCTCCTCTAAATGAACAATGGTGCCTGCAATTCCATATACAGCATATAAATGCTTCTGATACACAAGCATAATCCTGTCACACCCATGTAATGAATGCTTCGCTTATCTTTCTCATATACTCCGTTCAAAAACGACGTAATCAGTGTAATGCAAAGTACAAAAATACCAAAGCATGCTCTATTCGGAAACGTCGGCGACAAAACCATTGCTCCATAGGACAGTATTGCAGTGATTAACAGGATTCCCTGATAAACCTCCATTCGGTTCCCTGCCTTCAAATACAGTAACAGGCTGATTAACAAAAAGACAATCACCGGAAACAAAAATCCTGCACCGGCCTCCAGCATCATCAGCCCTTTTTGATAAAGATTTATACCAAGGGAATACTCTTCCATCAATGCACCACGTACGAAATTTCCCGGAGCAACCACTACCAAAATGCTTCCCACCAGTGAAGAAAGCATTCCCAGCCACATCCACAAAGGCAGTTTCTTCTTCTGAAACTTAATCAAATAAATAGCCGCCATTACAGCCAACAAAAAGCTTGCCGGGCCCATGTTTTCATTACTCCATCCCGTAGCAATTCCCAACGGAATAATCCATACACTAATTCCCCACAAGGCCTGCCTCTCCGGAATCTTCACCTGGCTGAGATACAAAAAAATAAATAATAAAATCCAGCAAGTTGAATACAAATAATTCACTGCACCGGATTGCCAAAACATCGTGAACAATGCATTTGGATTCAAAGCAATCAGCATAAACGAAACCAATACCGGAAACATGACTTTTTGGGCATTCGCAGTCTTGCAAATAAGCATAATTAGCAGTAAAGTTACTGTCATATTCAGAATATTGGCAACAGTATCTCCCCACAGAACAATTAACTGTAGCAAAAAATGAATGACACTTCTGCCACCCCAATTCATATAATGCCACTTCTGGCTCTCCCAAATATCTGCCAATTTTGTTACCGGTTCTCCTGTAGCCAAATTGGTAGTATACCATATATCATCACCGATAAATGTGACTTTTTTATGAAGTAACCACTGCATAATGAATACTATTATCATTCCGACAGACAATACGATAGTCCATATTTTCTTGTCCCTGTTCTCACTTGTCATTCAAACTTCCCCCTCGTAAGGTCATACAGCCTTTTGCTAATATTATTTCGCAAAATCAAAATACTCCGATAACAAACCATGACGTATATGTCTGGCATCATAAAACGCTTCATTGGGAATCTCTAGAAGGGTGGGATTGTATGAACCAATCACCTCCAAATCATATTTCTGAGCCATTTCCAGTACATAAGCCTCTACTTCTGCCAAAATCGGATAACGTTCTTCATCATATCTTTCCCACAAAGCCGGACTCATGGGACACAAAAACAACTGTACTTCAATCCCCTGTTCCAGTAAGTAAACAAGCATTTTTTCAAAATTCTCTCTGCTTCTTTCACTCATAGTCCTATGCGTGCCAAACTGATAATCCAAATCATAATCCCTTGCCGCTCGCAGAGCCTCTTCTATGGGGGTATACTCATACTCAAGGGGATACACCATACTTCCATCCATTGCAAAATAAGCTCCCGTATATGCTTCATCAACAGTTCCCCATCTGTTAATATTCAAAGAACCGTTTTGATTAACATAATCAATAGACGCCTGAAAATATGTTACAGAAAACAATTGTCTGAATTGCTCTATCCTTTCTGCCTTTAGATCTGCTTCCGGCACTGCAGGGGTTTCTCCGTCAAAAATCCCCTCCATATACTCCGCATAAGGTTTCCATGCCTTACTTCTGGCATTATTCTCATAAAGCTCCTCGCTGAAAAAATAATGATCTACCCCAAGAATTATTCGTTCAGCCTTTACATCATTCAGCTCCAACAATGCCAGACTTGTCATAATATCATAATAGTCCGCACTTGATACACCCAAATTGAAAAAGCTCTCTGTTCCTACATTTTCCCTTCGAATTCCAATTACCGTACTGGAACCCAAAACCAGACACTCCACCTGTTTCGGCATTTGCTCTATCATGTACTTTTTGATAAGACGTTCGTTTGCATTACCGGAAGTGACATACGCTCCCTCACCGTCAAGCAGCGCCTCTGCCACCGGTCGACTGACATCATGAAATAAATTAGCCGGGTCAAAAAAAACATTTGTAAAAATCAAAATACCCAGAAGTGAAGCCGCTATGACTAACAATCCGAACCATTTATATCGTTCTTTTCTCATCATTTACCTCAAAACTTAAAATAGATAAAGGTTGAATTTCCTACCATACCATAAAACAAAATCAACAAAAGCTCTGCATAAATTACAACATACTTTACAACTCGATTTCCCTTATCCAACACCTTCTCTATAGTAGAATTTCGTGCCAGACAAGCATGTTCAAATAATAACACTCCCAAGCCGACAAGCATCAGAATCACATCTGCAGATGCCAATCCCACACTCTCAAGAGAAAGTATACGACTGCCGCTAAAACAAAAACGTGTAAAAACCTGCTTCAATACCCCAAAACCATTCCCCACTGTAGTCGTACATACAAAAAACCAAATAAAACACAGTAACAGAATGGTTCGAATTCGCTGTAATTGCCGGCAAATAAAGCTGTCTGTATTTAGCTTTATCCTTTGCGTCAATTTTGTCCAAACCGGTTCCAACAAATCTCCGCCTATCAACAATACAAAAGGTATCAATGCTGACGCAATAAAATACTGTGCCGTTGCGCCATGCCATACACCCAACAGAAACCATAATATAAGCATGGAAAGATACGTGGGTATTTTTTTACCCACCTTTTTGCCAAAACGCTTTTTACACTTTTTCCCCAAAGAAACGAAGGGTTTGGAAATTTGTACCGGATACATCACATAATCTTTAAACCAATTGCCCAAGGTAATATGCCACCTCTGCCAAAACTCTTTCACGCTGCGCGACAAAAACGGAGCATTGAAGTTTTCCGGCAGTTCAATACCAAACAGCTTAGACGCACCCATTACAATATCCATACATCCCGAAAAATCCGTATACAATCGAATCATGTAGCATAAAGCACCCACAATTAACCACATACCGCTATATTCCCCATAGCCATCAAATATAGCGCTTACAACAATGGCAAAACGTTCTGAAATAACCAATTTTTTAAAATATCCCCACGCCATGCGACGCATTCCGCCGGCAATATTATCAAATTCCGGGCGATGCTTCGACGCAAACTGCTCTTTCATAGAAGCAAATCGGGTAATGGGACCGGATATCATTTGAGGAAAATACAACACAAACAAGGCTACTGTACAGAAATTGCGCTCCGCCTTATAGGATTCCCAATACACATCCATTAAATATCCGATTGCCGAAAGCATGAAATAGGATATCCCCATTAAGGATGCTACCTGTAACCATGAGATATTTGCCGAAAAGCGAAATAATTCTGCAATTAGCGCAACCATATTATATGCATATTTTAACACAAACAAGGCTACCACCAGCGCAGAAATCACCAGCGTAGCCACTCTTGTTTTCCCTTTTCCCTTACATCGTTCTATCCACAGTGCACCCAAATATGTAACTACTACAATATATGCCAGCACCAGTGCCACCTTTATTGTGTCAATACTCATTACATTGAGATAAAAATATAATCCTGCAACAAGCAAAATATATTTTTGAGTTAATTTAGGCAACACATAATACAGAATCAATGTAAGTAACAGAAAGATAAAAAAATCCAAACTTACGAGACTCATATTGTCTTTCTCCTAAAGCTTCTTTACTCGCCCAATTCTAAAATAATATCCACCATTTCTCCTACATTCTTCATGGTAACCACCTTACCCATGGGAATCTTAAACGAAAATTCATCCTGTACAGCCACTACCAGATTAATATGTTCAAAAGAATCCCAGCCGTCTATATCCTCTGATGTGGTTTCATCCTGTAACTCAATGGAATCATCATCAAATACCTCTCGGAATACCTCATTCAATCTTTCATAAACTTCTTCTCTGGTCATTTCTCTTCCTCCATTTATTTCATCACGATTATTTTCATTTTTGCCTTGGATACACATTTGTTATCCTGATTTCTGATCTGCGCCTTCACACGTAAAAGCCCCAGCTCTGTTTCCACTTCCGTCACCTCTGCCGATATCGTCAAAATATCTCCCACATATACAGGTGCCAAAAATTTCAACTCCTCCAAGCTGTGTATCAAACTATATTTACCCGGCATATATACACCTGCCAGAGTAGAATAAAAGGATGCTGTCAACATACCGAAAGACACGTGAGAACGGAATCTTCCGTTTCCTATTTCCTGCGCATATGCATCATCCTGATGCAATGGATTTATATCACCGGTTATGGTGCGAAACGCCTCCTCCATTTCTGCAGTCATCTCCTTTTCAAAGCTGACCTTCATCCCTACACTAATGTCCTGCAAGGTATATTCATTCATTGCAGTGCCTCCTTAATCTTGCGGCATATACTCTCTGCATCCAAACCATTCTCTGCTCTGACGCGCTTATGAGTACCATATCCGGTTGCAAAGACATCCTTTAATCCGATTCTGAGTAACCGTGCTCCAACACCCTTCTCTGTCAAAACCTCCGAAATAATGCTTCCCAAACCACCATAAATACTATGCTCTTCCACAGTTACCAGTATCTTACTTTTCTTTGCCATTTCCAATACATTTTCTTCATCAAAGGGTTTTATGGCAGCAACATTAATCAAATTTACCGACACGCCGTCTTTCTCTAACAAATCTGCTGCCTCTATCGCTTCTTCCAAAATGCTTCCTGTCACAAATATTGAAACAGCTTCCCCTTCCTTGAGAACATCATTTTTCCCCGGGCAAAATACGTAATCCGGAGCAAAGAATTCCTTTTCATCATTCATGCCGATTCGTATATACACCGGTCCCTGATGCTTATATGCAGCTTCCACACATGATGCAAGCTGCACCGGTGTAGCGGGTGATAAAATCATCAGATTTGGAATGGCACGTAAAACAGCCACATCCTCCGTGGTATGGTGGGTGGGTCCAAGCGTACTCCATGCCAACCCGCTCCCCATTCCGACAATTTTGACATTTAAATTTTGGAAACATACATCGTCTCTTATAAATTCCAAAGAACGATATGCCAGAAAAGCACCCGCAGTATATACAAAAGGGATTCTTCCTGCCGTAGCCATTCCTGCCGCAGCTGCCACCATATGTTCTTCACTAATACCAAAATTTAAAATCTGCTCCGGGAAATTCATACGAAATAACTCATCATATCCCGTACCACTGTCAGCCAGTATATGCATTACATTTGCATCTGCCTCTGCCAGCTCCATCAATTTACTGATATATGCTCTTTGCATGTTTTACTCCAATTCTGAATCGCCTATTCCAAGTTCCTCTTTAAAGTATTTCAACTCTTTGCGTCCCGGCAATTTAAAATGCCAGTTCGGATTGTTTTCCATAACCGATACGCCCTTTCCCTTGATGGTATGTGCAATGGCAAGCAAAGGCTTTCCGGTTTTATTTTCTCTCTGTAACAGTTCCGTGAGTGCATCCACGTCGTGACCATCCACATGCTCCACAGTCCATCCGAACGATTCCCACTTTTCCTGCCAATTGTCACTACCCATGGTTTTTTTGACAGTATCCATTTTTTGAATATTATTACAGTCTAATATAGCTACAAGATTGTCCAACCCAAACGCTGACGCAGACATAGCAGCTTCCCAAACTGTTCCTTCCTGACATTCTCCGTCTCCCAGAATCACATAGGTCTTAGCACCTGTCTTATCAATCTTTTGAGTAAGTGCCATTCCAACACCCATGGACAAACCATGCCCCAAAGAACCCGTTGTAGCCTCAATGCCCTTCAAATCTCTCATGCACGGTTCTCCACCGATATGGGTTCCGGGCTGTAAATAACTTTTCACTTCATCCTTTGTTAAGAAGCCTGCTTCCGCCATAATATGGTAGAGTGCCAGTCCTGCGTGACCTTTACTCAAAATCAACCTGTCACGCTCCTTCATATCCGGATTTTTTGCATCATAATGCATTACGCCGTTCAAATAAAGTGCATATAATATTTCCAAACAGGAAAAACAAGAGGCCAAATGCGCAAGACCTCCCTTATAGCCTGTAATAAAAATTTCTTTCCTCAGTTCCTGACATTTCTCTTTAATCATACAGTTTCCTCAATTTGAATCACTCTGTTCTTCTTTTCATAAGGCAATTCAATGACATATTCCCAAACAGTATTTCCTTCATCATCTGCCGCAATTCTGTCAAAGCCCTGCGTAGCATAAAACTCTTTTACCATAGCATTCTTGGCAGTGGGATAATAATACCCTCTGAGCCGTTGCACGCCTGCTGCACTACATCGTTCTACCAGTCTGTCCAACATAGCCTTCTCCATATCCCGCTTTAACACGCGACAACTCATGAGCCACAAATCAATATGGAATACTGTCTTTTGCTTCTCATCCACATGTCCGAATACCACTGAAACCACACCGTTATCACCGAATTTATCCTGCAATTTTCCATACAAAGTAATATAGTTGTCATTTTTTGCAATAGTCTCTATATCTGCTAAACTGCATCTTTTTGTTGTTAAATTAAACTGATTGCTTTTATTGGTAAGCTGTGCAATTCGTGACATATACACCGGCGAAAACGCTTCTATTTCAGCTTTCATTTCCAAGGAAGTCAGGTAGTCTTCATAATTTTCGAAACTATCCAGTTGTTTCTTACGCTCCATATTGGCTCTGTACATTTCATTGCGCTTATAATCATCCTGAGATAATCGGATAGTCTCAAAATATCCGCATCTGTCCAGACAGGTAATATACTCTACCACATCACCCACTTCAGGCACCGCCACACCCGGCACATAGGTCCTCACGATATTTCTTTCCGCAGGATTATCATCCACAAAAACCAAACTGTCCGTACCGATATTCAATTCCGTAGCAATCTCTGCAATATTCTTATCCTTATTTTCCCAGTTTGCCTTAATGACAAGAAAATCTTCCGGTTTCAACACGGAATCCGGCCTGTTTAATCCTGCCAAAGCATTTTCCTCATCATTTTTGGAATTAACTGTCAATAAGACACCTAAATCCTTGTGACTCTTAATATATGCCTGAAATTCACTATACAATTGTGCCATAGGTGTTTCCTGACCGATTTCAATATTTTCCGCTCCGTCGTCACCTACTACACCACCCCATAGGGTATTATCCAAGTCAAGTACCAATGCCTTTTTGTTCTTTCCGTAAATCGCCTTAATAATATTTGAAACATTATAAGCCAATTCCGGAATGGCCGGTACTGCACAGGCATACTTGTACATATGCCAATAGAAAGGATCTGCCCACTTCTGTAAACCATAACAAGCAGACAAATAATGAATATCATTAATCAAAAAAGTACTATGACTTTGTGCGTATTCATAAAAGCGTTGATTTATTCGACTGATAAAATTACATTTTCCGTGATAATCCGCACAATCGCTATTCCCTAGTAATCTGTAAAAAGGTAACTCAAAATTGTTTTGAATAATGGGACAACGATAAGTCTGCTCTGCCTTTTTCCAAAGGTTTTCAAAATATTGATACTCCTCTTCCAAAAGCTCATCAACCTGCTTAGCAGTATCCTGCACACCCGGAAAATTACGTATATTTCTGGAACTTGTATAAATATAAATTATATCCGGCGCAAATTCTGATAGCTCCGGATTGTCAAACATAACATCCTGCCAAAACTGATTGTATTCAGACTCATAAAACTCCGGAACAATACCTTCCTCCAACAAAAAAAGTTCCAGCATATCCTTCACATCATGGGTAGTTGAACCACCAAGTATAGCTATTTTCTTAGAAATCGTATTTCTCTCCGCTAAGCCTGCCAGTAACTCCCGCTTAATAGCTTTTCTCTTTTTTAATATATATTCTGCTTGAAAAGGATATTTTAATTCTTTCATGGTCATACTCCCTGTCAATTTGGCAAATCCATACCCAACATAGTATATCACATTATACAGTTATTTTCCACTTAATCTTTTGCTTTCAGCCTACTCATACTTCCTTCAATAATAAGTATCCCCATTGTCAACATGGACAAAATCATAGTGCCCAGTGTTATCAGAAAATAATCCGGGTAAAAGGCAATACACATATTCATAAGTAACGGAACACAAATAATCCCTGCCTGAATTCCGATATATTTCCACAACAACAAATATAATTCTCGGCGCAAGCTTTTTTTCTTTACCGGAAAATATAGCAGTAATCCCTGCATAAAAATATGGTTTTCATCATACGCAGTTGTACATGCCTGACACATAAGAATCGATATCATAAGAAAACCCACAAAGATACAGCTACCCACCAGAAAACTTATAGAAATATGCCATCCGCAAAAAATCAAAATCCAGGAAAAAATATTGGTAAAGGCAAACACTACCTGTGCCGTTCCTTTATCTTCCATTCTCGTACGCACCAAAGACTGCTCCGGATTCATTCCACTGTTCGACACATCTTCCCGAAAATATTCTTCCCACAAAGAATCTTCTATCTGCTCAAAATCTTCTTCCTCACCAGTTACTTCCAGCATGCCTTCTTCTGCCTTCAGCAAATCCGGCTCTCGCAATTTATTATCTTCCATTCTACAATTCTCCCGCACTCATGTAATACATAATCTCTTCGATATTGGTTCGTTCCACCTGTAATTGCTCTCGTAGCTTCGGGTTTTCCCTTAAATACTCAGGATTTTTGAAAATAGTTGAAAAAGTACCATGCTTTCTCCGAATCCGGCCACATTCTTTTAAATCCATAAGCGCCAGTTGCTCCGTAGTACCGGACACCAGCGGATAGGCATCCAGCATCATTTCCTTATCAAGAAAGAATACGCATTCCCCTTTCTCCAGAAGCATCACATAATCCGCAACCTTATCCAAATCCGCAGTCAGATGAGTAGAAATAATCACGCTCATCATTTTCTCCCGGACTTCCCTCTGCATCAGCTGCAAAAACTCCTGACGAAATACCGGATCCAGACCTCCCGTAGGTTCATCCAATACCAGAAGCTTAGGAGCATGCGCCAGCGCAAAAGCAAGCTGGAACTTGGTCTTCATACCCTTACTTAAATCACTGTATAATTTGTCCGGGTTTAAACCAAACTCCCGTAAATATTTATAAAACACCTTCCTGTCAAAATTCTTATAAAAAGGTCCCAGATACTCTCCATTCTTCCACAGGGATTCTGCCACAAAGAAAGGGCCCGGCTCTACCACGAATCCCAGATTCTCTTTTGCCATATTTGCATGCAACTGCTCCGGAGAACCACATATCCGAATACTCCCCTTGTCATAAACAGTGGTTCCCAGAATACAGTTAATCAATGTCGTCTTTCCTGCTCCGTTTCTGCCGATAATTCCTAATATATACCCCTCTTCCAAGGAAAAGGAAATATCCTTTAAGGTAAAATCTTTATAGAATTTACAAAGTCCTTCTACCGATATAACACTTCTTTCCATTTACCGTTATCCTCTCTCAAATGCCTCGTCCATGTCTCTACTGTTCATCATAGAGCACATCCAGCATG
>JAZSII010000069.1:0-2984 GCA_045533725.1 Acetatifactor sp. | reverse complement strand
AGGAGTAGGCTTGAAAAAATAAGCATACTATGATAGAATACAAACCAATGTAAGTAAAATAAATGATCGCGGCTGCAGTAATGCAGGTGAGGAAAGTCCGGGCTTCATAGGGCAGGATGCCGGATAACGTCCGGTGGAGGTGACTCCAAGGCCAGTGCAACAGAAATAAACCGCTTTGCGATATATTAGAGAGTCGCATGGAGAGTTTGCTTAGCAAACTCGTAGCGACTTTTGCAAAAAGTCGCATGGTAAGGGTGGAAAGGCAGTGTAAGAGACTACCGTCCGGCTGGTAACAGTCGGAGCCATGTAAACCCCATCCGAAGCAAGTCCAAACAGAAAGCTATAGATTTGCCCGATCTGCTTTCAGGTGGGACGCTTGAAGCGTTTGGTAACAAACGTTCTAGATAGATGATCATTCACGACATAACCCGGCTTATCGTTTTACTTACATGAAAATAACTCGACAAAGTTGGTAATCAGCCGGTTTGCCGAGTTATTTTTGTATGAGAATATTATTGACATGGGATTATGTCCGCAAATACAGAAGCAGGTGAGATTAAGATGCAAAAAACAGAGTTGGTTGAAAAACTGAAAAAAATAGGCTTGCAGGAAGGCATGATGCTGGAGGTGCATAGTTCCCTCAGTAGTTTCGGTCACGTAGAGGGCGGCGCGGAAACGGTGATAGAGGCTTTAATGGAATGTGTGGGGGAGAAGGGCAGTATTTTCATGCCGGCACTTGCACTTAGCCCGGAGTTGGAGCTGACAGAAGAAGATAAAGAAATAGGTATTACCGTGAAGATAAAGGTGCTTCCGGAAAATGCGCCCAGAACTGCTATGGGTATTATTGCAGATACCTTCAGACAGCGAGAAGACATTTGCATGGGAAAGGGTATTATCCGGACGGCAGGCTGGGGATTACATGCTGACGAAGCCGTAAAAGGCGGTTTGGACTATGTTTTGCAGAATGGTGGGAAAGCACTGTTGCTTGGTGTGGATATTTACAAATTAACTGCCATGCATTATGTGGAAGGCGCTTTACCAAAGGAAATCAGTGACATGTTTGCACCCACGGAAGAAATCAATCAGAAATACCCGCCGGAGGAGTGGTTTATGGAAGCGGGTGCCCCGCCGGTAAAACCCTGGTATACCATTCAGGATATGGCAAGGGAAAGAGGTTTGATTCAGGAAGGATATATTGGGAAGTGTAAATATATGTTTTTTGATGTGTGGGATGTGGTGAGTATTTACAAAGAAGAGTTGGAGAAGAATCCTTTTAAACTATATGGACTGGAGTAATCAAAGTCCCCGGCTTACCCCGGGCGCATATATAACCTAATGAGGTAACCCTGAATGACGTCAGTACTTGGCGAGGTTTTTACGAGCCTAGTACTGTTACGTCGTTCACTAAGCGAGAGCGGGTCCGAATAGGTTATATATGCGCCCGGAAGTCAAGTAGGGGAGTATTTTATTCCCGTCCTTTATAATATTCATGTACCAGACTCCTGTATCCCCAGTCCTTTAACTGTTCATAGGAAATGCGGTAATTTCCTTTATAATGTCTGCCTGTTACAGCGTATCGTATATATTCTTGGAAATAGGTATCTATGATTTTCAGTCCTCTGTCGGTGGTTAGATTGGGGAAGAACCACCGACTCCAAGTAAACTCTTTACTTTCTGTTTCGGCGTCATCATCTTCTGTAACGGAGTAGCCGAAGAATTTTCGATTCATGGCATGAATCAGACCGATGGCCCCTTTTTCGTAGGGGAGATTTTTGTTGCGGCTCCAACGTCTGAGCGCATCGGCTTTACGTTTGATTTTAGCTTTAATTTTACGCAAGGTGGTGTCGGAAAGGTCGATTTCGCCGTTGCGATAGGAAAAACCTAAGAATTCCCAGATTTCGCCGGGAGCACTTATGTTTTCTTTGGCGGGATTGATGGTCAATCCTAAATCATTTATTTGTTCATAGAGTTTGCTTTGATAATCTTTCAATTGTTCCAGACTGTCCGCAAAAATCAAAATATCATCAGAGTAGCGAAAATACAGGACACCCAACTCATTAAAGTAGTAATCCACATCACGTAAATACACGTTAGCAAAGAACGGAGAGGTGGGAGTGCCGGCCATGGCACCGTGCTTTTCAAAAAGAAGTTTGGTGCTTTCCGTGACACGGTTTTCTTTGAGAATTTTTTTAAACAATTCATATAGGGAAACGTCAGTATCTCGAATAAAATTAAGCTTTTCCAATAAAATATCCACATCAATGGAATTAAAATAGTTACTGATATCTACTTTTAAACAATACTTCTGTTCCAGATCTTTCGTAGAGCGGATGCGGCGTATGGCTTCCCAGACACCAACATTTCTGCGAAAAGCGTAGCAGTTATGACAGAAGTAGTCATCATATTTATATAAATGAAAGGCAATGAATTTGAGGAAAATACCATCCGCGCCGGGAAAAGAGTAAACCACGCGTTTCTTGCGGGTCCCCTGTTTGTTGATGGTTCTTTTCAGGGGATATTGCTGTGGAAATTGCTCGTTTTTCCATAAATCACATAGAGTTAAAAAATCTTCATTTTCAATAAATGTTCTAAGTTCTGCTTCTTCTATGCGACTTAAGTGTTGCTTATCCAGTTTATATTCTAAGAAATCCAGCCATGCCTGTTTGGAACCTGCGGTCTGTAAAATGCTCTCGGTCACAATACACCTCGTATTAGTAAAGTATGCGTAAGGTTAAATAACGTAAAAAAGTGAAATAAAAAAGAAAGAGAAAAAGCTTTGAAGTGATAAAGCCGTGCTTATCACTACCGGACTAAACATACTCCCATTGCCCGCAAAATGTCATATGATTACGGAGTATGCTTCGCCCGCTACGGGCGCAACAAAAGTTGCATTTCTCTTTCTTTTTGGCAAATGTAATTTATCGGGATACGTTTTTGCGTAACATATCAGCAATGTAAGAATAGCGGTTGGGCAAATGAAGCAT
>JAZSII010000199.1:0-14005 GCA_045533725.1 Acetatifactor sp. | reverse complement strand
CGATCCGACTTAGTCACCCATCTGTACTCCCGAAAGCTCAAATTCTGCACATGCCCCGTCCAACAGCTCTACATCATCCAAAAGCTTCTGTGCCGCTTCATCACCCAATATTTCTCTCAAGTGCGCCTCTTCCTGTACGGGAATTCTTTCTGCATGACCTTCCTTGGTTCCCTTTTCCGTATCCGAATAAGTAATTACACATTTATTTTCCCTGTCATACACACCTTGAAACCCTTTACCCGAACCGATAGGCCAGTTAACGGGGCAAGTAGCAATACCCAATTCCTTTTCAATATCATCCAATAATTCAAAAGTATCCAATGCGTCTCTGTCCATCTTATTAATGAATGTAAAAATCGGAATATGACGCATTACACATACTTTAAACAATTTTCTGGTCTGTGCTTCTACACCTTTCGATGCATCAATTACCATAACCGCTGAGTCTGCTGCCATCAGAGTACGATAGGTATCCTCCGAGAAGTCCTGATGTCCGGGTGTATCCAAAATATTTATACAATAACCATCATATTCAAACTGTAACACGGATGAGGTAACAGAAATACCTCTTTCCTTTTCAATCTCCATCCAGTCTGAAACCGCATGTCTGGCTGTTGCTTTTCCCTTTACACTTCCTGCCAGATTAATAGCACCACCGTATAATAAAAACTTCTCTGTCAACGTTGTTTTACCCGCATCCGGGTGAGATATAATTGCAAAGGTTCTTCTCCTGTTAATCTCTTTATCGTAAGTTCCCATGTTTTCCTCCAAAAAGCTTTTTCTATATGGTCCGCATTTGAAATCCCTTAAAACGGACTGGTTCCTTCAAACGTCGGCTCAATATCAAAGTATTGTAACACAGATGCCCCTATATCTGCAAAGGTTTTTCTGGTGCCGTAATTTTCGGGCACGATATTCTTCCCATAGACAAGCCAAGGTGTATATTCCCTTGAGTGATCCGTAGTCGCAGTATAACCCGGATCACAGCCATGATCAGCCGTAATCATGAGAATATCATCCTCTCTTAATTTTTTCAAAATATCCGGCAGCTTTTCATCAAAATAACTCAATGCCTTTGCATATCCATCCACATCATTTCTGTGTCCGTACATGGAGTCAAAATCCACCAGATTCACAAAACACAAGCCTTCAAAATCCTTATCCAGATATTCAAGAGTTTTCTCAATTCCCTCCGCATTACCCGAAGTATAGACATATTCCGTAAGCCCTTTTCCTGCAAAAATATCGTTAATCTTTCCAACACCGATTACCGTCTTGCCTGCTGCCTTTAATTGGTCCAGCATGGTATCTGCAGGCGGTTCCAGAGAAAAATCATGTCGGTTGGAGGTTCTTGTAAACTCACCGCTTCGCTCTCCAATGAATGGTCTGGCAATAACTCTTCCCACACCATGCTCGCCCTGCAAAATATTTCTGGCAATTCTGCAATACCTATACAACTCCTCCAAAGGCACCACTTCTTCATGTGCTGCAATCTGAAAAACACTGTCCGCAGAGGTATATACAATCAAAGCCCCTGTTTTCATATGCTCTTCACCGTATTCCTGAATGACTACGGTTCCGGAGTACGGTTTATTACAAAGTACTTCCCGACCGGTTTGTCTCGTAAACTCCTGAAGCACTTCCTGCGGAAATCCATCCGGGTAGGTAGGCAAGGGGTGCGGAGAATAAACACCTGCAATCTCCCAATGTCCGATAGTGGTATCCTTCCCTCTGGATGCTTCTGCCATTCTGGCAATAGCAGCCGTTGGACTTTTTACTTTTTTGCCCACTTCCACTCCGTCTATGTTAAACAAGCCCATTTTACGCATATTAGGCATACTGAAATAGGCGCTTTGGAATACACTTCGTAATGTATTTACACCGAAATCACCATAAGCCGGTGCATCTTCCATGGCGCCTATGCCAAAACTATCTAATACAATTAGAAATACTCTTTTTTGCTTCATCCATTATTCTCCTGTACTTTCTTTGGTCTCTCCGGTCACTTATAAACACACATGCCCATATTCCATAGTAGTATACCACATTTTTATGTATTGTACACGAAAAATATCTTAATCACGTGATACTGTGCTGATAATAATATTCTCAGCTCCTGTTTCTGTCTTTCTTTTTACAATGTCTTCAATCTGAGCCAGCTGTGCGTCTGTAAGTTCAGGCATATTTACCACTACATCTACTGCTTCACCGTTTATACTGACTACCACATCGGTAAATCCCTTTGCCTGAAGCAAAACTTCTGCAGCCACTTCTTTTTCTGCAATTTCTGTCATCTCTACCATAGCATTTACTGCACTTTGCTTTTGAGTATCAGATAAGCCATCGCTATTGATAATTTCCAAAAGCGATTCTTTATTCTTCGCTCTGACCTGTTCCTTTAAAAGCTTAGCTTCTGAAAGGACAGCCACTCCGTTAGATGATGTAAACACTGCTTCTCCCGGAATTTCTCCTTCTTCCGGTTCCAATTGCATTGTTACCATATCCTCTTCCAAATAATCATCCATGATGATGTCCACTTCCGAATCCAGACTGGCAATTTCCTCATAACTCAATTCGTCAGACACACTTTCCACAGTCGTATTGTCTACTGCCAAATACTCATCCTCCAGATTATTACCTGCAAATTGTAAATAACCGGCAATTGCTAACATAATTGCCAAAGCGGTAATCATTAGTTGGTTCTTTTTAATTAAATTTTTCACTGGGTTCTCTCCTCATATTTCTTTTTTACTACTTCATTCTATGAACTTATTTCCGAATATATGACGACTCTTTTCCTACTCCATCGCCACTACAGTTACCTTATGGACCTCCACATCCAAAAGTGCTTCTGCAATTTGGGTAATACTCTTTTTGATATTCCCGTCGCCTGCTCCTTCTGCCACAATCAGCACTCCCGATACCTTAGGAAGCTTCGTCTGTACTACATAAGGACTTTCTCCCTGTTCATCTTTCTCATATACCGTTTTCCCCTGCAAATCCTTTTGTTGTACGGTTCTGCTTCCTCCCTGAGAATCCGTTTCGGTTGTAGCACTGCTTACAATAGTTTCATCCTGATGAACTATCAATTCACCGGAACCTTCCAATGTAATCATAACTGCCACCTTTCCCACCCCCTTCATCTGAGATAATATATCTTCCAACTCCTGTTCCAGATATGCGGCATACTCATAAAATTCATTCTCTGTTGCTGTTGGCACTTGCCCTTGCGACTGTATCTCCTGCATCAACGGCTCTGCTGTCTCTTCCTGTTCCTCCTCAAGCGGCAATACTATGATAACCATCAATATTCCTGCCAGGACCAATATGAGAAGATTATCCCTCTTAAACCATTTTTCCAACCCGTACTTTTCCATGATTTTACTTAGAGTCCCCATATTCTCCCCCTATCTCAATCTGTTCAATTTTCACCTCTTCCACGCTGGATATACCGGCTTGTGTATCTGCTGCATTCTCCTCATAGCCCCCTTCCGACTCCGCCTGTACCTGTGAAACCGCTTGCCCGGCTAGTGATTTCAGTATCTCCTCCATTTCCTGCTCCTCGGGCTGAAGTGAAAGCAGTGAGGTATCCATTTTTGCTTCATAACTCTTAATCAGCCACATCAGATTTTCGCTCTTTTCACCGTTCATTATCCCCCAAAGAGGTTGTACCAAAAGTAACAATACCATCATACTGACAATCAGTCTTATGTACTTTTCATAAGACTCCTTTGCCCTAAAATGCAGTAACATCCCTGCACATATCAAAAATGAAGCTACCTGACCGATTTCCTTTAGCATCAATTCCTCCTAAAATCCTCTGTTAGTTGCCATTGCAAGCACACAGATTACTATCAAAAAAAGCACCACTGCCGTTGCCGCCGTTCGGAGCATAAGCATGCAACCCTCTCCCACTTTATTGGTACATTCCACCAATCTCTTATCACTGATTACTCCCAATACCGCCGCCACTATACGAAGCATCCACGCCATGGCAAATATCTGAAACATGGGAACGGCACAAATCACCAAAAGTGCAATCAAAACCACTACGCCTATTGTATTTTTAATAATTAGTGCAGACCCCAATACCATTCCTGCTACGCTATCACTTACATCCCCTATTCCCGGAATGGAAGACAATACTTTTTGAAATACGGATGATTTTGCCGAGTCAATTACCGGAGTAATCAAAGTCTGAAAAACACTGATTCCTGTTACGATTCCCATGGCTCCCTTCAACATAAACAATGTGGCTTTTTTCAAAAATTCTGCCAATAAGGATAGTCTCTCTTCTATCCAAATTCCGTTTAAAAGGGTCAATACCACATATACGGAAACCATTTTGAACACAACCTTTCCCAAAAGCTGCTGTACTCCGTAAATAAGCCAAATAAACAAAAGCGAATAAGCACTTACAGTAGTTGTACCTGTAGCAACACCAACCGACAACAAAAAGGCCGGAATGGACATGGTAACAAAAAGAACGATATTTTCAAGAACCTGCAGTCCAACCTCCGAGACGTACATAAAGCACTTTAACAAAACTGCTACTAACAATAGATACATAAAGTAATAACTCAAATCCGCAATTTGACTCTTATTAAAAACATCTGCAAAATGTGTCATTATTGATGCTGCAATTCCCAGCAGGAGCAGCCATACAAATATGTTCTTAAATCCTGTCATTTGTTGAAGAATACCATCGGACAGGGACAACAAAATATCGCCAAACATCCCGAGGAAATTTCCTGACAATACATCTTCCAATATATTCTGCAACGACAAATGATGCTGCGGAAACAAAGAATCCAATCCCGCCTGCAGTTCTCCCAGTCCATAATCCTGCCATATACTTTGAACATCAGTTTCCACAATTCTTCCTCCTATGCCGTATAGGTTTGAATCAACTCCAACAAAGCCAACATAATGGGCATTCCTGCAAACATTACTGCAAGCTTTCCAACCACTTCAATTTGCTCCGCCACCGTGGAAAATCCCGCATCCTTACATATGGCCGAGGAAATTTCACAAATATATGTAATGCCGATAATTTTAATCAAAATCCCCAGATATCCTTCTGTCCCCTCAAATACATCCTTTAGCCAATACAAAGACCCCAGCATAATACTTAACTGATTCAATGCATAGCCAAAGATAAACAAACCCAACGTAACTCCTATGTATGTAGCGTACTCCGGCTTTGTATTTTTAAACTGCAGCGCCAGCATAACACCAAAAACTGCAATAATACCGATTTTAATGGTTGCTTCCATCCTTCCCTCCCGTCAGCCAATATCAAATAACGTCTGTATTGTGGTAAATAATTCATATATGTACGGTACAATCCACGTAAGCACCAAAATCAACCCTGCCAGACTTAGCAAAAAAGCATGCTCTTCCCGACCACTATGCTTCAGAATCTGGCATAAAATCGTTACCAGAATCCCCACTGCCGCAATCTTAAAAATCAGACCCACACTCATTCTGTTCCAATTCCTTTCCTTCATTTCTTATATCAAAAGAATCACCAGTAGCAAACCACTCATTATCCCCATTCCCAACGCCACTCTGTACTTAGACATATTATCCCTGCTCACATAATCTAATCGCTGTTTCAATTGATTTTTAGTTTGTTCAATTACTCTAAGCTGTAAAATATCTTCCTCATATCCGCTTTTTGCGAAACAACTTATTAACAATTCCTTATCCTCTGTTTTTGCCACCACTTCTTTCAGCCCGCACTCCATGCTTTGGCGGCAAATATCTCCAAAACCCTCTCCTGTATCAGCCATACTTTTTTGATAAATTTCCAAAAACATATTTTTATAAGGTACTTCCACTTTTTCTGCCAGTCGCAAGCAGCACTCCGACAACAGGCACCTTCCGTATCGTATTTCCGCCTCAAACAGCTCCAATATATGTGTAAAATACTGTAATGTTTTGACCTGCGCCCGATACTGCTCTCCATACCACATCCCCAGGCCCCAGCAGCCAACCAAAATCATGACAAATCCAATCGCTCTCTGCATGTCCAATCACCATCTGACACTTCAAAAATATTCTTAACCATGCATTTTCCGTTTTCCTTCTTGAGAAATATTACTGTTTCAAACAACCTTTCTCTCAGGATGACGTCCATCCATTTGCGCCTTCTTAAATCTTCCATACTATCCCCATGCATGGTCGCTACCACCTTGCTTCCGCAGGAGGCTGCCACGCGTACTGCCTCCAATTCTTCTTCACTTCCCAATTCATCTATTGCAATCACCTTAGGAGACATAGCCCGAAGTAACATCATCATACCGATTCCTTTGGGGCAGGCATCCAACACATCCGTTCTCATTCCAACCTCATTCTGTGGTTGTCCCAAATAAGAACCTGCAATCTCACTTCTCTCATCTACCACTCCCACCGTCACACCTGCTCCATATCGGCTTCCGTCCGATAAGCATCTCACCATATCACGTAGCAGAGTCGTCTTCCCACATCCGGGCGGAGACACTATCAACACACTGCCCGGATAACCATCCCTGTACACTACCGGCAATAACGGTTCTGCCACACCAATTACCTGATGTGCCACTCTAATATTTATTCCGCATATATATTTAAGTGTTCTTATCTTGCCCGTTCCATCCGTCACCACTTGTCCCACCATACCGATACGATGTCCGCCCGTAATGGTTACATATCCCTGCCGCAATTCCTCTTCAAATGCATATAATGAATATTGACAAATATGTCTTACCAGCTTTTCCAATTCCATTTTATCCAATCTTTTAGCCTTGTCCGGCTCTGTCGTATAAATACCGTTTTGATCTAAAAAGCTTTCCCTTTGACCTTCCAGCACCAGCACCGGCTTTTCTGCACGGAGCCGAATTTCATTCACTACTGCTTCCCGGTTACACACATACTCAAAAAAAGGACGCATTTCTTTTGGAAAAATAGAAAGAATATGATTGTACATTTTGTCTCCTCCCCTGCTCTTTAACTCAATATATGAGTTGCTTGTTTAAAACATTCCTCTTTTCTTAATGGTCCCGGTATGTTATAATTTGACATGTGCAAATATACGGCTGTTTCATATACGAAGCAGTCCTTTATGTTTTAGAGGTGAATTATGCAAATTATTATCGTAGGTTGCGGCAAGGTAGGATATACCTTGGTGGAACAATTAAGTGGCGAAGACCATAATATCGTTGTCGTAGATACAAAAGAAGATAAGGTACGATCTATTACCGAAGAATTGGATGCCATGGGAGTTGTAGGAAACGGAACCAGTTTTCAAACACTTATGGAAGCAGGCATCAAACAGGCTGATTTGTTAATTGCAGTAACCAACTCTGATGAACAAAATCTTCTTTGTTGTGTAATAGCCAAAAAAGCCGGCAATTGTAAAACCATTGCCCGGGTCCGCAATCCTATTTATACCTCAGAATTGGAATTTTTACGAAAAGAACTGGGATTAGCCATGATTATTAACCCGGAAATGGCTTCTGCAGCAGAAATAGCCCGTATTTTCCAGTTCCCTTCTGCTGTAAAAATTGACACGTTTTCAAAAGGACGTATCGAAATGATTCATTTCCGCGTCACAGAAGAATGTAAGTTAAACAATTATGGTTTGATTCATATCCGTTCCACATTAAAATGCGAAGTATTGGTCTGTACAGTTACCCGTGGGGACCGCGTTATTATTCCGCGTGGTGATTTTATTTTCCAAAAAGATGATATGGTAGCAATTGTAACCACGCCTGCCAACGCAAACGATTTCTTCCGCAAAATAGGTATCAATATCGGTAGAATTCATACTGCAATGATTGTCGGCGGAGGTACCATTGCATACTATCTGGCCAAACGTCTGTTATCCGTTGGCACTGATGTAAAGATTATAGAAATGGATTCCGAACGTTGTGAGCTACTCAGTGAGCTGCTTCCAAAAGCAACGGTTATCTGCGGCAATGGTATCGACCAAAGCCTACTTATGGAGGAAGGCTTAACTCACGTCCAGGGTTTTGCAGCCTTAACCGGTTTGGATGAAGAAAATATACTTTTATCACTCTATGCCAAAAAAGCATCAAAGGCAAAAGTAGTAACCAAAATCAATCGTATCTCCTTTAACAGTGTTTTGGACGACTTGAAATTAGACAGTATTACTTATCCTCGTCTTCTCACTGCCGATACGATTACAAAATATGCACGTTCCATGAATGCATCCCTGCATAGCAATGTAGAAAATCTCTACAAATTGCAGGAAGGCAAAGTTGAAGCCCTGGAATTTTATATCAAAGACGAAAATCCTTTGATTACCAATATTCCGTTGCTTAAGCTCCCTATTAAAAAGAATATTCTAATCTGCTGTATCAACCGCCATAATAATATTATTATTCCCGGTGGTCAGGATGTGATTTTGCCCGGCGACTCCGTTGTAGTAGTATTAACCGATGAGCATTTAAATGACATCACTGATATTTTATGGACCTAATACAGGAAAGGATATCTCATGAATCGTAAAGTGATTTTTTATATTGTGGGCTGGATACTGAAGTTTGAATCCTTTTTCTTACTTCTTCCCACATTAACAGGCTTGTTCTATCAAGAATACCGCGACAGTGCCATATACATTGGAGTTTCTATTTTATGCTTTCTTTTTGGTCAATTACTTACCAAACTCGGAAGCAGGGATGGACAGATTTATGTAAGAGAAGGTTTTGCCTCCGTGTCCATAGGTTGGGCAGTAATGAGTATATTCGGCGCATTGCCTTTTGTCCTTACCGGTGACATTCCCAGTTATACGGATGCGCTGTTTGAAACAATCTCCGGATTGACTACTACCGGTGCCAGCATCTTAACAAATGTAGAAGCACTTTCCTACACCAACTTATTATGGAGAAGCTTTACTCACTGGATTGGCGGCATGGGTGTTTTCGTGTTTGTTATGGCAATCCTTCCCATGATGGGCGGTTCCACCATGAATCTTATGAAAGCAGAAAGTCCGGGTCCCTCTGTGGGCAAGCTGGTTCCCCGTGTTAAAAATACTGCCAAAATACTGTATTCCATCTACCTTGTAATGACCATATGCCAAATAGTGATTCTTCTGTTTTGCAGGATGCCTCTCTTTGATGCAATTACAACTACATTCGGCACTGTGGGCACAGGTGGCTTCGGAATCAGAAATGACTCTCTGGCAAGTTATTCGCCGGCCATTCAAATTGTCGTTACCACCTTTATGATATTGAGCGGAATTAATTACACCGCATATTTTTGTATTTTGTGCAAGCAATTCAAGGCTGCCTTTTCTTTGGAAGAGGTCCGCGCCTATTTGCTCATCATTTTTTCCTCTGTTCTGCTGATCTGCATAAATATTTATCATATGTACAGCACCTTGGAGGAAACCATTCGACACTCCTTTTTCCAAGTAGCCTCCATCATTACTACCAGCGGTTTTGCCACCACTGATTTTGATGCCTGGCCACAGTTTTCCAAAACCATATTGCTGATATTAATGTTCATCGGTGCCTGCGCCGGAAGTACCGGTGGCGGTATAAAGGTATCCCGCGTACTGATTCTCATTAAATCTATCGGAAAAGAAATCAGCATGTTAATTCACCCTCGAATGGTCAAAAAAATAAAGCTGGAAGATCGTCCTGTTACAAACGAAATCAACCGCTCTACCAATTCATACATTGCTTTATATTTTGTAATGCTTTTCTTTTCTGTATTACTGATAAGCATAGATAATTTAGGATTTACCACTAATTTTTCGGCAGTTGCTGCCACACTAAACAATATCGGGCCCGGCTTTGAACTCGTCGGACCCACACAAAACTTTTCTATCTTTTCTGATTTTTCTAAATATGTACTGATGTTTGATATGCTGGCAGGACGTTTGGAGTTGTTCCCCATGCTCATTCTGTTCCACCCTGCCTGCTGGAAAAAATATTAAGAAAATTGCTTTAAAACATCCTGAATCTGAATTCGTTTAACGATTACCAGACTCAGGATATTTTTTGTTTCCTGAACATCCTTTCTTGCCACGTTCTGCCGCAATCCGGTAAATTGTCTTTGAAAGCAATCCAAACCCAGGCGTTCTGCCTGCATGGACATTCGTCTGATACTCATCATGGCACTTTCCCAGCGCATATTATTTACCGTTTGACCCAGCCTCATAAAATCATATCCCATTATGAACTTACGAAGCTCTTCCTCATACTGTTCTCCGCAGTTCTCCTGTCCTTTATCCACATTAATCTTTAATCCGGTTAATTTATCACGCATTTCCTTTTCCATATTTGCTCCTACCTTAAAAACAGAGAAGCTGCTATCACTTCTCTGTTTTCCTATCCTTATTGAACTGATATAGTACATGTTACATTGTACGCATTATCTGTAATTTTTTCAGGCTTCAACGTAATGGTACATGAATTTGCTCCCCAATACTGCAATGCTCGGACCAGCTCATCCTGTGGCAAATCCTTATTGCCATTATTGCAGGCAGTATCTATCTCCATCCAGGTATCTGCAGCAATAATATCCGTATAAGTAGCCGTTGTGATACCCATTTTGGATATTCGATTGGTTAACATATCATAATAAGCTCCCAGTGCCTGACTATACGGAAGTTCTTCCGGTTCTGTCGGTTCACTATCAACATTGTTTGCACCTGCTTCCAATCCTCTGTACAAGCTTCCCGTACATGCAGGCAATTTCACTGACAATCCTTTTCTGACATGGGTAGCAGCCAAATCTGCATCTGAACGATTAAAATAATGATAGGTATGTGGCGTAGTATCATCCCATGTCACATCCACATTATAGTAATCACCATATAATTTCACAATATTCCACGCATGATCAGCACCGGAATATCCGGTACAATAATAACAGGGAATTCCCAATTGTTGCAGCAAATACTGATATGCTCTGGCATATCCTGCACATACAGTCTGTCCGTTCACCAAAGCACTGTATGCGCTCTGATTTAAAGCGGCATCTTTATTGTATGTCACCTTGCCCAGTAGCTTATCATGTACATACTTTATCTTTTCATAATCACTACTAAGGCTCCTTGCACCACTGAGAATTTCCTCTGCCCGTTCGTCAAAAGTTGTTTGTGCCTGCTCTAATTTCTGTGATGCACTGTTAAACTGCAATGTAATTTCCACACATTTTCCGTCCGGATCATATTTGCATCCGTACGCAGTATCTACCCAGAACAACACCGGATGGTCATTAAAAACAGCCTCCATAACTCTTCCGATCTGTGTGGAATAAATCTCTTGGCAGGGCTTAAAACGATCATTCAAAGAAAATGCATTCGCATATATCTGTTTATATAACTCTCTCTCTGCTCCCTGTAACATATGATAATAGGGATAGAAATTCTGATCAAAGACCAGCAACCCGCCATCCTCTCCTATGGATAATTCTGCATCCAACGTTTCCGCCTCTGCTGCAGTTATCTCACTCATTGTGGACTTTATGGGCACATATCCTATAAGGGTTGCCATTTCCTCAGGCACCTGCAAAGAAGAGGTTATCGGCTCCTTATATGCACTTATCTGTCCTACAGGGCATTGTACACTGATGGTATAAGAATTTAGTTTTACATCCTCTGATGTTTCTTCACTCCTATCCGGTTCTTCTGTAGCAGAAGGCTCTTTTGTCACCAACGGCTCCGGTGTAATATGAGGTCCGGTTCCGATAACAGAATCTCCCGTATCGGGCTCATCAGTTGCCTCCGGCGAAGGAGAAGCTTCTTCCTCCTGTGTATCTCTATCCTCACCATACAAAAAGTCCGACAGCTTATCTGACCACTCCGGATTCATTGCCAAAGCTAAAATCAGAATACAAGTCAACAATATTAAAAAACATATAAAATAAAATATTTTCTTCGCAGTTCTCAATATTCTTCCCCTTATTCTTCAAACAAGGACATTTGCATAAAGGTATCTTCCGGCGCCTGTTCCTCATTATTCATAACCTTGTTCACAAAATTCACTTCCAATTCCTGCCCGCATTGTCCGCAATGGCAACTTTCCTTTTCCATTCCGACAATAGTTCTGCTTCCGCAGGTTGGGCATACCGCATAATCCGCTTTCAGGCAATTCAATGCTACTTTCATAGGACCTCCGCTTATATTAAAGCTGTACTAAAATATCTTTCGGCTCTATCTGCCAAAATCGTAACAATAACTTTGTCTTTTCCGTATTTTTCTGCCATTTTTTTCGCAGCCCAAACATTCGCGCCTGATGAAGTACCAACCAAAAGCCCCTGGATACTTGCCAGCTCTCTTGCCGTATTAATGGCATCATCATCGGTCACTTCCACAATATCAGTAATTATACTTGTATCCAAAACCGCGGGAATAAATCCGTCACCGATTCCCTGAATTTGATGAAGTCCCGGTTCATCTCCCAGAAGCGCAGAAACATTTTTCGGCTCTACTGCAACAATCTTGCAATCCGGATTCTTCTCAAGTAATAAAGATGCAATTCCCTGCAAAGTACCGCCGCTTCCGATACCCGATACAAACACATCCACCTTCTTATCCAACTGTGCCACAATTTCAGCTGCCGTTGTTTTGTAATGTGCAGCAGGATTGGCAGGATTCTCAAACTGCTGAGGCACAAAATAATTGTCCGATGAGCTTGCGATTTCCAATGCCTTTTGCACGGAACCATCGATACTTAATTCCGGATCCGTAAGCACTAATTCCGCACCCAATGCACGAATAATCTTCTTGCGTTCATCACTCATATTTTCCGGCATGACAATGATGACCTTATACCCCTTACGGATGCCGCACAAAGCAAGACCAATACCTGTATTTCCGCTGGTAGGCTCAATAATTGTCATACCCGGTCTTAACTTTCCGCTCTTCTCCGCCTCTAACAACATATTCAGAGCAATTCTGTCCTTGATACTTCCACCCGGATTCAAAAACTCTGCCTTTGCATAGATATCACAGCCCGTTGTCTCCTTCAAGCTTAACAACGGTGTGTTACCGATTAGTTCCAAAATATTACTATAATACATCTCCAGCCTCCACATAATTCATCTTTTGTCATAATCTTTATGTATTTTGATATTAACCTATCACAATTTTTGCAAAGAAATTGCCCATAAGAGCATATTTCGCAATTATTATACCACATTCAGTCAAAAAGTAATACGAAAATATGTCTTATGAGCAAAAAACTTTATTCAATATCTAATTCCGGCGGAACATCTATCCGGTCCGATACATACTTTCCGTTTTTCTTCCGTTGACGGACACATTCTGTCAGCAAATATTCAATCTGTCCGTTTACGGAACGGAAGTCGTCCTCAGCCCAAGCTGCAATGGCATTGTATAAATTCTCTGAGAGTCTCAGAGGCACTTGCTTTTTCTCTGCCATATTAGTACAAGCTTCCTGAATTCACAATAGGTTGAGCATCATGATTGCCACAAAGAACTACCAGCAAATTGGATACCATCGCAGCCTTTCTTTCTTCATCCAACTCTACCACATTGTTCTCGTTCAATCTCTCCAGTGCCATCTCTACCATTCCTACAGCACCATCTACAATCATCTTTCTGGCATCAATAATTGCAGATGCCTGCTGACGCTGTAACATAACAGCTGCTATCTCTGTAGCATATGCTAAATAAGTGATTCTTGCCTCTTCTACTTCAATACCTGCATCTGCTACACGCTTCTGAATTTCATCTTTGATTCTCTTTGCAACCACTTCGCTGGAACCTCGAAGGCTACCTTCATCAGCCACACCATCACCGGTAGTATCCACATTCTGTGCTACATCATAAGGATAAATACGTACAATATCTCTCAAAGCACTGTCACACTGTAAGGATAAATATTCCTTGTAGTTGTCTACATTAAATACAGCCTTTGCTGTATCTGTTACTTTCCATGTTACAGCAATTGCAATTTCAATAGGATTACCCAGACAATCATTAATCTTTTGCTTGCTGTTACTGAGTGTCATTAACTTCAAAGTC
>JAZSII010000203.1:0-4367 GCA_045533725.1 Acetatifactor sp. | reverse complement strand
CTTATTTTGGTGGCGCAGGAGACCACTTTGTACGGAGTGGACCTGTACGGAGAAAAGAGTTTGCATAAATTATTACATGAATTGGCACAGGTCCCCGGTATTTATTGGATTAGAATTTTGTACTGCTATCCGGAAGAAATTACGGATGAATTGATAGAAACCATTAAATCAGAGCCGAAAGTGTGCCATTATTTGGATATTCCCATTCAGCATGCTTCTGATGCTGTGCTGAAACGTATGGGAAGACGCACCAATCAACAGCAGTTACGTGATATGGTTAATAAATTGCGTAAGGAAATTCCTGATATTTGTCTTCGGACGACTCTGATAACCGGTTTTCCCGGAGAAACGGAAGCGGACCATGAAGAACTGATGCAATTTGTGAATGATATGGAATTTGACCGTTTGGGTGTTTTTACTTATTCGCAAGAGGAAGATACACCGGCTGCACTCATGCAGAACCAGATTTCAGAGGATATAAAAGCAGAACGTCAGGCTGAACTTATGGAGTTGCAACAGGAGATTGTGTTTGAGAAAGCAGAAGAAATGGTTGGACAGGTTTTAACTGTAATGGTGGAAGGCAAGGTTGCAGATGAAGAGGTTTACGTGGCCAGAACTTACAGAGATGCACCGAATGTGGATGGATTTCTGTTTATCAACAGTGGTGCAAACCTGATGACAGGAGATTTTGTCAAAGTATTGGTGACAGATTCCAATGAATATGATTTGATTGGTGAAATATATAATGATTGAAGGGATTAAACGGATATGAATTTACCAAATAAATTAACAATAATTCGTATGATTCTCGTAGTTCCTTTTGTCTTGCTTATGTTGGGCGGACATATGGAATGGCCATGGTTTGACGCTATTTTTGGCGGAATCATGGAATATGTGGAATTTATTGCATTGGGTATTTTTATAGTTGCAAGTCTTACTGATTTATTAGATGGATATATTGCACGTAAATACCATTTGGAAACGAATTTCGGAAAATTTATGGACCCGCTGGCAGACAAACTGTTAGTATGTTCGGCTTTGATTGCACTGGTTGCCTTAGGAAGAATACCGGCTTGGATTGTAATTATCATTATCAGTCGCGATTTTATTATTAATGGTTTGAGACTGATTGCTTCAGACAATAATGTCGTAATTGCAGCCAGCAAGTGGGGAAAATTTAAGACAGCAACACAAATGGTAATGATTTGTTTGATGATTGGTAATTTGGAGCCTCTGGCATTGATTACAGAAATTTTCATGTGGGTTGCATTGGCATTGACCGTTATTTCGTTGGTTGATTATTTGTGGAAAAATAAAGAAGTTATGAAATAAAGTATAAAGGGCCGTATTGGCTCTTTTTGCTTTTGGAGGAAAGGGCATGAATCATAGGGATGTTAGCATAGAAGAGGAAGTAGTGGCATTGCTAATAAATAAGGAATTCACCATAACCTGTGCGGAATCCTGTACGGGAGGTCTTTTGTGTGCAAGTCTGGTCAATGTGTCGGGAGCATCAACGGTTTTGAAAAGTAGTCTGGTTACCTATGCGGAAGAGGCGAAGACGGAGCTTTTGGGAGTGCAGGAATCCACTCTGAAGAACTATGGTGTGGTAAGTGAAGAGACTGCATATGAAATGGCAAAAGGGGCTGCAGAATTTGCCAAGGCTGATGTAGCTCTCAGCGTAACCGGCATTGCGGGACCCGGTGGAGGAACCCCGGAAAAGCCGGTTGGAATGGTTTGCATAGGTTGTTATGTGAAAGAAAAGGTTGCAGTCAGAACATATTTGTTTAAAGGGGATAGACTTCAGATAAGAGAGCAGAGTGTTCAGCAGGCTTTGGAGATGGCGAAGGAATGTATTTTGAAATGTTAAAATATTATTAAAAATATAAAAAGCAATTGAAAATACATGAATATTAATGTTATGATTACATCACACAATTCCGGAGGAGATCTTTTTTCTTGCCGTTTCGGCAGATTTTTCCACAGGAGCATTATTAATGTTTAAATGAATAGGTGGTGATGTATATTGAGGGTGGATTATAGGACACAATGAGCGGTATTATAAAATATGAAAATTAATAGTTGACAAAATCGAACAAATGTTTTATTCTATAGATAATTAGAACATCTGTTCATGCAGAGAAGGAGATTTTTTATGGACAAGAACGAAAAATTAAGAGCATTGGATGCGGCCATTGGTCAGATTGAGAAGCAGTACGGTAAAGGTGCGGTTATGAAGTTGGGTGACCCGGCTGCACAGATGAATGTGGAGACCATTCCTACAGGTTCGTTGAGTTTGGATATTGCATTGGGCTTAGGTGGTATTCCGAAAGGAAGAATTATTGAGATCTACGGACCGGAGTCCAGCGGTAAGACTACGGTTACATTACATATGATTGCTGAAGTACAGAAGAGAGGCGGTATTGCCGGTTTTATTGATGCAGAACATGCGTTGGATCCGGTATACGCCAAGAATATCGGTGTAGATATTGATAATTTATATATTTCTCAACCTGATAACGGAGAGCAAGCATTAGAAATTACAGAGACAATGGTGCGTTCCGGCGCGATAGATATTGTTGTTGTGGACTCTGTTGCTGCATTAGTTCCCAAGGCAGAAATTGACGGTGACATGGGAGATTCTCATGTTGGCTTACAGGCGAGGCTTATGTCACAGGCATTAAGAAAGCTCACAGCAGTTATCAGTAAATCTAATTGTACGGTAGTGTTTATTAATCAGTTACGAGAGAAGGTCGGCGTTATGTTCGGTAATCCGGAAACCACAACCGGCGGTCGTGCATTAAAGTTCTATTCTTCTGTACGTTTGGATGTTAGAAGAATTGAGTCCTTAAAACAAGGCGGAGAAGTGATTGGTAACCGTACAAGAGTGAAGGTTGTGAAGAATAAGATTGCACCGCCGTTTAAAGAAGCAGAATTTGATATTATGTTTGGAGAAGGTATTTCTGCAGTGGGAGATATTGTAGATTTGGCAGCAAGTATTGATGTGATTAATAAATCTGGTGCATGGTATGCATACATGGGTAACAAAATTGGTCAGGGAAGAGAAAATGCCAAATTATATTTAAAAGAGAATCCGGAAATATGTGCTGAAATTGAGAAGAAAATCAGAGAGCATTATGGTTTGACGGGAGTAGAGGAATGATTGTTACACAAATAGAACAATTATCTAAGAATCGTTCTAAAATTTATATTGATCAGGAATTCGCCTTTGTTTTATACAAAGGCGAATTGTTTCAGTACGGAATATATTTAAATCAAGAAATATTATGGAAAGATTACGAAGAAATAATACAGGTGTTATTACCCAAAAGAGCAAAGCTTAGGGCTATGAACCTTCTGCAAAAAAGGACATATACGGAAAAACAGTTACGCGATAAATTGACAGAAGGCTATTATTCGGAAGAAATCATCCAAAAGGCGATTGATTATGTGAAATCCTTTCATTATATAAATGATTATCAGTATGCGTTGGATTATTTGAATTATCATTTTGAAAATAAATCACTGAAACAAATAGAGCAGGAATTGTATCGTAAAGGAATCAGGAAGGATATATATGTACAAGCCCTGACGGAATGGGAAGCGTCCGGAGAGCAGCAGGATGTCCGGAAAATGCTTCTTAAGTGGTTAGAGAAGAAAAACTATCATAAAGAATGTGATATTAGAGAAAAGCAAAAGATATATACGTTTCTTTTAAGAAAAGGATATAATGCTGAAGATATTTCACAGGCGATGCAGCTGGAGAGTTTTTAAATGTTCAAATAATATAAAAAGTATAAACAAATTTGGGAACTTTTGGACAGTTTTACTTGACATAACAATGAATAGAGTATAAAATTATACTGTTGTAAATTGCTTGTTAGGATGAATAAGTTTGTTATTCGTTTTATATTAGATATTTGTACAATGATAATTTAATAAGGAGGTGTCCTGTATGTTGGGATATGTTATCACCGCCTTGATTGCAATAGTTGTTTCTGCAGCTATTACTTATTTTGTAACCTCATCTGTTTTAAAGATGGGAATTGCATCTTAAATTGGTAATGCTGAGAGGAAAGCAAGGGAAATTATCGATGAAGCATTAAAAACAGCTGAAACCAAAAAGCGTGAAGCTTTATTGGAAGTGAAGGAAGAGTCAATTAAGACTAAGAATGAGCTTGATAAGGAAATCAAGGAACGTAGAGCAGAAGCGCAGCGTTTCGAGAGAAGAATTCAGCAGAAGGAAGAAAACATCGATAAGAAAGCCGATGCAATCGAGAAGAAGGAAGCTAATTTGGCAGCCAAGGATGAAACACTCAATAAAAAGAAGTAAAAAAAAACCAAGCTGAATGAGCAAAGAGTACAGGAAC
>JAZSII010000301.1:0-2679 GCA_045533725.1 Acetatifactor sp. | reverse complement strand
CAATTACGCAACCTGAAGTTGCACAAAGCAAAACCTCTCTTGTCTTGGTAGACAAAAGAGGTTTATTTCATGCGAAAGAGTGCGTAAACGGAGCAGAAATATAGGTAAGAGAGCGTAAAAGTATTTAACAAATATCTTTATGGTCAACGCTGTACGTTAAAGCCGCTTTTTCATGTTCGCTCCTTAAAATCCCTCACTTAAAAGTGTATTGTTGCTTGCTTCAAAAAAGCATGTATGTTAGAATAATTTTGCAACATATGTCAGATTTCAGTAAGATAAGGACACATTTTATGACGATTATTTTAAAATATCACCTTGAATTGCTGACGTTAGTCATGGTAGCCATGATTGGGTTTGCAATGGTATTTGTGCCGGAGTTGACGCTTATACAAAAATTCATGCTTGCCTATATGCTCCTGTACACTTTTCACGAATGGGAGGAAAACCGATTTCCAGGTGGTTTCTCCAAATTGATGGCAAAATTCTTCGGGCTGGATGTGACTAAGGAGAAAGAAGAGTTATCGCACATACCTGTTGCAGTTCTCCTTATAGCAATTACCTTTGTTCCGTTTTTCTGGCAAAACAACATCCTCGCACTGATTCCCGTCTATCTTGGGATATTCGAAGCATTGGTTCACGTAGC
The DNA here is from genome assembly GCA_045533725.1 of Acetatifactor sp. Lineage (GTDB taxonomy): Bacteria > Bacillota > Clostridia > Lachnospirales > Lachnospiraceae > Acetatifactor. The sequence goes on along the minus strand of JAZSII010000301.1, from coordinate 2,036 downwards.
AGGCATTAAGCTTCATAAAATGAGTAAGCATTACACTCCCGGAATGATTACTGCGTTGGCGCTTTTGCTTCTGTCCGTATGTGCCTTGGCAGCATTTGCAAAGCATGGCATAAGTGCAGGAAGCGACTTTACTCTTGGCCTTTTATGCATGTTTGTTTGCTTTGCCGTAATGCAAAGGACGGTTATTGCCATCTTTGGTATGGGATATCGGGATATTATTGCTAAAGTAAAAAGCAAATTTAAATATTAAAATAAAGAACCCTCTTTTGTCACGGTAGACAAAAGAGGGTTCTTTAGTGGTATGCCCGACAGGATTTACACCTACGCTGCGCTCCGGGTATGGCTTCGCTTTAACCAATCGGGCTGCTCAAGCTTGCCCTCTTGGAAGCTCACCCACGAACCTGCGGTTCTCATCCACCGTATATACCAAAAGGCACCCCATGCGGGGTGCCTTTTGCGAAAGAGCTTCATAAGGGTGCGTAAATGCAGGGAAGAAACCGGAAAAGGTGCGTTTTTATTAAAGAACCGGAAACAGCTTGGACTTACTCATTCCTTCTACAATTTGTCTGATCAACAACGCATATTCCTCTGGAGGCATTGGGGCATCAGAAGTGACCCACCTTGAAACAATTGAAATGATACCGGATAGATAAAAATCCAACTTATAAATTGTCTGCTCATCATCCATAGACATGTGCATTTGTTCTGCAAATAAAGGGATCAGGCTTTTTTTGAGCTTCGAAGGGAAGGTATTAATACTCCCGCCTAACAGAAGTTTTAATATATACCTTTTGTTCTCATGAATTTGCATAAACCCATCAACAAAAAAATTCTCCGGGCGGACTTTGCCGATCTTATTTACAACAGCATCTTTTATATACTCCAGCATCTCATCCTCAATGCAGGAAAGCAGATGATGCACATCATTGAAGTACTGGTAGAAGGTACTGCGATTATAGCCCGCTTTAGCAGATATTTCAGAAATAGTGATTTTATCAAAAGGCTTGTGCTTACATAATTCAAGGAATGCTTCTATCAAAATACCGCGCGTCATGGCAGTGCGCTCAGGTTGTTTTTTCATAAGTGCCCCTCTAACGACTAATCCGACAGTCAGAGCCAAATTGATGATTGATGCATGCATACACAGTATGGAATAATAGAATTATACAACAGTTGTCGGATTGTCGTAAAGGGGGAATTTTTTATGAGAAAATCAATGTTGAACTGGTGGTGCGGACAGCCATGGCTGCACGCAACTTATTTACTGGGTATCGTGATGCTCAATGTATTGATTATCAATTGGAATGCATGGAGTATTCCACAAAAACTGATGGGCCTGCTGACAGTTATTTTGCCGCTCCATGTATTTGAAGAGCTTACATGGCCAAATGGTTTCCAGTTTATGATGAATAAGCTGATGCAAAAGTCCGATAATCCTCTGGCTTATCCTGAAAACCGTTTAACAGATATGATAACTAATTTTGGTGCAGAGCTGCTGTTTATTGCACTTACTTTCATGACTCCAATGCTTGGAAACAAGGGAACTGTTTTTATAATTTTCTTTGGACTTGGAGAAACTTTGGTACATACAATTTTAAGCATTGTCGCTTTGAAGCATTACAGACCAAAGGGTAAGAAAACATTGTATTCACCCGGAATTTTCACTGCATGGTGTATGCTGCTGGAGGTGGGAGTATATAGTCTTTACTGGCTGATAGCATCAGCGACATTTGTTAAAACCGATTTATGGGGACTGGCTCTTGTGGCGTTCCTGATCATCTTTATGATCCGCCTGCCATTTATCATTTCGAACAAAATCAAGAGCACAAAGTATGCATATACTGAAATGGGATATTTTGAAAAATACGAAAAATAATCATATTGAACGTGTGAAAGAACCTATACTTCAAAGCATGAATTCTGTAAATCCTGAGCAAATTGGATATACAGGTTATAATAAAAGCAGTGGACTTGTCGATATGATAAGTCCACTGCTATTTTTATAAGGAGCGGGGATTCCCCGTGACGCGACCAAA
>JAZSII010000212.1:0-17854 GCA_045533725.1 Acetatifactor sp. | reverse complement strand
GGATCTCTTGCAAAACGCCTTGAGCTTGTGCATATCTCTGCCGATGCCCACAGAGGTAACATCCACCAGCAGGTTGCAGCCGTAGTCAGCCAGGCACTCGGTTTCTTCCAGAGCCGCATCCATATCGTCCAGGATCAGATTGGTGTAGACGATGTAGGGGTTGCGGTGCAGGACGCCCAGATCCTTCATTTGAATGTCGCCATAGAACAGCGCTTTTTCCGCTTCGGTTTTGGGTTCCACTGCCTCATGGGTCAGGTCGATAAACAAATGCTCATGGGGGCAGATCAGCTCCACTTCATCCGCGGAGATGACGCCGCGGACCGTATTTAATTTTCTCATATCCTTCCGCCTTTCCCAAAGGATCTGTCAGTCTGCGTAGCCGAGCGTTGCCAGATAAGCCAGGTTGGGCTGGCTGACATCACAGCGGCCGTATTGCACGATCACTTCTTCATCGCTGCGGATAGCACTCATGTCGGTATAGAGTCCTTCTCCCGGCGTGAATCCGTATTTTTTTAATGCATAACGTTTCCATTTTGCTAAAGATTGTACAATCTCCGCTTCGCGGGCATTTTGTTCTTTAATATCGAAGTTAACGGGACGTTCGATTCCGTTTAAATTGTCATTCATACCGGAAGCAGGATCTACAAACAGGGGAGCAGATACACGGAGCAAATCCAAGCGATCTGCCAATAAACGCTGGAAGAAATCCTTTACGGTTTTGATGGCAACCTGTGTTTCATATAAGTTCAATTGTGATTTATATCCTTTGGGTATGTATGATTTTGACATAGTCTCCTCATTTCTACGCATATTGCGGTAATTTATTACTTTACTATTTAAACTCTTTTTCTCTTGTTTGGCAAGTGTTTTCTTTAAATTCCTTAGGGCATTTTGTGAAAAGCTTCCAAGCAAATTAAAGAGTGCGTCCTCAGAAAGAACCCCACGCTTCAAATCCTTTGGAAGTTCGCCTCGTTCATCGGATTCGTAGTCGGACAACCATTGACCGTGTTCTATATAATCGGTAAGGGTAGATAGTTTGTAGGCCAAAGCTTCGTCATTTAAAAGTGTATCCGGATCAGGAATCGCCTCCATGGCAGTGAGCAATTCATCCATGTAGGATTCCATAAGACGGACACGTTGAATGATACTTTGGCTATTTTCATTAGAAGCCATAAATACAATGTCTCTCCCTTCAGTTCGTGATTAAAGGGATTGTAGCATTTTATCTTGGGGAATGCAATATTTATCTATATTTATTCTTGAAAATATCGAACATATGTACTATAATAAAACAAACATATGTTTGGACGGTGGAGAATGAGTGCTTTATATAAGATATGCAAAGATAATATACAAGAAAACACAAAAATAGAAATTTTGGGAATGGGGAAAGGGAGTCAGGTACCACTCATGGAGAAGCTGGGAATATTGGCAGACAGTGCCAAATATGACGTGGCCTGTACCAGCAGCGGAGTGGAGCGAAAAGGCAACGGTACGGATTTGGGGAATTGCGTGAAAGCAGGTATTTGTCACAGCTTCAGCAGTGACGGCAGATGTATTTCTTTGTTAAAGGTGCTGATGACCAATGAGTGTATTTATGATTGTAAATATTGTATCAACCGATGCTCCAATGATGTGCCCAGAGCTACCTTTACACCGGAGGAGATTTGCACTCTGACCATGGAGTTTTATCGCAGAAATTACATAGAAGGTTTGTTTTTGAGCTCAGGGATTTTAAATAATCCTACTTTTACCATGGAATTATTGTATCGGACATTATATCTGCTGCGTTATAAATACCGCTTTAATGGATATGTGCATGTGAAAGCGATTCCCGGAGCAGATCCGCAGTTGATTCAAATGACCGGATTTCTGGCAGACAGAATGAGTGTGAATCTGGAATTACCTACCGCGGAGGGACTTCGGGAACTGGCACCCAACAAACATCGCAAGACCATATTAACTCCCATGCGTCAGATTCAAAACGGTATTCATGAAAACCAAAATGACCTGGTGGTATACAAACATGCACCTAAGTTTGCTTCAGGGGGACAATCCACACAGATGATTATCGGTGCTACTCCGGAGAATGATTACCAGATTCTGAATGTTGCAGAAAGTTTATATCAGAAATTTGAGCTAAAGCGCGTTTTTTACTCAGCCTTTGTGAAGGTGAATGAAGATAAATTGCTTCCCAGCTTGCCGGGAGGACCGCCCCTTTTAAGAGAACACCGTTTGTACCAGGCGGATTGGTTGCTACGGTTTTACGGATTTAAAGCAGCGGAGCTTTTGGATGAAAAGAGGCCTTTCTTTAATGTTATGTTGGATCCAAAAGAGGATTGGGCGGTGCGCCATTTGGAGTGTTTTCCGGTAGAAATCAACAGGGCACCTTACGAGATGCTTTTACGCGTGCCGGGAATTGGTGTAAAAAGTGCTATGCGTATTGTCAGTGCGCGCAGAACAGCCACACTTAGTTTTGAAGATTTAAAGAAAATAGGTGTAGTATTAAAGAGAGCCATTTTCTTTATTACCTGTAGCGGTCGTATGATGTATAACACTAAGCTGGAAGAGGACTATATTGTCCGGAATCTGACCACCGACAAGGATCGAATTAAGTTTGGGAGCGACGGTATGACTTACAAACAAATGTCGTTGTTTGATGATTCTGTATTTAACAATACTGTACGACCGGAGGATTGTTATCGGGCAGCGTCGGGGCAGTTTTAAAGTGGAAAGGATGAAGAAGATGGCATATATTTATCGGTGTGAAGACTCTCTGGAGGGGATTTTTACTGCTATTTACAACATTTATCGGGATAAAAGGAATTTTCCGGATACCGGAATCAGTGTAACGGAAGAATATGTGCTATTTGCTGAGTATATTCCTGTAGAAACGGATTCTGAGAGCGCGGCCAAGGTAATACGCACCTGCCGTGAAAAGTTTGGAGAAAAGGACTTTTACGGGCTTTGTATGGCGCTTGGATCATACGATGCAGAGAAGGCGCAGGTAGTGTACAAAACAATCTCTTATGGTTTAACTGCTAATCCTGCCAAGGGACATCTTTTCGACCATTTATCCGATGCTCATGTACTGAAGGCATTTAAGTTAAGTAATACTGTGTGTCGGGAAAGTCACCATTTGTTGGGATTTACACGTTTCAGAGAATTGGAGAATGGGATACTTTTTGCGGACATTTCGCCTAAAAATAATGTGTTGGTTTCTTTGATGGAGCATTTTTCGGATAGAATGCCTTCGGAAAATTTTGCGATTTTTGATGAGGGAAGAAAACTCTACGGAATACATCCGGCAAAAGGACAGTGGTTTCTGGCCGGTGGTGAAGAGTTGGCGGATAAGCTTGGAGAAGTACCGGTAAGTGACAAAGAAGAGCGGTACGCGGCTCTTTTCAGGCATTTTTGTAAACGGATTGCGATTAAAGAGCGCAAAAACTTGGATTTACAGAGAAATATGCTGCCGCTCTATTTTCGAGAGTATATGACGGAATTCCTATAGAAATTTCTTTTGGATAGTATGTCCTTATGCTATAATCATAATAGTGAGTATGCCGTACAGACGGTAAAAAGATTCAGAAAAGGAACTGTTATGGAAGTGACGAAGGAACAAATTCGAATTTCAGTCAGACAATTAGTAGAATTCATACTGCGAAGTGGTGATATTGACAACAGGCATCATGTTTCTTCTGAAAGTGCCATGCAGGAAGGAAGTAGGATTCACCGCATGATACAGAAGAGAATGGGTTCGGAGTATCAGGCGGAAGTATCGCTCAAGTATACGCATGAGACTCTAAATTACTACTTGTCGGTCGAAGGGCGGGCGGATGGTGTTGTAGATAAGGGAAATACCTTTATGATTGATGAAATCAAAGGAACTTATCGGGACTTGTATCGCATGAAAGAAGCCAATCCTGTGCATTTGGCACAGGCTAAGTGTTATGCCTATATGTACGGAGTGGGTAGGGAGATTTCCAACGTGCAGGTGCGAATGACCTATTGCAATATGGAGACGGAAGATATTCGTTATTTTACCCATGAGTATGAGTGGAAAGAACTGAAAAATTGGTTTCAGGCACTTATCAAAGAGTACTTGAAGTGGTCGGATTATGAATACGAGTGGAAAGGGACAAGGGATGCTTCCATTCGGGAGTTACAGTTCCCTTACCCGTATCGTGAAGGACAAAAAGACCTGGTTACTTATGTATATCAGACCATTTATCATAAGAGGAAACTGTTCTTGGAAGCACCTACGGGGGTTGGAAAGACCATCTCCACGGTATTTCCCGCTGTTAAGGCTATGGAAAAGGGTATGGGAGAAAAAATCTTCTATTTGACAGCAAAGACTATTACCAGAACAGTGGCGGAGCAGACTTTTTCATTGTTGCGGGACAATGGATTACATTTTAAAAGTGTGGTGATTACCGCAAAGGATAAGGTCTGTTTTATGAAAGAAACCAATTGTAATCCGGAGTATTGTCCCTATGCCAAGGGGCATTATGATAGGATCAATGAGGCAATGTATGATTTGTTGATACACGAGGAGAGCTTCAGTCGGGAAATCATAGAGCAGTATGCCCACAAGCATCAGGTGTGCCCCTTTGAGTTTTGCTTAGATATGAGTTTGTTTGCAGACGGTATTATAGGAGATTATAATTATCTTTTTGACCCGCATGTATATCTAAAACGTTTTTTTGGTGAGAATAGTAGCGGTAATTATGTTTTCTTGGTGGATGAAGCACATAATCTGCTGGAACGAGGCCGGGAAATGTACAGTGCGACCCTTGTGAAAGAGGAATTTCTGGAGCTGAAAAACAGTTTATCGGCAGCGGAAGAGGGAGAGCATAAGAATGTATTGTTTGGTCAGGGATTTGCCTATTCTATGATGAAACAATTAGAAAAGTGCAACAAAGAAATGCTGGTGCTGAAGCGGGAATGCGAAGGATGCTGTATTGTAGAGAGCATTGATAATGTAGTGCAACCGGTTTTACGGTTGCATTCTGTAATAGAAAGCTATTTGGAAGAAAATGAAGAAGGGGATTTGCCAATCAAAGAGCAGATTCTGGATTTGTTTTTTAAGCTGAGTCATTTCCTGGAAATTTACGAAAATCTGGATGAAAAATACGTAAAATATACTGAGATACGAGGGGACGGAAGCTTTATTTTGAAGTTGTTTTGCGTAGATCCTTCCACTAATTTGAAAGAATGTATGCAGAGAGGACGCAGCAGTGTGCTGTTTTCAGCAACTTTTTTGCCCATACAGTACTATAAAAAGTTGTTGGGAGGAGAGGAAAAAGACTACGAAGTATACGCAAATTCAGTTTTTAATCCGGAGAGAAGAGCATTGTTGGTAGCGGGAGACGTGACAAGTAAGTATACAAGGCGGTCGGAAGAGGAATTTTACAAGATTGCAGAGTATATTGATGCCGTAGTGAAGCAGAAACATGGAAATTATATGGTATTTTGTCCCTCCTATGCTTTGTTAGAAGAGATTTTTACGATATACAGAGAAAATTTTAACGATGAAACGACAGAATGTATCATGCAGACGGATTTCATGAATGAATTCTCCAGAGAGGATTTTTTGAAAAAATTTGAGGGTAATTCTGACTATGATATCCAAGCTAATATTGATATGGATATTGAGTACGATGCAGACCGATATTTAATAGGTTTTTGTGTTCTCGGCGGAATTTTCAGCGAAGGTATTGATTTGAAGAACGATAGTCTTATTGGAGTTATAATTGTGGGAACCGGTCTGCCGCAGGTGTGCTATGAACGTGAAATTCTGAAGGATTATTTTGATGAACAGGGTGAATTCGGATTTGATTATGCTTATCGCTTCCCGGGTATGAACAAGGTACTTCAGGCTGCCGGACGTGTTATCAGAACCTCTGATGATATCGGTACGATTACTCTTTTGGATGAGCGTTTTTTACAGCCTGCTTATTTGAAACTCTTTCCCAGAGAGTGGGAGAATTACAGAATAGTGAATAGAGACAATATTTGCAGAATCGTAGAGTCGTTTTGGAATTCTTGGTTATAATTTTTTTGTGCCATCATCAGTTTTGATGGCATTTTTTTTGACATAATACAAATTATTGTAAACAAATTATGTTATTCAAACGTCAGTTTGGAAAATGTAAAAAAAGAGCAAATGACATGCAAAAAATATAGCTATGACGTCAACTCTCTTTCTGGAATGACAGAAATGTTATGTGGATAAGTATGTGGAAAATGTGGATAAAAATTTTCAATATCCACTAAATACGACATTTTTGACATATTTACCTCAAAAATCAAATTTGCAAGAAATAATTCAAATAGACTAAAGTAGTCAATGTTGTTATGTAATCTAAAAAATAGTAAAAACGGATGTATTATACGTATAGTTTTGAGAGGATAACGTGCATTATGCTTTTTACAATATACTCTTTACAAGCGTTAACAGTTAATATATAATGTAGTAATGAAAACTACGTGTATTTGTTTTGGTACTTTGATGATTAGCCGGGACAAGATGGGAGAAAAGAGATATGAATGAATATATTGTAAGTTGTTGTTCTACTGCAGATTTATCAAAAGAACATTTTGAGGAAAGAAATGTTAAGTACATATGTTTCCATTATGAATTGGATGGTGTACAGTATCAGGATGATCTGGGTCAGACCATGGCGTTTGATGAATTCTATAAAAAGATGGATGAAGGTGCGGACACAAAGACTTCTCAAATTAATGAAGCGGAATTTGAAGAGTATTTTGAACCATTTTTGCAGCAGGGTAAGGATATTATACATATCTGCCTTTCATCAGGTATTACCGGAGTAGTTAATTCTGCAAATATTGCGAAAGAAATGTTACTGGAGAAATATCCGGAACGTAAGATATATATCATAGATTCTTTAACAGCGTCTTCGGGATATGGCCTTTTGGTAGATAAGGTGGCAGATTTGAGAGACGAAGGAAAAAGTATAGACGAAGCATATGCCTGGGTTATGGCAAACAGATTAAGAGTACAGACCTGGTTTTTCTCCACGGACTTGAAATTTTATGTAAAGGGCGGTCGTGTAACAAAAACGGCAGGTTTTGTAGGAGGCATTTTAAATATTTGTCCGTTATTAAATATGGATTACATTGGCAGATTGATTCCGCGATACAAGATTCGTGGTAAGAAGAAAGTAATTCAGGCGATTTTTGAGCAGATGAAGAATTTTGCGGAGAACAGACAGGATTACAGCGGAAAATGTTATATGTCTCATTCGGCATGTTATGAGGATGCCAGAGCAGTGGCAAACTTGATTGAAGAATATTTCCCAAAATTACAGGGCAAGGTGGAAATCAATAATATCGGAACCACCATCGGAAGTCATACAGGTCCCGGAACGGTTGCATTGTTCTTCTGGGGTGATGAAAGAGTAGATTAATGAGTTTATAGTGAAAGCGGCATGAGCAAATAGAGGTCATGCCGCTTTTTCAATTTTTAAATATCTATTTAGTTTTCTACGCAGATTAGTTGAAGTGTCCGTCATAGGTCGGCATATTGACAATATATTCTGCGGGAAGTGCCGGAACATAGTATGCACCATAAGTTTTTAAGCCCCTGTTTGTAGCAGACTCACTTATGCTATCCGAAAGAAGTACATAGAAGCGATAATATGGCAGTAATATCTCTTCCAAGCGACCGGTACGGTATACCAGTTCGACCCTGCCGATAGCTTCTTCTCCGGGAAAGGCTATGGGGACGCTGGTCTGGTAGTTTCCGGCAGTCAGGCGTGCAGTTGCTTCTTCGGTTGTAATAATAGGATAATCCATTATTTTTTCTGCAACAGATAATCCGTTGTTGATTCTGATCAGGTATAAATTATTATCATCAGCAGGATAGAAGTACACGCGGCCAAAGTTGTAGTTTAATATATCGGTCACATAATCTCCGGAGATATCATAGGCAATATAGTTACGATTAAATTCTCCGAGAATATCATAGTCACCAAAGGATTCTCCAAGAGGTTCTTCATAATTCAGAAGCTGCTTGTAAGTAGTTATCAGATAGGAAAGTGCTTTTTGGGCTTCAGCTTCCGTTGTTTCATGATTGGTAAAATGATATTCTGCGGGAAGTGATAAACCTTTCTCGGGGAGGCGGTAAGTAATAGTTCCATCTGCGGAAACGGTTATTTCACCTTTGTCGGTTATTGCAATCAATCGCGTAGGTGTATCGTCAGCAATCATTTCGCCTTCTTTTATTACAAAGCCATCTCGAATCACTTCGGTTTCTAATATTTCTAAATTCAAAGCAGTTACTGTAAATTCAAGCTGTTCTACCATTTCTTCTTCATTTAAGCCTTTGGGAATGCCTGCACCCGTAGCATCAAAAGCCAGGTTTTTGTAAACCGGTAAAGAATTGATATTCATATCCTCGGACCAGGGATTGCCGTTATCTAATTCGGAAATATCATAACACATATATCCTTCAAATCCGGCATTTACCTGCAGTTGCGGTATAGTAATAGCGTCCGGATGCAGGGATATGGGCGGATTTGTTGCTACCGGAGCAGGGGGAGTAGAAGTGGGGACATCGTTTCCGCTCGGGATTTCGGTAGTTATAGGCTCATCCGTTCCGGGAATATTGGTCGCTTTTGGATCGGGTGAATCGGGACAATCAGGTATAAGCTGTTGCCTGATGGCCAAGGCGCTGCCTACCATAAGTAACAGACAAGCAGCAGTTACTCCCCATTTCAGCCAAATTCTTTTCTTTTTGTAAGGTTTCTTATCTGCGGCTTCTACATAAGCCGGGTCAATCAGTTCCATTTTATCTAAAAATTCATTGCCTCTCATAGGTTATAGCCCTCCTTTTCAAGAAACTCCCGAAGTCTGTTGCGACAACGAAAGAGTGTGCTTTTTACTTTGCTTTCAGAGAGAGAAAAGCGTTTGGAGATGTCGGCTATGGAGTCTAAATACCAGTATCGGCGGATGAAAATGTTGCGCGTTTCCTGATTTAGTGAACTCAAATAAGTGTTAATAGCTTCGCGAAGAACCATATCATCAATGCGACAGTCCACATCATCAGGGGCCGGAATACATTGTTCCATTTCGGCACTGAGCTCGCAAATATAAGCACTGCGCTTTAAGCGATTGCGGTGACGGCAACAATTAATAGCAATATGACGGATGATACAAGCCAGAAAAGCATATAAATGTTTCCTTGGTTCATGAGGCGGGATAGAATCCCAGGCCTTTAGATAGGTATCGTTTTCACATTCTTCAGCAGTTTGTGAGTCTGTTACGATTCCGTAAGCCAGATTTCTCAAGCGGTTTCCGTATTTTGCAGAGGTCTGCATAATGGCAGCTTCGTCACGCCCAAGATACAGTTCTACTATTTTATTATCATCCATGGCACTCTCTCCTTTCTTCTTTTCTTTGAAAGGCCTTCACCCTAATAAGCACCGTTTGGCGCAAGGAGGTTGCATTTCTGCAAAAAATTATACCATAAATTGCGAAAAAAAATAAAATTATAATTTGGGGTATTGACATTTTATATTATACGCCGTATAGTATGCGCAAAAGGATATTATATGCCATATAATATTGTATGAGAAAATAGTATATGAAGAGAAGCTAGAATAAGGGTAGGTGATTAGATGGTATTTAACACAGGTGCAGCGTTATTGGATGCAATTGTATTGGCGGTAGTGTCCAAGGAACCGGAGGGAACCTATGGTTACAAGATAACCCAGGAAGTTCGTCAGATTATTGAACTATCCGAATCGACTTTGTATCCGGTACTTCGCAGATTGCAGAAGGATGAATGTCTGGAAATCTATGATATGGAGTGTAGTGGAAGAAATCGACGTTATTATAAGGTGACAAGTAAAGGTTGGGCGCAATTACATTTGTATGAGAGTGAATGGAAGAGCTATTCTTCCAAAATAAATATGTTGTTTGAACACAAATTATAAAAAGAGGAGTTTGTATTATGGATAGATATGAATTTATGTGGAAATTAAAAAGCCTGTTGAGCGATATTCCGGAGCAGGAGAGAGAGGAAGCATTACAGTATTACAATGATTATTTTGAGGATGCGGGTAGGGAAAACGAAGCATCTGTAATTGCCTCCTTGGGAAGTCCTGAGAAGGTGGCGGAAAATATAAAAAAGGATGCACAGCAAAATGCTTTCTTTGATGAATACGAGAGTACAAAAGTAGAAGAGGGAAAGGAAATCGTACAATACTCTCATACACAGCAGGAGGAACAGTGGCAAAATAGGACTCAAGAAAATAGAAAAGCGGAAGGGATGTCAGCCGGACTTATTGTTCTCCTGATTTGTATATCACCGATTTTGTTTGCTTTGGCAACTGTACTATTTTGTGTTTCGATAGGACTGATAGCTACCTGCGTAGGACTTGTTGCGGGTTTTGGTGGTGCTGCATTAGGCTTGTTGGCAGGAGCAGTTGTATGTGTAGTGTCAGGAATCTTGTGTATGCCGATTCACCTGCTTGCGGGTTTTGCCGTTATCGGAACGGGATTTTTGCTGGTTGCGCTCGGCCTGTTATTCCTTATGATGACTGTAGGTATCTGTGGATTTGTATTGCCCAAACTATGTGTAGGTATTGGCTGGCTGGTTCAGACCTGTTTGGGACGAAAAAAGAAAGCATAAGGAGGAAGCGAAATGAAGAGGTTTATGAAAGGCTGTGCAATAGCAGCATTAATCTTTTTTCTGTTGGGTATTGGTATGATAACGGCAGTTTTTGCACTTATAGATAGAGAAGAGGTATCCAAGGCAGTTTGGGAGTTAACGAATGGAAAGGTGGAGCTTCGTTTGAATTCCTGGACAGATTTTGGGGTTCATATTAATGGGAGATGGCTCGGCAGTTTGGGAATGAATACCGAAGATATGTTTGATGAGGATTATGAAGTTTGGGATGGAGAAGTGGAGAAGACCAGAATAAATGAGGATGAGATAGAAGAACTGGACATTCAGATAAGTTGTAGTTCGCTGGTGATTCGAGAATCATCAGATGCTTTCTTCTATATTGAGAAAAGTGGTGACGGAAAATTACAGGCATACGAGGAGAACGGAATCCTTTATGTGAAGGCATTACTGAATGGCAGTGTATTAGGCGTGCAAAAAGAAACGGAAGTGATTCTGTATGTGCCTAAGAATGTTGATTTACATATGATTGATGTAGAGCTGGGTGCCGGAGAGGTTGAGTGGAACGTTCTTAAGGCAGATGCGATGAAAGTGGAACTTGGTGCAGGAGATTTTGTGGCAAAAAATGTTGTAGTAGGTGATTTAGAGGTGTCGTTGGGAGCAGGAGAATGTTTGATACAGGGGGATCTTCAGGGAGATGTAAAGGTTGACTGTGCAGCAGGTAGTGTAACATTGAAGCATACAGGTGCGGAGGATGAATTTAACTACGAAATAGACTGTGCGGTAGGCAGTGCTCAGATTGGAAAAGAGTCATTCGCCGGATTAGCTTCATCAAAAGAAATTGATAATGATGCATCCAAAACCATGGAAATCAGTGTATCAGCAGGAAGTGTGGAAGTGAAGTTTGAGTGATGAGGAAGCGGAAAACATTGTGATAACCGGTATACAGGGCAAGAGTGAATAGGAGAAAAAATATGTGGATTGCGATAGGTGTAATTGTAGGATTGATATTGATACCGCTTTTGGTGATATTTGTAGCGAGAGTGTTAAATGGTAAGAAGTATGCCATAAACACCCCCAATGGTGTGGATGAAGAACTTTACATACCGGTGAACGGACAGGAACAGTACCTTTTCATAAAGGGCAAAGATGCCGCAAATCCGGTAATTCTGCATTTGCATGGTGGACCGGGCGCCCCGGATGGTATGGCGACGTATAGTTTTTCCAAGGACTTGGTGGATGCCTTTACGGTGGTTTGCTGGGACCAGAGAGGTTGTGGAAATACTTATTATCGTAATAGGGATAAAGACGCCGACAATGCGACGGTTACTTGGGAACAGGCAATTGCAGATATCGATGCGGTGGTGGACTATTTGCGTGAGCGATTTGGACAGGAAAAGGTGTATTTGCTGGGACATTCCTATGGAACCTTGCTTGGAAGTACATATGCATTAAAACATCCTGAAAAGGTGGCTTATTATGTGGCAGTCAGTCAAATGGTGTCCGTTAAGGATGCAGAAACCCGAAGCTATGAAAAGGCACGTAAAATGGCTGCAGAACAGAGCAAGAGTACTGTGAAGATGGATGAGGCGTATGAGAATTTTATGAAGGAAAATACTTTGCTAAGCATGGGTAAATTACGCAGATGTACCATTCCCTATCATAAAGCGCCCCGTGCAAAAAACACTATTTTGATTGGTTTGGTATCGCCCTATTTTACTTGGGATGCCTTTAAGTGGCAGGCGAAAATGATGCTCCGCATGCAGGAGAGCATTCGTCTGGGTCAAAAATTGATAGATTATGTAATGGCAGCCAACCTTATGGAAGAGGAGGCAGAATATCAGGTGCCGGTGCTGTTTGTTGCGGGAGAGTGTGACCCTGTATGCCCGGTAGACTGTGTAAAAGAGTACATGGACAAGCTTGCTGCACCGAAGAAGGAACTCGCGGTGTTTGAAGGCTGCGGACATAGCCCCAATTATGATGATTCGGAAGAATTTGCCAAGTTGATGAAGGGATTGCTTAGATAATGAAAAAGGGGAGAATAAATGTTTTTTTTGATAAGTACGGAATGATTAATGTGATCATTGTTGCAATCTGTATGATTTGTTTGATTGCTAATTCCATATTTATAAGTGAAGCGAAATTAAATCAGATTGAGGCTAGTGAGCTAAAAGTCTATATTGTGAATTTTCTTGTGGGATGTCAGGGTGTGCTCGGAGATATAGGAACTATGTCTTACGCCAAAGTGTTTGTTGACGGCGAATGGTGGAGACTTGTTTTACATATGTACCTGCATGCAGGTATTTGGCATGTGCTGTTCAATGTTCTCGCATTGTTATTTGCAGGAAAAGTAGTAGAGAAAAAGATTGGCGGTTTGGCTTATTTGTTGCTATACCATGTGATTGCAATTGCGAATGCAATTCTTATGTGTCTGATTTTCCCGGACAGCGTATCCGTTGGTGCGTCCGCAGGTATATTTGGGATAATCGGTATAGTATGTGTATTGAAGTGGAACAAGGATGTTGTATGTAACGAAAATTTGAAAAGGGGAGAGGTTATTTACATTATCGTTTTTTCACTATTATCCCTTTTGCTTGGGTTAGAAAGTTTTGTTACCCATGCAGTTGCTTTTGTATGCGGAGTAATTGTGGGATTGGCACTGCAAAGGAAGGTCGGCAGAGAATAATGAATCGGATATGTAGGGAAGCAGAGAATTCTGGATCTCAAGGAGAATTGTAATGATGAAGAAAGTAGTGAATACAATACTGAAAAGTGTTCTGTTTTTTACCGGGTGGGCAGTATTATGTGCGTGTATCCCGTTATTAAACACCGACAATGCTGCGATTTGGAGATTGTGGGCGGAAATAACACCGCTGATTGCAATAATAGCATTTACCTTTGTGTTTTGGCTGATTGAAAAGAAACAGATTAAGTTACATTTTTGGGGTAATCTCACAAAGGGGCTAAGCGTTGGAATCATCGGTGGTGTGGCTTGGCTTGGATGCTCCGTGCTTATCCTTCTTTTATTTGCTGTATTAAAATTTGATGGAAGCAATAATGTTGCAATGCTCCCTATTTGGCTTTTAGCATCTATCCTCAATGTGATAATGCAGGAATTGCTTATAAGAGGATATTTATATCAAATGATTAAGCAGAAACACAACTTGATTGCGGCTACGGTTGTAACTACAGGAATATTTACCGTTCTGCATGGAGGCGCTTTTGAAGCAGGAATTATCCCGGTTTTGAATGTAGTGACTATGAGTTTGTTGATGACGGTTGTCCTCGAATATACGGGTTCGATCATTGCACCTGTTATTATGCACGGTATTTGGAATAGCGTAGGAGCAATCATTCTTGGAGGTGTATCTCTCGCAGAAGATTATCCTCATTTGTTAAATGTTACCTTCAGTGGTAACGATATTTTAAGTGGTGGTGCCTGTAAGATAGAAGGCAGTGCCATTGTACTTGCGGTAAATATCTTGATGATATTTGTATGCATTCTCTTGAAAAAGAAAAAGAAGGCGTAAAAATTCAGACCTTGGGTTGGGGTGAAGGATGCAAGAATGGACGAATTTTAAGAGGGAAGTACATGTTTTTCTAACCAAGCAAGGTTAAAAGCAGTTTCATGGGTAGGAAGATAGTACTTTAATTATTATGTATTTAGGAGTTCTTATGAAGAAGGCAAGAAAGTGTATGAAAGTTATATTTATTCTAGTGATTGTGATTATTGTTGTTTTGGTGGCAATCTACATAAATCACAGAATTCAGTTAAATAAAGAGGAAGAACTAAGAACTCCACTGGGAGAACTTGTTGAAGTTGATGGTCATAAAATGAGTGTTTATGCAGAGGGTAATGGTGACAAGACAATTGTTTTCATGTCGGGCGGAGGAACCTGTTCGCCGATTTTGGACTTTAAGTCTTTGTATGCAAGATTATCGGATGATTACAAAATTGTTGTGGTTGAAAAGTTTGGTTACGGATTTAGTGATGTTGTTGACAAGGAGAGAAGTATAGATTCCATATTGGAAGATACCAGAACCGCCTTGACAGAAGCGGGTATACAGGGGCCGTATGTGTTATGTCCTCATTCCATGTCAGGAATAGAGGCATTATATTGGGCGCAACGATATCCTGAGGAAGTAGAAGCAATTATCGGACTTGATATGGCAGTTCCGAGGGCCTATGAAGATTACAAGATAAATATGCCAATGCTTAAAATCAGTCAGTTTGCGGCAAGATTCGGAATTATAAGAGTTTTGCCGGGCATTTCGGAGAGTGACGCTATTAAACACGGAACGCTTACCGATGCTGAGAAAGAGATATACAGAGCGGTATTTTATGAAAAGACTGCTACTACAACAATGTTGAATGAAGTGGAGCATGTTAAAGAGAATGCTGAAACAGTTAGGAAGAATGGAGTACCGAAAGTTCCTATGCTTCTGTTTGTATCAAACGGCAGCGGAACGGGATGGAATGAGGAAGAATGGTGTGCGTATCAGGAGAATTATATAGAAAATGTTGTGAATGGTAAACTCATAAAATTGGATTGCCCGCATTATGTCCACGATTATGAGTATGAGCGAATCAGTGATGTAATTAAGGTATTTTTGACTGAGTTTCGTGGATAAGGAGGAGGCATATGATATTAAGAAAGAAAATTCTAAAATTTGTCAGAGTAATGATTCTATGCGTACTCCTCTTATCTTTTTTGGTAATTACCGGCATTTTCATAGCCCATGCTATTGTTTTTTCAAGGGCAGACTATGATAAATATGATGCAGAACATTATTTGCTGTATGAAGATATTGATGAGGAAAAGTATCCACGAGAACAGATATTAATACAGTCAGGAGAGAACACTATTTCAGCATTTTATTATCAGGTGGCAGGTAGTAAGGGATTGATTGTCGTAGCACCGGGACACAGGGATTCCGGTGATATAAAATTGTATGAGATTTGTTATTTTGTGGATGCCGGTTATTCGGTAATATGCCTTGATTATACCGGTTGCTATTCAAGTGGTGGCGACAGTATGAAGGGGTATAGTCAATGCGTATATGATTTGGATGCACTTCTTGATTATATAGAAGCTGAGCATAAATTTCAGAATATGCCGATTTCTCTTTTTGGTCACAGTATGGGGGCATATGCAGTCAGCGCAGTGCTTCAGTATGAGCATAATGTTGACAAAGTGATTGCAGCATCCGGCTTCGATACACCTAAGGAGCAATGGCAATATTCAATAGAAAGATATACGGGGGTTTTCTATCCCGTTATTAAACCGTTCAATACATTATTCATAAATATAAAATATGGGGATGATAAGGAATTGTCAGCCATTGACGGAATTAATTCGGTGACAACACCTGTTTTGATTATCAGTGCAGAAGAAGATATATTTTATGGTGGGCGCAGTCCGCTTTATGAGAAGAAGGGTGAGATTGTAAACCCGAATTGTACATTTGTGTTGATGGATAAAGAGAATCACAACGGGCATTACAACTATTTTCTGACGGATGCCGCACTTGAATACCAGGCAGAGAATCCGTCTGCACCCATAGATAAAGAATTGTATATGGAACATGATGAAGAAGTAATGGGCATGTTGATTGAGTTTTTGGAGGAAAGCAAATAAGAATTTGAGTGTGGGGAAATTGATGCACAAGGCCGAGTTTACAGGAGAATTTATTGTTATATGAGGAAGCATTATATTGATAATTTGAGATGGATAATACTTTTGATTCTTATACCATATCATACGGCTATGGCGTGGAATACTTGGGGAGAGCCCAATTATATTTTCTTTGAGGGAAATCGATTGATAAGTAGTATCATTGTATTTTTTAGCCCCTATTTTATGCCGTTGTTATTTGTATTGGCAGGGATAAGTACGAAGCATGCTCTGCAAAAGAGAACAAGAAAAGAATATCTTTTTGAAAGAATAAAGAGATTGCTTGTTCCGTTCCTGTTTGGAACAATAGTTTTAATGCCAATAATGACATATATAGCAGATAAGTTTAATTATTCTTATAGTGGCGGATTTTTTGAACACTATGCCATATTCTTTACAAAATACACCGATTTAACAGGTGCAGACGGAGGTTTTTCACTGGGGCAGTTTTGGTTTTTACTGTATCTGTTAATTATTTCAATTGTGAGTGTTGGTTTGATAACATTATTGAATAAGGCTGTTTTCAAATCTGAAAGGACAATCCCATTCTGGCTTGTTTTTGTTCTGGGATTACCATTACCGTTATTGAGTGATCTGCTTTCCATAGGTGGAAAAAGTCTTGTGGAATACACCTATCTTTTTATGTTGGGGTATTATGTATTCGCTGATGAAAAGATAATAGGCAAGGCAGAAAAGAATAGTTGGTTGTTGTTCGGTATTGGAATAGTAGCATCTATTCTCAATGTGTATTTCTTTATTTGGGCAAATGTAGAATGCGTTTTGCTTAATGATGTTACGAAATATGTATCCGAGTGGATTATGATAATTGCTTTAATCGGCCTGGCAAAAAGATATTTAAACTTTAGTGGAAAAGTATCGAATTGTATGAGTACAAGGTCGTTTTTGTTTTATACTTATCATTTTATATGGGTTGTCTTGCTCCAGTACATATTATACGGAATGGTTGGAAATCAGCCGGTTATTTTGTTTGTTGGTACTGTGATACCGGCTTATTTTGTGACTTTTGTTTGTGGTGAAATAAGTATCAGGATACCGGTGATGTGTTTTTTGACAGGGACAAAACGTAAGGGAAATAGATGATTGGATAGTAAAAACTATTATATAGACGTGCGGCTTTTTGTGTGTTGAGTTTATGTAGTACGTCTTAAATGTATGATATTATATAATGGTCGCTTTTGCCTGTGACATATTGAAAACAAGCAAGATATATGATATTTTTATTACAACATTTTGGTCGCTATTGGATAATAAGACCGTCGAGGGAAAGAAATGCAGATAAAGAAAGATGAAATAAAACAACGAATTTTGAATGTTTCTAAAGGGCTCTTTATAAATGCCGGTTATGATAAAACATCATTACGTATGGTCGCGGATAAGTGTTTTATAAGTAAGAGCAATATTTACAGATATTTTAGTTCTAAGGAAGAGATTTATGAAATACTTGTAGGAACGGCTAGGCTAAGTCTTATAGATGCAATTAATAGATTTGGTAGTTCGGATTATG
>JAZSII010000200.1:0-9148 GCA_045533725.1 Acetatifactor sp. | reverse complement strand
GCTTTGCTGGTATGCTCGTCGCTGATGCGGAAGAGATATTGCTGATCCGTGCTTAATCCGGTGGTTTCGGATTGAATCACCAAAGCAGTGCGCTCATTACTTTCCAGCACATGTGATTTGAGTCCTACACCGGAAGTGCTTATCAAACGTGCCAGACGTTCCTGTACTTCCTGATTGGTTTCGTTCTCGGAAACGGAGAATTGGAATTCGTAGTTCATGTCATTAATGGTCACGTCAAAGGAATAGGTATCGGCAGGCAAGCCGATTTTTTCTTTTTCTAAAAAACGTCCCATGTTTTCCTGTGGTGTAGCCAGTTCCTGTACTTCCAGAGTAAAGGAAGGTGAGGCAGTTCCCGGTTTATAGGTTCCTACGAAATTGGCTGTTGCAATATCCGGATTGGTGGAGTACGCAGTCTTTTTGCTTAATAAATCGGAATCCTCTAAGCCGCCCAGGGACGCAATGGTATTGCGAAGGTTGCGCGCGTTTTCTTTTAAACCGATAGCATATGCCTGTGTTTCCTTGCCATTGGAAGGAAGATACCAGGGAGACTCTTTATTTAATTGGACAATGGAATTGTAAACACTACGCAATTCGCTCTTTTTGTGTGCATCGTAACGCGTCACGCTTTTAGGCGCATAGGTAGTCAGATAATTGTTATAAACAGTATTCAGAACAGAACTCATTGCCACGCCCCCTTTCTTCCTTGAATTAAGCCGGGCCTACTTGAAAAATTGATTCCCGTGTGGTACAATCTAATTCCGTTTAGATGTGCATAAGTGCACAGGTACCCACTTTTATAAGTAAAGTATAACATACATAAAAATAGGAAACAAGTACTAAATTACATAAAACTAAGTAAAAACAATAAAAGTACAAAAAAATCATTGACGTAGCTCTTGTGTTATGATATATTATTCAAGCGAGATTGATTTTAGGTCTTTTTTTTATGCTTAAAATTTCAAAATGACTTGAAATTATTTAGGAACGTGAAAGATAGATATACTGCTGGGTGGCAGTAGAATGGAGGACATTATGCGTACAAAAATCACATTAGCATGTACTGAATGCAAACAGCGTAACTACAATACCACCAAGGATAAGAAGACTCATCCTGACAGAATGGAAACCAAGAAATATTGTAGATTCTGTAAGAAGCATACAAACCACAAGGAAACTAAGTAATTCGTTCTACGCTTAAGAACAAACGCAGTAGTCGTAATGAATACGGCAGAATGGAGAGAATAATGGGAGATTCCGTAGAAAAGAAGGCAAGTAAGCCGGGCTTTTTTAAGGGTGTTAAGTCTGAGTTTAAGAAGATTACATGGCCGGACAAGAAATCCACATTCAAACAGTCTGTAGCAGTTGTTTCAATATCTGTAGTAGTTGGCGTGCTCATTGCTATCATTGATTATTTAGCTCAATGTGGCGTGAATTATATAACAACATTATAGAGCGAGGGTGAATGTATGGCAGAGGCAAAATGGTATGTAGTTCATACTTATTCCGGATATGAGAATAAGGTCAAAGCCAATATCGAGAAAACAATAGAGAACAACAAGCATCTTGCAGAGCAGATTCTTGAGGTACGTGTACCTATGGAAGAAGTGGTTGAGATGAAAAACGGTGTGAAGAAAACCGTTCAGAGAAAGTTGTTCCCCGGATATGTGCTTCTCAATATGGATATGAATGACGATACATGGTACGTTGTGCGTAATACGCGTGGCGTGACCGGATTCGTAGGACCGGGAAGTAAGCCGGTACCGCTTACAGAGGCTGAGATGAAACCGCTTGGTATCAGAACAGAATCTGTTTCTGTTGATTTTGAAGAAGGAGATACCATTGCTGTTGTGGCAGGAGTATGGAAGGACACCGTTGGTGTTGTTCAGAAAATGGATCGCAACAAGCAGACAGCAACCATCAATGTTGAATTGTTTGGTAGAGAGACTCCGGTTGAAATCAGTTTTGCAGAAGTAAGAAAAGTTTAAATGATATTTACCCAAGAATTTTTTGGGCGAATATATAGCGGATGGTGATGTACTTTGTGTATACAGAGAAGGTCATCGGATGCATGGCAACAATGAAAGGGATGCAAATCCCAGTGGGAGCAAGGGCATTTCGTATGCAAGCCTTGCGCCGAATTACCACATTATAGGAGGTGCCACTATGGCAAAGAAAGTAACAGGTTATATCAAATTACAGATTCCTGCCGGAAAAGCTACACCGGCTCCACCAGTTGGTCCTGCACTTGGACAGCATGGTGTTAACATCGTTGAATTTACAAAGCAGTTCAACGCAAGAACAGCAGATAAGGGTGATGTTATCATTCCTGTTGTTATTACTGTATATGCAGACAGAAGCTTCAGCTTCATTACCAAGACTCCGCCTGCAGCAGTACTTTTAAAGAAAGCTTGCAACATTAAGTCCGGTTCAGGTGTTCCTAACAAGACCAAGGTTGCTAAAATTTCCAAGGCTAAGCTTCAGGAAATCGCAGAATTAAAGATGCCTGACTTGAACGCAGCAAGCCTTGAAGCTGCTATGAGCATGATCGCTGGTACAGCAAGAAGTATGGGTATTGTTGTAGAAGACTAAAAGACGAAAAGAAACATTAATATTTAGTTTGGGAGACAATCCAAAGAGGTTGTCGTTAGAACCTAGGAGGTATAATAATGAAACATGGTAAGAAATATGCTGAAGCTGCTAAGTTAGTAGATAAGGCAACATTATATGATCCAAGCGAAGCAATTGCACTTGTTAAGAAGACTGCATGCGCTAAGTTTGATGAAACTGTAGAAGCACACATCAGAACCGGTTGTGACGGACGTCACGCTGATCAGCAGATCCGTGGTGCAGTAGTTCTTCCTAACGGAACAGGTAAGACCGTTAAGGTTTTAGTTTTCGCTAAGGGACCTAAGCTTGATGAAGCTTTGGCAGCAGGCGCTGACTACGCTGGTGGTGAGGAATTAATTCCTAAGATTCAGAATGATGGTTGGTTGGATTTCGACGTAGTAGTAGCTACTCCTGATATGATGGGTGTAGTTGGTCGTTTAGGTAAGGTTCTCGGACCTAAGGGCTTAATGCCTAACCCTAAGGCTGGTACCGTTACTATGGACGTAACCAAGGCTATCGCTGATATCAAGGCTGGTAAGATTGAGTACCGTCTTGACAAGACTAACATCGTGCATGTTCCTCTTGGAAAGGTATCTTTCACTGAGGAAGCATTACAGGAAAACTTCAAGGCACTTATGGATGCTATTATGAAGGCTAAGCCCAGCGCTGTTAAGGGTGCTTACTTAAAGAGCATTACCCTTACTTCCACAATGGGCCCCGGTGTTAAGGTTAATACTGCTAAGTTTGTATAAGATATGACACATTGAAGTCGCTCCGAAAGGGGCGACTTTTTTGTGCGAGAAGCCATACAAAGGAACCTAAGGTTCCTGGCAAAAGGAAAGCCTCGCAGAGGCGGTTTTGCGAATGGATGCTCTGAATAAGTACAAAGTATCTTACAAAAATGTAAGACAAGATGTCACGAATCTGTAATCTTAAGGATTTATAATGGCATATGTAAGAAAATGATAATTCATTAACTGAGGAGAAAAACGGTGAACGATTACAGAAAATTGGCAATCAGATATTTAAAAAATAATAAGAAGAGAACCTTCCTTACCATATTGGGAGCAGCACTATCCACTATGATTTTGTTTGCATTTTTAAATTCTATGATGAGTTTATATGTGACGTATGAGGAATCGCTGAAAAAGATACCGGACGAGTTAACAATAGCAGCGTTGGCAGTACTTTTGGTATCCTATATATTTGCCATCTTTTCGGTAGCAGTGGTAAGGAACTCTGTTCAGTTAATTTCCTTGGAACAAATCAGGGATTACGGCGTACTCCGATGTGTAGGTTCCACCAAAAAGCAATTGAAGGAAGTGGTCTTTTGGATGGGATTTCTTTTGGAAATGAATGGTATTGTACTGGGGATTGCTTTGGGATTTCTGCTTTACCTGCCCATTGCCATAAAGGCAAATTTGAACATTGGTTTTCACTTTATTGTAGTCCCTTTTATTATTGTGGTATTTTTGTTTGACTTATATTTTGTAATGCAGGAAAACTGCAAATTTGTGAATCGTCTGACACCAATTGCAGCTGTAAGAGGTGAGTTCAAAATTAACAAAAGTAAAATCAAGGCACGGAGAAAAGGTTTGGTTGGCTTGATTTTGGGCGTAGAAGGTGACTATGCCATGAAGAACCTAAAAAGGAATCCTTCCAGAATGTGGAAAACGGTAGGCGTTATGTCCATGGGAATTATGATGGTAACTATGGCAGTGTCTTTGTGCGGTACTATTTATTCTTATGTAGCGGGAGATATGAAACAGTATGGAAGGTACCAGATTAGCGACTACTCTGAATGGGAACCGGGGCTCGGACCGTTACGTTCCTTGGAATGGAGGCTTGCATCAGGGAGTGCTGATATTTTGCAAAACAGCGAGTGTGTGACAGAGTATAAGCCGATTTATGAGGCGAGTATCTTTACAGAAGATCCGTTGGAATTATACAACCATCTGGATGAGTTGTATGAGGAAGAAACTTCTTACGGCAGTACCATCTCTCGAATGGGCGAAAGGTACATAAATGGGGAAACAGAAACAAGTGAGCAAGGTAAGATTTTTCGTGACATTTTTATTAGCAGTAATCGTTTGTTGGGATACGACCCGACAGATTATGAGCGCTTGAGGGGAAGTTTGATAGCGGGAAGTATGGAGCTTAGCGAAAATGGTATTTTGCTTGTAAACGGAACCCGGGCTTATAATGATACAATAGACACTTTGAATCCGGTTTGGAAAGATTATATGCTTACCGATTATCAGGTGGGAGATACTATTGAAATGGTGGATTTCAAGGTCATGACGAAACTGGTGGAAAAAAGGCTGATTCAGCAAGGGCTAATGCCTTCTGTAAAGAATGGTACATGCGATGTATACAAGGCCGGAAAAATTTTATACGAATGCTACGAAGAATTAGCGAAGGCAGGGGTAACCAGAACTTATGTCATAGAAGGTATTGTGGGGATTGATGAAAACAGAGTTACTATATCAGCTGACAAACCGGCATTTGTCCTTCCGCTAAACAGATATTTTGAAGAAACCGGATTGAGTGCTTCCGATAGTAGCGGGTTAATGTATCATATTGAGGGGATGAGGATTTCCAAGGAGATAGAGCAATTGGCTTATACCAGTGAAGCCTTGAGTGATTTGAGTTATGTATATGTGCTGATAACATTGGGGAATGTGTGGGATTTGATAATCGGTGCCGGACTGTTCGTACTGTTTTTGTTTGTGGTCAATATTTTGAATGTAATCAACACAACTGCCAGCGATTTATATTTGCGCAGAAAAGAGTTTGCACAATTACGTGTAATGGGTATGTCGAAGAAAAGGTTGACTTATATGGTAATGCTGGAATCGGTTATCGTAGCGTTCCTTTCGGGAGTGGTTGGCGTTGTGGGAGCATACGCTGCGTTAAAGGTGGCAATAGATTTTGTGAATGTAGGGTTTTATGTCCCGTTTGAATTCTCTTGGGGAGCATGCATTGGAATGGTAGCATTTTGTACAGTACTTATTTGTATGACGGTCTTTATCCCTATTAAAAAGATGAAGATGAGTGTTGCTGAAGAATTAATGGCAAGTGGTGAATAGTGAGGAGTGCATATGGAAATAATCAGATTGGAAGATGTAAGTAAAATTTATGGAAAAGGTGAAAATCAATTGGCAGCACTGGATCATGTGAATTTGTCCGTGAAAAAGGGAGAGTCCGTGGCTGTGGTAGGAGCGTCCGGCTCCGGAAAATCTACACTCCTTCATATTATCGGTGGCGTGGACAGCGCCACAGAAGGAAAGGTGTTTATTGAAGATAAAGATATTACCAAATTGAAAGATGAGGAAATGTCTATTTTCAGACGGAGAAAAATCGGTTTTGTGTTTCAGTCCTACCATTTGATTCCGGTACTGACAGTGGAAGAAAATATTCAGATGCCGGTATTATTGGATCATCGTAAGCCGGATAAGGAGTATACGGAATATATTCTGGAGATGCTTGGTTTAAAAGATAAAAGGAAAAGCTTGCCCAGTCAGTTGTCGGGTGGTCAACAACAGCGTGTGGCCATTGCAAGAGCTTTGGCAAACCGTCCTTCCATTTTGCTGGCAGATGAACCGACGGGAGCGTTGGACAGTAAAAACGGCGAAGAGGTAATGGCTCTTTTGCAAAAGTCGGTAAAGGAATTAAACCAGACCTTGATATTGATTACCCATAATGTAGATTTGGCCAGAGAAGCGGACCGTATTATTAAAATGGTGGATGGTCGGATTGTGAATTAGTGATTAAAAGTAAACCGGACTGTGATAGCGCAGTTCGGTTTTTCTTGTGTGAGGAAGAAAGATAGGTTATACTAAAAGGTAGTTTGTAATTTGAGGTGGAGTATGGCGGACAAAATATTACTGGTGGAAGACGACTTCGCACTGGCTATGGGAACAGAATATGCTCTGCAAAGTGAAGGCTATGATGTAGTTTGTGCAGATACCTTGGAGAAGGCCAGAACTTTGCTTAAGGAAGATTTGAGTCTGATTTTGCTGGATGTTATGTTGCCGGATGGTAATGGGTACTCTTTTTGCAAGGAAGTGCGGCAGAAGGGGATGGAGGTGCCCATAATTTTCCTGACGGCAGTATCGGAAGAGGCAAATGTGGTACAAGGCTTGGAGCTGGGAGCGGATGATTATGTGGCTAAACCCTATCGGTTAAAAGAACTGTTATCCAGAATTGCGGCAAATATCAGACGATATAAAAAGAGCAGTGGACAGGAGAGCAGAGTTTGTGTTTTTGGGAAGCATACCTTTTTGCCTGATGAGTTTCGTTTGTTGTTTGAAGGAAAGACCGTGGAGTGTACAGGTAGTGAATTGCGTCTTTTGAAAGAACTAATCAACAATGAGGGTATTGTGTTGACCAGAAGCATTTTGCTGGAGCGATTGTTTGACACGGATGAGGTTTATATTGATGATAATACCCTATCCGTATATATGAACCGTTTGCGTTCGAAGCTTGGCGAGGATGCTTCTTACATAGAGACGGTAAGGGGAATAGGGTATCGTTTTGTGAGAAAGAAATAGAAGCTTCGATTGTGAGGGTGAAGTTTTGAAAGATAATTATGAGATGCGGGAGTTTAAAAAGCGTTACATAATCATAACGCTCATAGCATTAGTGTTGGTTTGGTGTCTGGCTTGGTATCTGTGTGACTTCTATATGTGGAAGGCATGGATACTTACAGGTGCGGCGACGGTTCTTGCAGGAATACTTTATTTCGTGGCATCGGCTTTCCTGCGCAGCTTATATAAGGATGTGGATGATATTTCAAAGGTAATGCTGGATGTGGTGGAAGGTCGTGAAGACTATCATGAGGAGGTCTACAAGCAGGGAAGTCTGGGACTTTTATATACGAATTTTTATAAAATGGTATCTGTACTGCGAGAAAGTCAGTTAAAGACCCGCGAAGAAAAAGAATTTTTGAAGGAAACCATATCGGACATTTCCCATCAGTTAAAAACACCGCTTGCGTCCTTAAATGTTTTTGTAGACCTTCTTTATGATGACAAGATTAAGGAAGAAGCAAAGAAAAAGGAAGTGCTGGGAGAGGCGAAGAAGCAGTTGAGTCGCATGGAGTGGATGGTGCTTGCCATGTTGAAGCTTGCCAGAATTGAGGCCGGGGCAGTACAGTTTGAATGTAAAGAATGCGATGCGGATAATATTATTATGACTGCCATAGAGGGTGTGGCTTATTTGGTGGAAAAGAGAAAACAAAGAGTGGTTTTTGAAGGGTGTGAAGGCGTCAAAATCAAATGTGACGGAGAATGGTTGACGGAGGCGGTTATTAATCTTTTAAAAAATGCTTCGGATTATTCCGGAAATGGAACCACCATTACAATTTCTTTGGAGGACAATGAACTATTTACAAAGATTCATGTGCGGGATGAAGGTGTGGGGATTCCGGAGGAAGCATTGCCGCACATTTTTAAAAGATTTTACCGGGTGGACAATTCGGTGAACCCGGGTAGCGTGGGTATCGGATTGGCGCTGAGTAAGTCCATTGTGGAAGGCATGAAAGGCAAGATTAAGGTAAAAAGTGAAGTGGGGAAAGGTACCTGCTTTACTATTACTTTTTTGAAATAAAGGTATTGAGAGATGGAGCATTGTCACAAATGTGTATTTGTGATGTGCAGGGAGGAAATATGAGATATCAGATTAAGCATGCGTTGGTACAATACGCTGCGAATACTATATTAGAAGATGTGAATTTTGAAATTCATGATAACGAAAAGATTGCGGTTGTAGGAAGAAATGGGTGCGGAAAGACCACACTCTTGAAGCTGATTGCCGGGGATATTCACATGAGCAATTTGGACAGTGACGAAGAGTGCGGTATTGTAATGGCCGGTAAGCAGGAGATTGGATTCTTACGTCAGATTAGTTTCCCGGATGGGGAAGTGTCCGTGGAAGAGGAAATCAAAAAGACTTTTGCACCGGTATTTGAATGTGAAAAAAGAATGGCGGAAATAGAGGGACTTCTGCAGCAGGATGGCGAGAGTCGTGCGCTGCTTGGAGAGTATGATTACCTGCAGAAAAAGATGGAGGCCCTGCAGGGATATACCTGGAAGCGTGACATGGAGGTTATGTTCCAACAGTTCGGCTTCGCTTTGGAGGATTTGCAAAGACCTATCGGAAGCTTTTCCGGAGGGCAGCAGACCAAGGTGGCATTTATTAAGCTTTTGCTCAGCAGACCGGATATTATGCTTTTGGACGAGCCTACCAACCATTTGGACCTGCCCACTATTGAGTGGCTGGAGAATTATTTGAGAAGCTATGACAAGGCAGTGGTGATTGTTTCCCACGACCGAATGTTTTTGGATAGAATTATTGATGTGACTTATGAAATTGAGTATCATCGCATGAAACGTTATCCTGGCAATTATTCAGCCTTTTTGAAGCGTAAGGAAGAGGATTTGATTAAGCAGGAAAAGGATTACGAGCTGCAGCAGAAGGAAATAAAGCGTTTAACCGAATGGATTGAAATGTGGAAGAATACCCCCACTAAGGTGGCGGC
>JAZSII010000147.1:0-3316 GCA_045533725.1 Acetatifactor sp. | reverse complement strand
CAGACTTTTAGCAATATTCAATCCCAGACCGTTTCCTTCTGTATGTCTGGACTTATCTCCCCGTACAAAACGTTCCACCAGCTCTTCTTCTGTAATATCCAACGGATAAGCAGAAATATTCTTGAAGGTCACGACTGCCAGCTCATTCTCTTTTTCCACGGATAAATATACTCTGGTATCTTTTTGCGTATATTTACAAATGTTGTTGAGTAAATTTTCAAACACTCGCCATAAAAGCTTACCGTCTGCCATAATCCTAATTGGTTCGTCCGGAATTTTAGAGATTACATCTATATTTTTTTCAAACAATCTTCCCTCAAATTCACCTACCGCCTGCTCCAGCAGTACTGCTACCTGACACTCTTCCATCTGTACATCAAGACTTCCCGTGGAAGCCTTGGAAGCTTCCAACAAATCATCCACCAGTTTCTTTAATCTTCCGGATTGACGATGTATCACTTGTGCATACTCTTTGATATTTTCGTTATCCGTTTCTTCCTTACTCAACAAATCAGAATAATTGATAATCGATGTCAACGGTGTCTTAATATCATGGGAAACATTGGTAATCAACTCTGTTTTAAAATGCTCACTCTTCATCCGCTCCTGCACGGCAATATTTACCCCGTCGGATATGGAATTCAAATGGCGGGCATGCTCTTTCAAATCTCCCCAAAATGTTCCTTCGTTCACTTTATAATCCAATTTTCCTTCTGCCAATGCCTTGCTTGCAGTCTTTAAGGTTCCAATCTGCAGTATCACAAATATAAGAAGCGGAATGAGTATTGCTTTTTCCACCAGCCAAAAACTTACCAAAACTCCTCTGGCAGCTTCCTGTTCCCAAAGCTTCACACAAAAAAACAGAACAATTCCTTCTATCAGACAGAAACAAAACAAAATTGCAAATATTCTCCAGATAAACGGCATTTTCATTAAAGATTTCCCCAAGCGAGTCCCAAACCGCCTGAAAGCCAAATCAGACCACAGCGTTTTCGCTTTAAAACGTGCAATCATACTTAACAGCCATACTGATAATAACAGAAAAAGGCCATAAAATACAAGGTTCTCTTTGAGTATAGGAAGTTTACTTAAGGTGCCGTTGCATATAATAACCCAGACCGCCCCCCACATAATGAAAAGAATCGTAAATAAATCGCCGGGAATTCTGCCGAAACGTCCGGCGGTTACCTCCTCTGATTTAGGAGACCAGCCAATATGTTTGATTAAAAAACGAACGCTCCAAAGCACTCCTATCATACCCAGAAGCACAATAACGGGTAGTACAAATTTCAGCCAGTCACTATTTTTAACGGCCAAAAAATTTTTGCCCCATTCACTAAAAACCGAATCACTATGTACAAAAAGTGTAATAGAGTAATTTGTAATACCGACAAACGAATAGATTCCTGCCTCGTATTCCCCGAATTTATATTCCTTCGACCACACATACTCGTCCTTTACTCCACCACCGATAATCCATCCTTTTTCTCTGACCACATAACTACAATTATTCTCTGCAGCATAGTCCAGGGCATCGTTCGGACCTCCAAGCACATGCTTTCTTAACGTTTTTTTAGCCACATCCGCAAATTGCTCTTCCATAAACTGTTCCTTCAGTTCTTCAGCATTTGCAGAATAGGCCCCCAAATCAGCCATAAACCAAACTCCGCGCACCGCTGTTATTGTCAGAAATGTAGCAATCAACAAAATCAACAATACCGTTGTTTTTTTTACAAACCCGCAGGACTTTCTCTTTCCCTCTGTCATCCTCTCACTCCCTTTTCAATCTTGTACCCCTGCCCCCAGACAACCTTCAAATATCTGGGTTCTGCCGGATTGATTTCAATCTTTTCCCGTAAATGTCTTATATGTACCGCTACTGTCCCTTCACTGCCGAAGGCTACATCATTCCACACCTTTTCATAAATCTCTTTAGGTGAAAATACCCTGCCGGGATGTTCCATGAACAACTTCAAAATTGCGAACTCCGTAGGTGTCAGGTTCACTAACTCTCCGTCCAAAGTTACCTGTTTCGTATCGTTATTTAATTCAATTCCTCCGATGACCAATGTTGTTTCCCCGGAAATACCGCTGCCCAACTGCATATATCGACGTAACTGGGAACGTACCCTGGCGCACACCTCCATAGGATTAAAGGGCTTACTCACATAATCATCTGCTCCTACATTCAACCCCAGTATTTTATCCGTATCTTCACTCTTGGCAGTCAGAAGTATAACCGGCACATTGCTGAATTCACGCATTCTTACCAATGCCTCAATACCATCCATTTGGGGCATCATAATATCCATCAAAACCAAATGTATATTCTTCTCTTTTACAATTCTAACCGCTTCTTCGCCGTTCTCCGCTTCAAAAAAACAATATTCGGCATTCGCCAAATAGATTTTCAGTGCATTCACAATATCCTTTTCATCATCGCAAATCAATATATTATACATACACACTCCCTCACTATCTGAATTAAGTATAAACAATTTTTCTTTAAAAATAAATTACTAAATTCTTTAAGATTTCTTTAAGGTGTATTATAATAGGGGACAGAATGAAAAATAGGAAGGTTTACTATGGAAAAATTATTTTATCAGGATACAAGAATGACCGATTTTGTTGCCACCGTCACTGAGTGCATCCCCGCTGAAAAAGAAGGACACTTTCTGGTGGTACTGGACCGTACAGCCTTTTTCCCGGAAGAAGGCGGACAAACTGCCGACAAAGGGACCATAAATGATTTAGAAGTACTGGATGTACAAATTAAAGATGATGTAATTTATCACGAGTTGGCACAGCCTTTGGAAGTTGGTTCTGCCGCAGATGGTTATGTAGATTGGACACAGAGACTTGATTTTATGCAACAACACTCCGCAGAACATATTCTCTCCGGGCTCTTATACAAACACTATGGTTTTCACAATGTAGGATTTCATTTAAGTGTAAATGAAGTCACCATGGACTTCGACGGACAACTCAGCTTGGAACAACTTCGTGAAATTGAAAAGGAAGCCAATGAAATCGTTTGGAAGGACGTACCGGTTTATGCTTACTTCCCTACCAAGGAAGAACTGGAAAATATAGAATATCGCAGCAAAAGTGAAATAGAAGGAGATGTGCGCATTGTAGAAATCGTAGGTGTAGATGCCTGCGCCTGCTGTGCTCCACACGTTTCCTTTACCGGCGAAATCGGTGTCATCAAAATCGTGAATGCCATGAATCATCGCGGCGGCATGCGCCTTACTCTTTTATGCGGCGGTCGTGCCTTAAGAGATTACTCTTTCCGCCAGGATACCTTCAGCGT
>JAZSII010000248.1:0-24289 GCA_045533725.1 Acetatifactor sp. | reverse complement strand
GTTATAACGGACAGGTTTGAAAACGTTACTTTTCCCGAATCTGCGTATGATTTGGTGTATTCTGCATCGGCATTTCATTGGGTACCGGAGGAGATTGGTTACAAAAAGGTATTTGATATGTTGAAAAGTGGAGGCGTTTTTGCACGGTTTGCAAATCATCCGTACAAGGATAAAGGGAATCCGGTGCTTTCTGATGCAATTGATAATTTGTATTCGAAGTATTATTGCGCGTATCATGGAAAGGGAATTAAGGAGGCCAAGGAATACACGGAAGAACAAGCGATTCAGCGAGCACAGATTGCGGAAAAGTACGGTTTTATCGATATAAACCATGCTTTGTTTTATAGGACGAGAACCTTTTCGGCAAAAGAATACACGGAGCTACTCGGTACATATTCGGATCATATTGCTATTGAAGAGACTCTTAGAAAAGAGTTTTTCTCAAAAATTGAGGAGGCAATTAATCTGCATGGTGGTTCGTTTACACTGTATGATACCATAGATTTGCAATTGGCAAGGAAACCGTGATGAGACTTGTGCAACCATGGAATTTGATGGATTCCGCTTATCCAGAACGAATAGAATGAGAGGCTAATATTATGATTCATGTTAATGTAAGAGGGTTATTGGTTCGAGAATTTGAGGGTGAAAAACAGCTGATTATTCAACTTAGAAAAAAGAACGGCGAACCTGAAGTATATGAACTTCCGGGTGGTAGAATTAATGAGTATGAAAGAATTGTTGACGGACTCAAACGAGAGATTCTGGAAGAAACCGGACTAAAAGTAAAGGCAATTTGCGGTGAGCAAGAAGCAATTAAGGCTGCCGGAGTGAGTTTTAAAGCAGAGTGTATAAGGCCTTTTTCTGCATATCAAACGTTAGAAGGACCAGTGGATTCTTTTGGTATTCATTTCATGTGTGAGGTTGAAGGAGAGCCTTTAACTTCTGGAGATGACACTGAAGATATTCATTGGGCAAGTAGGGAGGAACTTCAACAACTGGTTGATTCGCGTAGGTTTTTGGGGGTTGATTTACCTGCGGTAATGATGTTTTTGAGGGATGAGTATTAGAACAGTCGAAAAAACGGAGACAAACAATATGAATACACCAATATTAGAAACGCAGCGTTTGATCTTGCGTCCTTTTCAAACGGAAGATGCAGTAAGCGTGTTTGAATGCTGGGAATCTGACCCGGATGTGGCAAAATATGTGTTTTGGACAAGTCATAATGATATAGAAAAAACAAGAGAGTGGATAGCTTTTGAAATCGGACAAATCGAAAAGGATGACTGGTACAGGTTTGCCCTTGTGTTAAAGGATACAAATGAGTTAATAGGAACGGCACTTATTTACTATGAAGAGGAAGTAGAGTGTTGGGAAGTCGGATATAACCTTGGGAAGAAGTATTGGGGAAAAGGCTATACAACGGAAGCAGTGGCGGAAGTGATTGATTTTGCAAAGAAGCAACTTAAAATCCCACAAATAGTGGGAAGATATGCGAAAGAAAATCAGGCATCCGGTAGGGTGATGAGTAAATTGGGGTTTCAATATGAGAAGGATATCCCCTACGAATGTAATGATGGGATGGTTCTGCGAGAGGGAATTCAGTGCAGATTGATATTGGGATAAGGTGGAAAAAGATATGAATAAAATCGGTACTCAAGAAATTCATACTGAGCGTTGTATTTTGCGTAGAATTGTTCCGGAAGATTATAGAATGATGTACGAAAACTGGGCAAAGTATGAAGAGGTATGCCGATATTTTCCCTTTGAACCACCAACGGATATAGATACATATAAAGAAAAGGTGCATAGTTGGGTTGGTAATTACGAGTCCGGCACGTATTTCCATTGGGTAATTGAATGGAAAGAGAACGGTGAATTGATAGGAACGATTAATTTAGGACATGTTCAGGAGTCTTGTTTTATGTCAGAGACGGCATATATGTTATCTCCAAAGTATTGGGGACAGGGGATAATGACAGAGGTGCTTCAGGCCGTATTAAATTATGCATTCCATAAGATAGAGTTAAATCGTGTGCAAGCAGAGGTTTTTGAAGGAAATATAGCGTCAGAGCGTGTTTTGACAAAGTGTGGAATGCGGCTGGAGGGAATTGCAAGGCAAAAGTATTATAAGGGTGAAAAGTTCATTGATGCGGCGCAGTATGCGGTTCTTAAGAGTGAATTTGTGTGATAAATCTTTACATTTGTTGGAGGAAAAGTATGCGATATCAAGACCTTGATACATATTGGAAAAGAATATTTGAGTTGGAATGGCTTGCTTTGTGTGAGGGAAGTAAAGCGATTGCTGCATTAATCGTATCAAATGAAGGAGAAATAATTTCTGAAGGAAGAAATAAAATCGGTGAAGAAACCATTCCGAACCCGAGAGTATCCCATGCGGAAGTAGAGGCAATCCGAAATTTAGATATTAAAAAATATCCTCTTGTAAAAACATATACTTTATACGCTGCATTGGAACCATGCCCTATGTGTATGGGAACGATAGTGATGGGCGGAATCAGAAACGTTGTGATCGGAGCGAAAGATGCACATGGCGGAGCAATGGGATTATTGGAACAGAGTGAATATCTGAAGAGAAAGAATATTAACGTTGTATGGATGCCAAACGAGTACGGTGATATTCAACGTGGATTTCAAGCACTGAAAGAATTGTTGTATAATACGAATGAGGAACTATTAGAACGTATGATGGCGGATTTTTCTGTATATAACAAAAAGGGAGTGTTGGCAGCAAAAGAACTTTTTGACGCAGGTCTTTTTATAGATAAGAAACCGAGTTTATATAATGTGGAAGAAATATTTGATAAGCTAATGTTGATTATTGAAAGATAGCTTTTTGAAGAAAGACCTATGTTTTATCAGCGTGACAACTTTGAGGTTGATTGACAGATAACATGGCAGAAAATGAAGGAGCATACATCATGAAAAAATCTTTTCTATCACAATTTGATAAGGTGTCGGAAATTTCAAAAGGAATGTCTGGCGATAAAAAGTATCGTGTAGAAAAGGAGGGGCAGGCATATCTTCTACGAAGTGCCGATATTACTGAATATAAACGAAAAAAGGATGAATACGATTATCTGAACCATTTGAACCAAGCATCTCTTGCTGTACCGGAGTGCATCTCCTTTGAAAAATGCGATGAAGATGCAAAGGTTTATACTCTGCTTTCCTGGGTAGTGGGAGAGGAAGCGGAAAAGGTTCTCCCTAAAGCACCTTACTGTGAGCAGTATGCTTATGGTGTACAGGCGGGTAGTATTCTCCGAAAGATACATGAAAACTCTCCCAAAGTTGATACTGCAAAAAATTGGTATGATCGATATTTTGAAGTTATTGAACCGAGATTGGAAGCATTCCTTCAGGAAGGAATTTCATTTGTGGGAGATGAAAGAATTCTGTGGTTTATCGAAGAGAATAAATATCTTCTGAAATCTCGTCCGTTGTGCTATCATCATGGTGATTACCACATGGGAAACTTAATTATCAACGAGGGGAAGCTGTGGGTCATTGACTGGCACACGGTAGATTTCGATAATATCGGAGACCCTTGGTATGAGTTCAATCGAATCGGTATTGAATATCCCACGTTTGCAAAAGGGCAGATTGACGGATATTTTGAGAATCAAGTACCAGAAGAATTCTGGAAGTTATTTGCACTATATTTTGCCACAAGCGCTATTACTTCTATTGTTTGGGCTAAGTATTGGGCGCCGGATGAGCTTAATTCAGTCATGGCTCTTAACAAAAGCGTGCTAGACATGTTTGACGATATGGAGAATCCTATCCCGCGGTGGTATCGCGAGTAACCGTTTGGACTTAAATGAGACGGGATAAAATATATTGTAACATTTAGTCAAATTCCAATATGCCTAATCGATGAAAACAAGAATTTTAGGAGAACAGATGATAAAACATATTGCAAATATAGTCACAGGTTGCCGTATTTTAGGTAGTGTTTTGCTGGTGTTTTTTCCTGCGTTTTCAGTAGAGTTTTATATGATATATATCATATGTGGTTTTAGTGATATGATAGATGGCACTATCGCAAGAATGACAAATAGCACTAGCAAATTGGGAGCTAAAATCGATACTGCAGCCGATTTTACGTTTGTAACAGTATCTTTGATTAAAATGCTGCCAAGAATGAGTATTCCCGGATGGTTATGGATATGGGGTGTTGTAATCGCAATTATCAAAATTGGTAATATCATATGGGGATATGTTTCTAAAAAACAGTTTATATCCCTACATACTATAATGAATAAGATTACGGGATTGTTATTGTTTCTTTTGCCCTTAACATTGTCTTTCGCAGAATTGAAATACAGTTCTATCGTAGTATGTTCCATAGCAACATGCGCTGCAATTCAAGAAGGACTTTATATTGTAAGAGGCTGTGAAAGCAAGTAAGCAAATCATAATTTTTCAAGGAGGTTAATATGCCACATATTGTTGTTAAACTATGGCCGGGAAGAAATGATGAAATAAAAAATAATCTTGCGAGGTGAAAAAGTATGTTTATGACCATGGAACAGTATAATGAAACCCTTGAATTAATGAGTGGAAATGTCAAGCCGTCCATGTTACTCCAGGATTTAAAAGCATGGGTGCAGGAAAAGTATCAACTGGAAGTGTATAATTATTTATGCGATTATACGACAAATGGTCTGCTGAGATTACGGCTTGTGCTATGGGACAGGTGGGCAGAGGACAAGATGCATGATGGTCCCAATTATGACAAAAGAAAACAAAGGGAAGTAGCTGAGAAATTTGCAGAATTGGCAAGATTGTATGGGGTACATCAGGACTACCGGAATGCAGATACTATTTTTGTGTGCTACGAAACCATCCGTGATGAAATTCAGAAAGATATTATGAAGCGTGTTTCAAATAGGATTATGAGTATACGGCACCCGGATATTTGGAAAATCGATATTTGTTTCGGGAGTGTACATATTTTTTATCAAACAGACGAGCAGATTGAGCGGAATAAAAAGAACGGCGTTAGCGAGGAGATTAAAAGTAGGTGTACGGAAATCGTGAGAGAGTACGATGCGTTCAATGTATTTTGGGATGGGGCAAATTGTGTCTTTTCCAGCCATCAGACGATTGATGAAAAGTATGCCGGAAGTATGTTTTATTATTATAGGTGACGGACAATTAAAGCATTTTTATAGCGTAGAAACATGCCACATATTGTGGACGTTTTTTATGGGAGAAATTATGGAAAAAGAATATGTATTTCATGGTAGCCCCATAAGGGTAGACAAGTTAATTCCGAATCAAGCATACGATGTCGAATATAAAGAGGGATGTCAATATGCAGTATATGCCACGAGAAATAAAAAGATGGCAATTCTTTTTTCTATGGGATGCATTGAAGATGGTGAAAATGCCAGTCGAATGATGATGCCGGAATATGGAGATAAAATGCTTTTTTCTAATTGTCATCCCAATTATGGCGGCAGAGGGTATTTGTATTATCTTGATAAAAGTAAATTTGTTCACGCAATGGGCAGCCAATGGGTGTGCTATGAGGAAATTATACCGGAATTGGTGGAGGAGATTGAAATAAACGATTATTTGGATTATTGTATCATTGAGAGTCAAAAGAGTAAGATAGAAAGGAAATAAAGTATGTCAAATATAACTATTAACGCACGGAGCAGCATCAAAATTCAAGGAACGAAGATAATCTATTTTGACCCGTTCAAAATAGCGGAAGAGAAGCATGACGCGGATATTATCTTTGTGACTCATGAACATTATGATCATTATTCACCGGAAGATATTCAGAAGGTTGCTAATGCAAAGACGAATTTGGTAATGCCGGATAGTATGAAGCAGATACTTACGGAGGAAATGATTAAATCATTTGCTGACATTAAGTTTGTGAAAGCAGAAGAAGCAGGTACAGCTTTAATGATAGATGATGTGGTGGTCAAATGGGTGCGTGCTTACAATATTGACAAGCCTTTTCATACAAAGGAAAGAGATTGGGTGGGTTATATTGTAACACTCGATGGTGAGATCTATTTTGCGGCCGGAGATACGGACGGTAATGAGGACAATTCTAACGTGAAATGTGATGTTCTGCTCGTACCTTGTGGCGGAAAATACACCTTTGATGCTAAAGAGGCGGCGGAATTTACATACAAAATCATGCCTCGAAAGGTAATTCCCACACATTATTCAGATGTACCGGGAGAGTCTGAAATCGGAGAAATTTACAAGCAGGCATTGGAAAAAATGACAAAGGATATTGAAATCGAGGTACTGCTGTAATTTGGGGGAGAACTTGCAATAAGGGTTTGTGCCGGGAGGACTTGTGAATGAAGAACAGACGAAAAGTATTATATGTCATTTGGTGGATATATATTTTGGTATTATTTTTAGTGGTTGTTATTAAGTTTAGAGGTTCGTTTGGTGAATTGAGAGAACGAATGAGCTTATATTCCATGGAAGGCTCAATAAACTATAATCTGGTACCCTTCAAAAGTGTTGGAAATCAATTAAGGCATATTACGGAGAGCTGGGCAATGATTAATTTATTAGGGAATATCATTCCATTTGTGCCCTTTGGATTTCTTTTGCCTATTGCATACAAAAGAATCAATTCTTTTGTGAAAGTGTTTGCAGTCGGATTCTTATCGGTAATATTGATAGAAGTATTCCAATATATTAACAAATTAGGAAGTTTTGACGTAGATGATATTATACTGAATAGCATAGGAATTATTGTTGGGTATGTTTTGGTTTTGGTGGTTAACCGTTTTATAGTAAAAGTGCAGTAGGTATGAAGTGTTGTAAGCAAGATGCATTTAATGAAACATAAAGTATATGATATTACAAGAACAAAAAATAGGGGGAGTGTAACATGACAAACATAGAGAAACAAGGGTACCAGCCGGTACTTATGCGTATATACAATAAGGATAAGCAGTTGGTAATGGAGGATGAGGTGTTGTATGCCTATGATACATTGTCGGGGAAGATTATGGAGCTGGGCAGAGAAGCACGAAAACTGATGGATGATAATCAGATTGCAGTGGTAAATCCTTTGAAATGGGGCGTAGTGGGCGATTTTGATGGGTTTCAAAAGGCAGTAAAATTTTTTGTTAAGAAGGTGACGGGACGTAAATTATTTAAGCAGAGGCTGGTGCTTTGTGTGCCTGCCCGTTTAACGCAGGTAGAAAAGAAAGCTTTTGAAGATGTTTTTATGATGGCAGACATGAAAGAAATGACCTTGGTTGAGAAATCTTTTGAAGAAGCAGATTGGAAGAAAATATCGGAAGTATCGGAAGGTAGAAAACCCTACGATATCTATGTGGAATTGGTATCGGAGTATTATTCCTGTGAGTATTTCTCTTAAAAGGGTTAGGGGGGCATATTTCTTTGTATTTTTTCACGGTTTCATGGATAAACTGTAAAAGAAAGGAAGGTGTCTGTTATGGATATGGAAAAAACAGTATGTTATTGTATGGGTGTCACCAACGGTGCGATTAAGGATGCAGTTTATGCGGGGGCAAATACATTGGAGGATGTGCAGATGGAGACCGGAGCGTCTACGGTATGCGGTGCCTGCATGGAGAATGTGCAGCGTCTGGTGGACTTTTTTGTGAAAGAGAGAGATAGTGCAAAGTAGAAACGCAGGGGAGTGTTGGAAAATCAACACTCCTTTTTTGTGGGAATAAGGCATGACAAATTGGTGAAGGGACGTTCTTCTTTGTTGTTTCTCCGTAAGTTATGTGCTACAATGGGGAATGGTAAATGTGAAAGAAAATAACGTGAGGGAAACAAGTGAAACGTACAGAACAAAAGCAGAATAGTAAAGTACATAATAGCGTTATAAAAACAGCATTTCTGAAATCCCTGCCGGTTATGGCCGGATATATCGTTCTGGGAATCGGCTTTGGTATTTTGCTTAAGAAAGCCGGGTACGGACTGCTTTGGTCCTTTCTCATGAGCTTGACGATTTATGCGGGGTCTATGCAGTATGTTGGTGTTTCGCTACTGACATCCGGGGCGACCTTG
Organism: Acetatifactor sp.; assembly: GCA_045533725.1. Classification (GTDB taxonomy): domain Bacteria; phylum Bacillota; class Clostridia; order Lachnospirales; family Lachnospiraceae; genus Acetatifactor. The sequence goes on along the minus strand of JAZSII010000248.1, from coordinate 16,231 downwards.
CTTTCCACAGCTCTTACAACTTTGGTGGTAAATGCGAGACATTTGTTTTATGGAGTGTCCATGATTGATAAATACAAGGAGGCCGGAGGAAAGAAGCCGTATTTAATCTTTTCCCTGACGGACGAAACCTATTCACTTCTTTGCACGGGAGAGTATCCGGAAGGGTTTGACAAGCATTGGTATTGCTTCTTTGTGTCTCTTTTTAATCAGAGCTACTGGGTGCTTGGAAGTATACTGGGAAGTATCTTGGGTACAGTGATTGCCTTTGATACGGCCGGTATTGAATTTTCCATGACGGCGCTTTTTGTGACGGTATTTGTGGAACAATGGCTGAGTACCAAGAACCATCTGCCTGCGATTGCGGGACTGACCTGTTCTGTTGTGTGTCTGCTCCTGTTTGGGGCGGACAGCTTCCTGATACCAACTATGATTGCTATTACGGTGGTACTTCTTCTTTGCAGAAAGATAATGGATGTGCAGGGAGGTGGCGAACATGAATGATTGGACAGCCTTGAGTTTGATTTTAGTCATGGCGGCGGTGACGGCAGGTTTGCGTTTTTTGCCGTTTGTCATCTTTTCAAAAGGGCGGAAAGTGCCGGAAGTAGTGGCGTATTTGGGACGCGTACTGCCCTATGCGGTAATGGCTATGCTGGTGGTGTATTGCCTGAAAGGGATTTCTTTTGTAAAGATGCCTTTTGGATTGCCGGAGATGATTTCGGTGGTGTTGGTAGTAGTATTGCATGTGTGGAAACGAAATACCTTGCTCAGTATTGTGGGTGGTACGATATGCTATATGGTACTGGTGCAGATGGTGTTTTAATAAAGTCAGATTGCCCGGGAGTTGCGGAAAGAGTACAAACAGGCAGGCTTGGGCATCAAGAATAGGAGGAGAAAAATGAGTCAGAATACTTACAACAATGTTCCTGCAGACTATAATGAGAAAAAGCCGGGTGTGGCTTATGGAGTGGTTAGGACGGAGATGTTTTATTCTTCCACGGTAGGCAAGGAAAGAGAAGTAACCATTGCATTACCACCCAATTACACGGAGGAGAAAAAGTATCCGGTAGTATATCTTTGCCATGGTCTGGGTCAGGATAATCATCAGTGGGAGTTTGAAGGTAAGGTAGATGCTGTATTGGGTAATCTTCTGGCAGCAGGTGAAGCAAAGGAAATGATTTTTGTGCTGGTTAACTGTCGCGCTCGTATGGATGATGGGGCTAATCCGCCGGATGAGTTTTCACACAGCAATTTCCAGGCGTTCAATAACTTCTACAACGAGTTTCCTGCTGATTTGCAGCCTTACATTGAGAAGAACTATTCCGTAAAGACCGGAAGAGAGAATACTGCCATTGCAGGCTTTTCCATGGGGGGCAGGACAGCTCTTTATTTGGGACTCGGTATGCAGGATAAGTTTGGATATGTGGGTGCTTTTTGTCCGGCACCGGGAGAGTTTTCTTATACCAGAAACGGTTTGACAGAGCCTGGCTTGTTTGAACGAGAGGATTTTAAGGTAAAGGATGAATACAAAGGACAGACGGTGATAATGATTGTTGCCGGGGATGATGATGTAGTGGTTGGAGAGCATCCCTATAGTTACCACGAGCAGTTGGATGTGAACGGAACGGAGCATATATGGTTTGTTCTTCCGGGTGGTCATGAATTTAATGTGGTTGGCAAGGGCTTTTATCATTTTGTGAAGGAGCTTTTTTAGAAAGAAGTGTGTATGTAGAAACGGAGCTGTGAGGAACAGCTCCGTTTGTTAGTTTTATACAAGATTTCACTTTCTTATGCATTATTGTATGAAAATATTGAAAAAAAACGCAATATGTTCTACAATATATGCAAAGTGCCCTTTTGGAGGTTGTGATATGAAAAATGTATTAATTGTAGTAGATATGCAGAAAGATTTTATTGACGGAGCTCTTGGAACGGCGGAAGCAGTTGCCATCGTGCCAAATGTGGAAAAGAAAATTCAAGAGTTTCAGGGAGAAGTGATTTTTACCAGAGATACTCATGAAGAGAATTATATGAAGACACAGGAAGGAAAGAATTTGCCCGTGCCTCATTGTATCCGAGGTACTGCAGGGTGGGAGATTGCGGCATCTTTGCAAAAGTATGTAACCGGAAAATGTATTGATAAGCCCACCTTTGGTTCTGTGGAGCTGGGAGTGTATTTAAAGGAATTAGACGAAAAGGAACCTATAGAAACCATTACATTAATAGGTTTATGCACGGATATCTGTGTGATTTCCAATGCTATGATTGCAAAGGCAACCTTGCCGGAGGTGAAGGTAGTCATTGACTCGGCTTGCTGTGCAGGTGTAACACCTCAGAGTCATAATAATGCATTGGAAGCGATGAAGATGTGTCAGATAGTTGTTGAATAGGAGCGGTAAATGGAAGGTTTGCACAAGAGAAAGCTGACATCGGTTCAAAAGCTGGCTTTGATTGTCGGATGCGTGGTTTTGAATTTGGCGGGTCAGAGATTAGCACAGGGCATGAAGCTTCCGGTGTGGTTAGATACCATAGGGAGTAGTATTGCCGTCGGTTCTGTAGGAATGGGCGGTGCTTTTGGTGTGGCTTTTTTGAGTGTTTTAGCATCAGGAATAGGATATGTGGCAATGTCCACCTATGCAGCTGCCAATATCCTGGTAATTTTGTTTCAGACATTTTACCGGAAAAAGAATCCGCCCAAAAACTTCTTTGGTGCACTGAAAATGGGCTTCTGGACAGGTTTGTTAACTCTATTTATCACATCGCCGGTTTATCTTTTCCTGAGTGATGGAAAAACCACAAACATATGGGGCGATGCCTTTTATGATATGTTGGAGTGGAACAATGTTTCACCGGTGGTTTGTTCCTTTATGGGGGTTGCGGTTGTTGAGGTTTTAGATAAGCAGGTATGTTCCTTATGTGCATTTTTGTTGCTGTTAGTTTTAGAGGGTATATTGAGAAGAAATGATAAAAACAGCAGACGAAAGATGGCTGCAATCATACTTGTATGTGCGACATTGGGGAGCTGGGGAGTCCCGGCTATGAGCGTGCAGGCAGAAAGCGGTGAAGACAAATATGTTGCGACGGTCTATAACAACAGTTCCGGACTGTATTCATCTGAAGCAAATGATATAGCGGAAACAAGGGATGGATATATATGGATAGGCAGCTATGCAGGTCTGACCAGATATGATGGAAAAACCTTTGAATTTATCCGTGAAGGCGGTATGGTAAGTATTACAGCCATGTTGACTGACAGCACGGGCAATCTGTGGATAGGTACCAATGGCGGAAGGGTAGCCCTGTATCAAGAAGGGCAGTTTACATACTTTGATCTGGAAGATGATGTAAATATGAACTCTGTCCGTTGTTTGGCGGAAGCTCCGGATGGCAGTATTTACATAGGTACTACGGGTAATATTTGTAAAATTGACAAAGATAAAGAATTGCACATTTTAGACGTAGGAGTGAAATATGTTTCATCCATGGCATTCTGCGAGGAAGGAATTGTGGGATGTACCTATGAAGGTGAACTGTTTTTCATGCAAGAGGATAAGGTACAGGAGTTTTTGCGTAAGGATACTCCGGGGACATATTATACCTGTATCCGTAAAACTGCTGAGGGATTGTTGGTTGGAACATCCATGAATGAAATTGAAAGTATCAGCGTTGCAGACGGAAGAATTCATTTGGATGGGTATAGAAGTGTGATGCCTCTTTCCGGTATCAACGATATTTTCGAGGATAGCACAGGTAAGCTGTGGGTTGCCGCAGGAAACGGATGCGGATATTTCGGACAAAACGGATTTGTACCGGTTCATGTTCAGGGATTTGATGGTTCCATAGAAAGTATCCATGAGGATTACGAGGGAAATATTTGGATGGCATCTACCCGTTATGGAGTCGTGAAATTGTCTCGAAGCGCCTTTGGAGAATTGTTTTCAGAGAATAATGTTTCGCCTGAGGTGGTGAACAGTATCTGTTTCTATGACGGCATGTACTATTGCGGTACGGACAGAGGCTTGGTAATTATAGACCGGGACAATGAGAAGGAGATTACCAATGAACTGACGGCATTACTTGAGGGTGTGCGAATTCGTTGTGTGAAAGCAGATTCACAGAATTATTTGTGGATTTGTACCTATAGCGACAACGGTCTGGTACGTTATTCGAAGGATGGAAGTATTTTTACGTTTACGGAGAAAAAGAACGGAACTACATTGGATCGTTTCCGTAATGTGATGGAGCTTTCGGATGGGACAATTGTGGCCGGCGCCAGCAATGGATTGAATTTTATCGAAGGAACCAAGGTAGTAAAGACCATCACGCAGGAGGATGGACTGAACAATCCCCAAATCCTTTGCATGCTGGAACTGGAGGACGGAAGCTTTTACGCAGGTACGGACGGTGCGGGAATATATCATATTAAAGATAAAGAAATTATCGGACATATCGGAAAAGAGCAGGGACTGTCATCTCAGGTGGTTATGAGAATCACTGAATACATGGATGGCTTCTTTGTGGTGTCAGGAACCTCTCTTTGCTATATGAAGGATGAAAAGGTAACTGTATTGACAGAGTTTCCGTATTATAACAATTATGATGCCATAGTCATGGGAGATCAGCTTTGTGTTCTTACCAGTGCGGGTATTTATATTACAGATGCAGAACAACTAATATCCGGAAACGCAAGCAGTTTTAAATTATATAATTATAACAATGGTTTGGAGGATGGATTGACTTCAAACGCTTGGAATTATGTGGATGCTGAGGGCGTTTTGTATTTTGCAACGAATAGTGGTGTGTATTATTGCAATCCTGTCAATATGGCTGTAGACAATGCGAACTACAAATTCAGCCTGACATCGGTTATGTATGACGGAATAATCGTAAACCCGGAAGATGGGGTGTATCATATTCCTGCAGATGCAGAAATGATAACCTTAGTGGGTTCCGTCAGAAATTATCTATGTACAAATGTAAAGATTCGTCTGTTTGTAAAGGAAATTACCGCAACACCTAAGACGGTGAACTACACTGAGCTGGAAGAGTTGCAGATATCCAATTTGCGTCATGGGGAATATACAATTTGTATGCAGATTATGGATGATGATGAGACTACGGTATTGCAGGAACAGACCTATACATTGGTTAAAGAGGCGCATATTTGGGAACAGACCTGGTATAAAGCATATCTGATTGCGCTTGGATTGTGGATAGGAGTATTCCTCATTTGGATGCTTATGGATGAGCGTCAGGGTACCGAGAGAGAAAAAGAACTGGAGAGGATTAAATATCAGGCAAAAGGTGAATTTTTGACCAACATGTCGCATGAATTCCGAACACCGGTTAATACTATTCTGGGAATGAATGAAATGATTATGCAGGAAAATCCTGATGGTCGGATTATGGAGTGTTCGGATAATATTAAGCAGGCAAGTGCGAGATTGTTGCATTTAATCAATGATGTTCTGGATTATTCGGCTATTGAATCCGGCAAATTAGACATTATTGAGGAAAATTATTATCTGGAAAGTATTTTGAACAGTGCAATTGCGTACATGCAAGGAGAAGCATCCAAGAAGGGTGTGGATACAGAGTATAATATAGAGGATAATCTGCCGGCAAAGCTTTTGGGTGATGAAAGCAGAGTGACCCAGGTTATTATGAATATATTGTCTAATGCGGTAAAATATACGGAAGAGGGTCAGATAGTATTTTCCGTAGGAGGAAGAGTGGAGAAGGATAAGTATTTCCTTACAGTTACCGTAGCTGATACCGGAATCGGTATCAGCGATGAAAATGTTGAAAAGATTTTTGCAGAATTTGACCGTTTGGAATTTAATAAGGACAGAAGGGTGGAAGGAACCGGTTTGGGACTTTCCATTGCAAATAGTCTTGCAAGACAAATGGGGGGCAATATTACGCTCCAAAGTGTGGAAGGAAGCGGCTCTGTATTTACGGTAACCATACCGCAAAAGGTTGTTGGTAATAAACGTATCGGTATATATACCTATGTACCGGAATCTGAAAAGGAACAGGTTGTTATGAGCTTTACGGCTCCGGATGCCCGTGTTCTGGCGGTGGATGATAATCGAATGAATTTGAGTGTTATCAGTGGACTGTTGAAGCGAAACGGTATTTCACCGGATGTAGCCTTCGGCGGTGACGAGGCATTGGAATTATGTAAGAAAAACAAATATGACCTCATATTTATGGATCATATGATGCCTTATCCGGATGGAATCGAAACATTGCATCAGATACGAAATGGTAAGGATGTAAATAAAGAGACTCCGATTGTAGTGCTGACAGCAAATGCGGTAGCGGGTGCGAGAAAAAGGTATTTGGATGAAGGCTTTGATGATTATCTCAGCAAGCCTGTAGATGTAGGCAGACTGGAAGCAGTATTACTGCGTTATCTGCCTATGGAAATGCAGATACTGAGAGAAACTGCGGTGCAGGATGTGGATAATACGAAGAGAGATGAAACAGAAGAGGATGAAAACGTAATAATTTCCAGAATGATAGGATTGCAGTATAGTGGCGGAAGTGAAGAGCTGTATGCAGAAATCCTGCAAAGCTATTATACGGAAAGCATAAAGTACCGGGGACGTCTGGAGGAGTATTTTACAACTCAAAATTGGACGGACTATGCAATTACGGCCCATGCGTTAAAGAGTACCTCCTTAGGAATCGGGGCAACTACTCTTTCTAAGCTGGCAAAGAAGCAGGAGCAGGCCGCAAAGTCCGGTGACAGTGCGAAGGTTGCGGACGGACATGAAGAATTTCTGAAGAGAATAGAGGAGGTCCTTGAGGAAATCGGAGAGCCGGAGGCTCCTACCGTGGAATACGAAATATTGGATGAAATTTCTGATAAAGAGTATTTGCGACAATTACGGAAACTGCAGGAATATGTGGCTAATTACGAGATGGTTAAGGCATTGGAGCGCATTACGTATTTAAAGCAGGTAACAAGGGATGAAGAAGTGGCAGAGAAGCTGCAGCATATTGAGACATGCGTAAGTGATTTTGATTATATGGATGCAGAAGAGGCAGTAAAGGGTCTGATTAAGGACTATGAGGGGAAACTATGAAAGAGACAATTTTAGTTATTGACGACGACAAATCCAATTTAATAATGGCACAAAAAATGCTTTCACAGGAATATCGTGTGGCGGTCGTGAATTCAGGTGCAAAGGCAATGGAGTATTTGGAAAAGAACGAACCGAATTTGATTTTGCTGGATATTCAGATGCCGGAGATGGACGGCTTTGAGATTATGAGACAATTGCGCGGACATGCCGGCTGGTGCAAAATACCGGTTATTTTCCTGACGGCAGACAGAAGCAGTGAAACCGAGGGAAAGTGTTTTGATCTGGGAGCAGTGGATTATATCAGTAAACCATTTGTGCCTCAAATCATGCGGAAACGTGTTATGAGAACCATGGAGTTGGAGTCCTACCGTCAGAATCTGGAAAAGCTGGTAATGGCACAGCTTGCACAGATTACACGTATGCAACATGATGTCATCATCACCATGGCGAACGTAATTGAAAGTCGAGATGGTACCACAGGAGAGCATGTTAAACGAACCAGCCGATATACACATTTGTTGGCAGAAAAAATGCTGGAAAAAGGAATGTATCCCGAAGAACTTACTGTGCAGTTAATAGAGACTATGCGAAATGCTTCGCCGCTTCATGATATCGGTAAGATAACAATTACGGATGCAATACTACGAAAACCGGAGGCCCTTACACCTCAGGAGTATGCGGAAATAAAGAAGCATGCCCAGGCGGGGGCAGATATGATTCGGAATAACATGAATCAGATGGTACCGGAGGACTTTTTGCAGGCAGCTTGCGATATGGCACAGTACCATCACGAAAAATGGAACGGAAAAGGATATCCTGCAGGATTGAAGGGTACAGAAATACCGTTGTCTGCAAGAATATTAGCGGTGGCGGATGTATTCGATGCACTTGTGTCAAAGAGACAGTATAAGGAAGGCATGAGCATTGATGAGGCGTTTGCTATTATGGAGAGAGACCGGGGCGAAGGATTCGAACCGGAGATTTTAGACACCTTTTTTGGTCTCAGAGAGGAACTGGAGCATATGCTTGAGGAATATGAGGAGCCGGTATGGGAGAGATAAAGAGCATTAAGGAGTATTTGGAGCATTTACGTGACAAAGGAAGATTGATCGATAAGGATGTTTATGGGGGCTGTTACCTGATTTTCGGTGTCTATTCCCTGATAATGTGTTTTGTTTGCATGGCAATGGGACAGCATACCATGACTATTGTAAACGGTGTCATTGCGTTTTGGCTTTTTGTCAGTATAGCACTATTATTTTTTATTAAAAATACCAGATGGGCAATGTGCAATACAATAGTCTTCTTTACGGGAGTGATGGTCTATTTCCTGTTTACCGGCGGAGCGGATGGTTTCAGTATTATTTGGATGTTTATGGTGCCGACGGCAGGAATGTACTTTTTGGGGTTGTATTATGGATGTATCACCACAATTATAGTAGGAGTGATTCTGTCCTTTTATATGTGGACTCCGTTACATAGATATTGGTATCAGTATACTCAGGAGTATTTGATTCGATTTCCCATGGTTTATTGGGCTTTGTCCGGTGTGTGTATTATCATTTTTGTAAAGATTAACACTTACGAAGATGAGCAGAATTTTCTGTTACAGAAAATGGAGGAGGCAAATCAGGCAAAGAGCAACTTTTTGGCAAATATGAGTCATGAAATACGAACACCCATGAATGCCATCATGGGTCTGTGTGAGCTTTCTTTGCAGGAGGATTTGGAAGAAAGTGTCCGTGAAAATTGTCAGAATGTACAAACCTCCGGTAGAAATTTACTTGGTATTATCAATGATTTATTAGATCTTTCCAAGATTGAGTCAGGAAAGATGGAGCTGATTTGTGAAGAGTATAGCCTGGCGAATTTGCTGAATGAAGTAATTGTAATGGCGGTGGCACGTAAAGGAGATAAGCCCATTGAGTTTATGGTGAATGTGGATCCCAATATTCCCGATTTTCTTTATGGAGACAAGGTACGTATCAAGCAGATTGTTATCAATTTGGTTACCAATGCAATTAAATTTACCCAACATGGAGGCGTTCTTTTAAATGTTACAGGCAGACGGGAGAGTTATGGTATTAATTTAATGTTTTCTGTCAAGGATAGCGGTATCGGTATAGAGAAAGGTGAAATAGACAAGATATTTAATAATTTCAGTCAGGTGGATACCAAGAAAAACCGTTCGATAGAAGGTACCGGTTTGGGATTACCTATTACGAAAAGTCTCGTACATATGATGAACGGTGTGATAATGGTGGACAGTGAATATGGAGAGGGCACGGAGTTTAAGGTAGTCATTCCACAGAAAATTGTTCAAGATACTCCTATGATGACTGTGAGGGAGCCGGAAAAAGCAGATATTCTTTTCTATGTGAATATGTCCAAATTTGATGCAGAGTTTGTGAAGGAAGCGTATCGCCGCATCATCGATACTGTGGGAGAAAGTTTTGGACTGGAGGTGCATTTGTGTACTTCCAAGGAAGTGGCGGTAAATTGGCTGGCAAATCATAAGTGTACTCATTTGATTATGGGCAAGGAAGAATATTGGGGAGATAAGGAGTACTTTGAAGAACTGGCAGATACCATGGATGTGGTGGTAATGCAGGATAAGATAAATTATGAGCCTGTCGGCGGTAAGGTAAAGACCTTGTACAAGCCTTTCTATTGTCATCCGATTGGCAATATTCTCAATAAGGAAAAGGTAACCTTCAATACCGTGAAGAAGGAAAAGAAGACAATTCATTTTGTGGCAGAAAACGCAAGAGTTTTAGTAGTGGATGATAATGAAATGAATTTGAAGGTTGCTGTGGGGTTGCTACGCCCTTATAAGGTCAAAATTACTACTGCTACTTGCGGACCGGAAGCAATTGCGCTACTAAACAGGCAATCATTTGATTTGGTATACATGGACCATATGATGCCGGATATGGATGGAGTGGAAGCAGTGAAAGCCATTCGTGATTCCGAAAAAGAAGAGTTAAAAGCAATTCCTATTATTGCATTGACGGCAAATGCTATTAATGGGGTAAGGGATATGTTTTTGGATTCCGGATTTCAGGATTTTGTGTCCAAGCCAATAGAAAGCGCAATGTTACAAAGAACTTTGTTAAGATGGCTTCCTGCGGAACATATTTGTTACGAGGAGGTATAAGACATGGTAAGTAAAGTGGTTATTTCTACGGATTGCGTATGTGACCTTCCGGAAAAGCTGGTAGAAAAATTTAATATATGGATGATGTATTACTATGTGCAGGTGGGAGAAGTTCGTTTTCGGGATATTGAAGAAATAGATTCGGATGAAATATTGGATTACATGTCTGAAGGAAAGTACGAAATTCGCTCCTACTGCGCCAATGTAGACGAGTATAAAGGTTTTTTTGAGAAGGTTTCTGAGGGTGGTAAGAAGACGGTAATACATATTGCGACTGCGAAAGAAATCAGTAACGGTTTTCAAAATGCTGTTGATGCAGCTAAAAAATTTCCGGACATCCATGTGATTGATTCGGGGATGGTATCAAGTGCAATGGGAGCACTGGTTCTTGTGGCAGCAGATATGGGACAAAAGGGCGCTACAAAGGATATTATATTAAAAAAGCTGGAAGAGGTAAAAAGTAAAATTAATTGTCGGTTTGTTATGCAATCCGCACAGGGGCTGGGACATACAAAACGCACGTCGAAAGCATGGAAAAAGATATGTAACGTACTTTCGCTGCATCCTTATATCGGTATGAAAAACAGTACATTTTCATTATTGGGATTTTGCAGAGGAAATCATGAAAGGTGTATAACCAAGTATATAAATAAGTGTTTGGGAGATGTAGAAAAGGTATCCGATGAAGTGCTTTTTGTACTGACTGCAGGCTGGGATTATGAGGTGGAGAAATATATTCTGGAAGAAGTGAAAAAGCGTATTAATTGGAAGAATATTTATGTAGTGAAGCCTTCCGCTACCATTTCCTGTAACAGTGGTTCGGGAGCGTTTGGCTTGGCATTTTTTTATAAGTAATATGCAGGAGGAAGAAGCATGTGTGAGCCTGTAAGCCGGGTATTAGTTGTGGATGATGATGCAATGAATCGCAAGCTGACGACCATGTTCTTGAAAAAACTGGGGTATGAAAGCAGGATGGCGGAAAGCGGCAGGGATGCATTGGAAGCAGTGAAGCAGGAGCGTTTTGCGATGATTTTGATGGATTATCGCATGCCCGAGATGGATGGCGTGGAGGTTACCGGATTCATACGCCATATGGAAGGGACGTATTTTAAGGAAGTTCCTGTGATTGCATTAACCGGGGATGAAAGAGAGAATGTACGCTTGAAGTTTGCGGAAGCAGGTATCACTGATGTTTTGCAGAAACCCTTAAATGCGGAGAGTTTGTCTGCGGTATTGGAAAGATGGCTTGGAAAAAAGGATGATAATCGGGAGCCGGAAGCATCTGAAGAATCAGGGGAACCACGGGCAGAGAGCACGCAGCAGAATATATCGGTTGAGGAATATGATTTTTTGCAAAAGACCGGTATCTATGCAGAAGCGGGTATCCGAAACTGCGGCAGTGGTGAGTTGTGGCTGGGTTTTTTGAAGGATTTTCATAATTTAGTTGATTTTAAGGTGGAAAAATTAGCAAATTATTTGTCAGAAGGGCAGTTTAAGGAGTATACTATAGAGGTACATGCATTAAAGAATTCAGCACGTTTAATCGGAGCATTGGAATTGAGCAGGGATTTTGCTGATTTGGAGGAATGGGGCAATCAGGGCGAGTTTGAAAAAATCGTGGCAAGGAATCCGCAAGTACTCCGGAAAATGATAGAATGCAAGGCAGTATTGCGACCGTTTGCCGGAGAGGACAGAGAAGTACAGGCAGTTTCGGGCACGCAAATAAAGGAAGTTTTGTGGGCGATGAAGGCAGCTGTAGAAGCATTTGATATTGACGGCGTGGACTTTTGTATGCAAGAATTGGAGAGATATGAAGTGCCGGGCTGTGAGAGTCGGATTGAAAAGTTAAAGGCTTACGTGGCAGATGTGGCCTTGGAAGATATTTTAGAAGAGATTTCAGAAATAATATACATCATAGAGAAAGCAGAGTAGGTGGAAAAGATGGGAAAAGTACTTATTATTTCGGCAAAAAAATATTTTATCGTGTCATCTCTTGTGAGACAGCTGGAGGATTGCGGTCATATTGTTACATATGCTGATGATGCAAGTGAAATTGACAAATTAAAGGACGAGGTTCAATTAATTATTCTCTATGTGGAAGAAGGCGATATGAAGAGCTTCAACAGCCTCCGGGATATGATTTTTGAGTCGTCCCTTCCTTTTGTGGTGATGGGGGATATTAATCCTATAGAAGAGATTAAGACTCTTATGCCCCATCAGATGATTAAGAGGACTTTCCACAGACCCATTAATCTGAAAGAGACCTGTGAACAGATTGACGAATATTTGCAGGAAGAAACCTGCCTGTTTAAGAAGAAAATTTTGGTGGTGGATGATTCCGGCGCGGCTCTGCGCAGTATCAAGGGCTGGTTGGAAGATAAGTACCAGATTGTGTTGGCTAATTCCGGTGCTATGGCAATTAAATATATGGTTACCAATCGTCCGGATTTGGTTTTGTTGGACTATGAGATGCCTATTTGTGACGGAAAACAGGTACTGGAAATGATTCGGGGAGAGAATGATCTGGCAGATATTCCGGTTATTTTTCTGACGAATAAGAACGACAGGGAGAGCGTTTGTAAGGTGACGGCGCTGAAACCCGAAGGATATTTATTAAAAACCATGGAGCCTGCATTAATTGTGAAGGCGATCGATAACTTTTTTGAAAAGAAAAAGTGGGAATGGTAATTTTTTGAAATAAGAGGTCAATTATTTGGGTATACTACATGATAAGTTAACTGAATATAGCAAGAGTGATTACTATCCTTATCATATGCCCGGGCATAAAAGGCGACCGGTAGGAAAGCTTCCGGGTGAGTGGACGGCAGCAGATATTACGGAGATAGAAGGATTTGATAATCTGCATCAGCCGGAAGGAATATTGAAAACGCTGCAGGAGAAGGCGTCTTCTGCTTATGGTGCAGAGGAAAGCTTTTATCTGGTAAACGGAAGCACAAGCGGTATTTTAAGTGCCATCAGCGCTACCGTGTCATTTGGCGGTGAATTGCTGATTGTACGAAATTGCCACAAATCTGTATACCACGGGGCATATTTACGCAGATTGACCTTGCGATATCTTTATCCGGAAATCGTGGATGGCTTTGATATTTGTGAGGCTATAACAGCGGAACAGGTCAAAGAGGCTCTGGTGAAATACCCGGCAGTAGAGGCTGTCCTGGTGGTGTCGCCCACATATGAAGGCAGAATTGCCGACATAGAGGCTATCGCAGAGGTGGTCCATGCAAAAGGTCTGCCGATGATTGTGGATGAGGCGCATGGAGCACATTTGGGCTTTGCCGGAGGGTTTGCGCAAAACAGTAACAGATTAGGAGCAGACGTGGTAATCCACAGTCTGCACAAGACTTTGCCGTCCATGACCCAGACGGCTTTATTGCATTGTAACGGAAAGCTGGTAGATCGTGACAAAATCCGCCGTTTTTTGCGGATATATCAATCCAGCAGTCCCTCTTATGTGTTGATGGCAGGCATGGAAGAAGCAGTGCGCATGGCAGTAGAAGAAAAAGAGATATTTGTCGGATTTAAGAAAAATTGGAATGGGTTAGCGGAACGTCTGAGTGCTTGCCAAAAGATACGTATTTTAGGGAAAGCTACGCAGGAAAACGACGAAGAATGCCATAAAAGCACACAGGATGTGGGTAAATTGGTGTTATCCGTGAAAGAAACAGGCTTATCCGGACAACAGCTTTATGATATATTATTGAACAGATATCATTTGCAAATGGAGATGGCATGTGAAAGCTATGTGTTAGCTATGTTTACCGTTTGGGATACAGAGGAAGGGTACGAACGTCTGGCACAGGCTGTTTTGGAATTGGATGAGGAGCTTGATACGCTGCCGGATGAAGGATTCTTTACAGAACAGAAGAAAGATGATAAAGTGATGAAGGTTCCGATGCCGGAAGAAAAGCTTTCCCTGCATGAGGCATGGGATGAGGAAAGCGAATGGGTTTCTTTGGAAGCGGCCTGTGGTCGCATTGCGGGAGAGTTTATCAATTTGTACCCGCCGGGAGTACCTTTGGTGGTGCCGGGAGAAATAGTGAGTCCTGAGGCTGTACAGATGCTGGAGGAATATTTGGAAGCCGGATTAAACGTGCAGGGAATCGATGAAAAACGAAGGATATGTGTATTGAGGTAGGGAATAGAAAGAAGTTTAGGAGAGTTATTATGAGAAAGACGAAGATTATTTGTACCATTGGACCGGCCAGTGAGAGCGAAGAAAAATTGAAAGAGTTGATGTTGGCGGGCATGAATGTAGCCAGATTTAACTTTTCTCACGGAACCCATGAGGAGCAGAAGGGTAAGCTGGAGACAATGATAAAAGTAAGAGAAGAGTTGGGTTTACCTGTGGCTGCACTTATTGATACCAAAGGTCCGGAAATCCGTTTGCGTGATTTCGAGGGAGGAAAGGTGGAATTACAGGCCGGACAAACTTTTACTTTAACTACAGAGGAGATTCTCGGTAATAGCGAAAAAGCATCCATTTCTTATAAAAATTTGAAGAACGATATTAAGGTTGGCAGCACTATTTTAATTGATGACGGTTTGATTGAAATGCACGTGGAAAAAATTACCGGCAAGGATATTGTCTGTCAGGTTGTTAACGGAGGTTTTGTGTCAAATCATAAGGGTGTGAATGTGCCCGGCACCATCTTGTCCATGCCTTACATCAGTGATGTGGACCGTGCAGATATTGAATTCGGCGCAGAGATGGGCTTTGATTTCCTGGCAGCATCTTTTGCAAGAACCAAAGAGGATATTTTGGAAGTTCGTAAAATTCTGGATGCCAAGAACAGTAGTATGAAAATTATTGCAAAGATTGAGAATATGCAGGGTATCGAGAATGTGGAGGAAATTTTGGAGGTTTCTGACGGTATCATGGTAGCACGGGGAGATTTGGGTGTCGAGGTGCCTTTGGAGGAAGTTCCTATTTTGCAGAAGCGTCTTATTAAGATGGCTGTGGCAAAAGGTAAGCACGTAATTACCGCAACCCAGATGTTGGATTCCATGATGAATAATCCCCGTCCTACACGTGCGGAGACTACTGACGTGGCAAATGCTATTTATGACGGGACCACAGCGATTATGCTTTCCGGAGAGTCGGCAGCAGGACAGTACCCCATAGAAGCAGTGAAGACCATGGCGCGTATTGCAGAATGTGCGGAAAAAGATATTGATTATCGTTCCAGAATGTATCGTTTCGGCGTGGACGGACACACAGATACTACCACAGCTATTTCCTTTGCGACCTGTAGCGTGGCAATGGATTTGAATGCAGCAGCAATTATTACGGTAACTCTGTCCGGCTTTACTGCAGAAATGGTAGCAAGATACAAACCCGATTGTCAGATTATCGGTTGCAGTACCCAGCCGCAGGTGCGCAGACAGATGAACCTGCTGTACGGTGTAAAGCCATTGGCCATTGAGGATGAATATTCTGCAGATGTACTCTTTGTGCATGCAACAGAGGAAGCAAAGAGAGCCGGTTATGTAAAGAGCGGTGATACTGTGGTTATTACTGCGGGTCTGCCTTTGGGTGTGGCAGGAAGAACCAATATGATTCGAGTACTTGAGGTAAAATAACAGTATGGGAAAGATTTTTTGTCTGATGGGGAAAAGCTCCACAGGAAAAGATACAATTTATAAAGAGTTGCTGGGGAATGATAAGCTGGGGCTGAAACGTATGGTTCCCTATACCACCCGTCCCATTCGTGTGGGTGAAACCGAAGGGGTGAAGTATCATTTCACGGATGAGGATGGTTTTCAGAAGCTGCTTGCGGCGGGCAGGATTATTGAAGCCAGAGCCTATGATACGGTGCATGGCGTGTGGCGTTATTTTACCGTGAAGGAAGATTCGCTGGATTTGAGTAAATACAATTATTGTCTGATAGGGACTTTGGAGGTATATACACAAATTCGCGATTATTTCGGTGCGGATAAGGTATTGCCGCTTTTGGTGGAGGTA
>JAZSII010000185.1:0-13975 GCA_045533725.1 Acetatifactor sp. | reverse complement strand
CGGCATCAGGGAAATGTGTGAGGATGCGTGGAGATGGCAGAGTAACAATCCCAATGGTTATGAGGAATAAAGAAAACAAATCCCGGAAGATTTTAAAGAATTCTTCCGGGATTTTCTGTCATAATGAACCTTTTGGCTTTTACAAACGTCTTTATAGGTGAAGTCGATTTCAAATACCAATGACGGGAGGTGAGGATATGACGCTTTTTGAACAATTACTGAAAGAGTATGGTGTTTTCGCAGAGCGGTTAGTGAAGTTTAAGATACCACAGAAGTCAGATGCTGAGGATGTTTTGCAGGAAGTATATGCACTGGCGTATCAGAGATTTTCCCAGTTAAAGAATCCGGACAGCTTCAAGGCATGGCTGCTTAGTATTGCCCGTAATGCATGTAATGATTATTTTCGAAAGCAAGCGGTTCGGTTGGAGATACCCATCGAAGTACTGGAAGAAAAACAGTTTACAGACAGTAGATATGGTGTGACTCAAAGCGGTGTGGTGCAGGAAACCCTTGAGAAGTTGGGAGAGAAAGATAAGCAGATTTTATACTTGTATTTTTGGAAGGAATTGCCTCAGGCTGAGATAGCGAAGCGGCTGGATATTCCTGTGGGTACCGTAAAAAGCAGACTCTATACCGCTAAGCAAAACTTTAAGAAGCAATATCCGCGCTATAAAGATGAGGATAAAGGAGAGAAAGATATGAAAAAATTACCGGAATATTTACCTGTATATACCATAGAAGCATCCAAGGAGGCTGCATTCGATGTAAAGTGGGAAGAACTGATGGGATGGTTTTTGGTACCTAAGATTGGTGAGGAATTATCCTGGGGAATGTATGATATACCTTCCCGCAAATGTAACCATATTTACGATTTGAAGGTCACCGGAAAGGCAAAGGTACATGGTATCGAAGGAGTGGAGCTGACTGCCAGAGAAGCATGCTATTCTAAAAAGAAAGAGGTAATTAACCGTACCTTTGTGGCGCAGCTGACGGATACCCATTGTAGGTTTTTGGCTACTTTACGGACAGACGGTGATGTGAGAAATTATATTACCTTTTTAGATGGGGATGAATTTATGCCTAACTGGGGATTCGGAGAAGATAATTGCGGCAACGAAACCAATCTGGCACCCAAGGGTGATATAAAGCGAGAAGGAAATGTGGTCACCAGCCTTGATAAGAAGTTTTTGTTAGATATTGTAGGACGGTATACAGTTACTATTAATGGTAAGAGCTATGATACCGTATGTGTGATGGATATTGAAACCTACAATGCAGGTGTGGTTTCCGAGCAGTTTTTGGATAGGAATGGCAGAACCATTCTTTGGCGAAGATTTAATCGGAATGACTGGGCTTTTGACAGATATGGGCAACTTTGGAATGAAATATTACCTGAGAATGAACAGTTAATCATTAATGGGCAGCTTTATGTACAGTGGTATGATTGTGTCACAGACTACATATTTGATTAGTTGCTTTCAATAAGAATATTGACAAAAAGTATAATTCGCCATATAATTAGTTTATCGAGTAATCTAGAAATAAGTGCAATCAGCACATTCGAGGCAAATCAGCCATTTTACTCAGAGAAATAATTATATGGCGGATTTGTTTTTATGTGATGAGAAATTGTGCGAGTACGGTAACGACAATTTTTCCGGGGGCAAGTAAATTGATTTAGCGCGGAACAGCTATAATATCATCCCATGCAAATTCGCCCAAGAAGGAGGATTTATTGTGGGAGAAGTGAATAATGTTGTTTGCGATTATCTGGGACATCCGTTTTATTATGCAGACTTTTGGAATGGGACAGTGTTTCGGGGAAAACGAAGGATTAAGATGTGGCAGCTGAAGCGTCATGACAGGGAATACTATAAGCGTAAGAACAAAGAAGGTAAAACCGGGAATGTTCGCAGGGATGTGCAGGAGTTGCAACGCCAGATTAAGGATATTCGCAAAAAGAGAAGAGGAATCCCTGAAAAAACAGATGTGGCAAATGAACCGGGGGAATATTTATATGGTCTTAAAAGATCAGATAAGTTACTGCCGGTATGCACAATAGGATTATATTGCGGAGAAGGTACTTATAGTGGTTCAAGCGATGTTTTGGATATGCTGGATGTGGATGGACTCGAGCCGGAATATCGAGAACTCTTGAAGAATTACAAGGTTAAAATATACAATTTGGCTGATTTACAGGAAGAACGATATGAAAGCAGTTTGCGGGAGATTATAGCCATATTTAAACGAAGTAAAGACAGGGAGTCTATGAAGCAGTACTATCGGGAACATAAAGAGCGATTTCGCCGGCTGGATGAAATATCCATAGATACTATGGGGGTGTTAATCGGGAAGAAAACGCTGAAACTATTTCCGCAGGAAGAAGGAGGATTGGATATGTGTAAGGCATTTGAAGATGAAAGGGCAGAGGGAAAAGCAGAAGGAAAAGCAGAGGGAGAACGTATTGGACGCGAGAAGGGAGCATTTGCCATGCTGTGTGATTTGGTGAAGGATGGTATGGTGAAAATAGAAGATGCTGCTAAGCGCATGAATATGACTGAAGAAGTGTTTTGTAGTAAAATGAATGAATTGTAGTGAACGTTTAAAAGCAAAAGATGATAGGAAGAATCACAGAAAAACAGCCGAGTATGTGTTGAATACGTGTCCGATAATGGCGGACATGGCACACATTCGGCTGCTTTATATTGTGATTATTTTATTTGTTATTTTTTATAGTTTTCTTCATCAATAGTACCATGCTCACTATCGCAGTAATGCCGCATACGGGTAAGAGAAGCCAGAAAGCGTCGAAGTTGGAAACATCGGCCAAAGCGCCAAGTGCAGTGGGACCTGCGAAGATACTCAATAGTATAGTTACATTAATATTATTATTTATGGCATGGCAGAAGGCTGCCGGGTAAATGGACTTGGTACGTTCTGTAAGCATGGTCAGAAACGCATTCATCAGGACGCAGAACGTGCACATGAGCAGGATGCCGAGCCAGGGGTAAAACTTATACTGTAAGCCGAAATTGTGCCCGGAAACAGTCAGGGGTGCATGCCAAAGTCCCCAGATAACACCGCCTACAATAACTGCAAGGGGTTTAGGCATCAGTTCCAGAAGTTTGGGCATCATATAGCCTCGCCAGCCCCATTCTTCTCCGAATGCGGGAAAAAATATAATAATAGAAAAGGCTATCTGCATCAGGAGAGTACCGGTTTTTAACTGCCAGTTTCCGCCCGGGAAGGCATCACCAAAGGATATCTCCTTCATAAAAATACCCCACATGAGGAACATGATGATGGTTGCTTCCAGAAGCTTTACAACTACGGATGCAATATAGTAACGGGCATTACCCTTAAACGTCCATCCGATATAGGTATTCTTAAAACCCTCTTTAGTAAACAGTCTGGTCAGTATATGCGCCACAGTAGGTGCGAACATGCCGAAGATACCAAGTGCATAAGCGATTACGTAAGTATTTCCACTTGCTGTCTCTGCGTAAAGATATTCTCCACACACCTTGTTTAAGATGGGTGTCATTACGTAGAGGGGCAGGTAAGCCAGTATACAGAAAAATATCAAACGTATAATGGTCATCTTTTTTTCTTTATTGTTCATAAGTTTCTACCCCCTTCCTGTAAAGTACCAGAGAAATTCGGTAAGAGAGGTAATACATCAGTACCGAAATATAAGGGATGAGAGAAAGGACAAAAATCACTTTTTCACTTGAAAAGTACTCTGTCAGCACATCTAATAAACTCCTGGAACCCTCCACGAAAAAGGAAATATTACCAAATAAAGCATATATTATGATACCGGAGGTTATCAGGGCGATACCGGCAATCTGTACGGGGAAGCTCATGGCAGAGCCAAAGCGTACATGAAGGGGCACTCTTATGGATAACAGTATCAGGTTCAAACAGAAGAAAATGAGGCATATGGAAGATGCCGACGAAGCATATTCTCCCACCCAGACAATCATAATCGTGTCGACGATAAAACATAAAAACAAAACTACTAAACTTTCTATCAGTAAAAAGTAATATTTACTTTGTATTTGTCCCTTGGCAGCCTGAGGCGTGGAGAATAGGAAACCAACGGTGGTGGGCTTTTCATCCGGTGTAAACAGACTGGAGGTCAGAGGGGTTATTAAGAAAAATATGCAAAAATAGCCTATGGCATGGATAGAAGTAAGGCCGAGTGCGTCTTCCGGAGAATGAATTCCCATGGAGACCTGCATCCCTGTTATGCCACCACAACAGACGATAAAGACGAATGCTGCGATGAGCCCCAACGCTAAAAGAGCTTTTTTATAAAGTACAAAATCTTTATAGAGAAAACCTTTCATTATTTTTCCCTCCTTTTATACAACATGGTGGTACAGAAAGTTCCTAATATAAAAGCACCTATAATAATTAATGGGGTAAAAGGAAGGAACTTAGCGCCGGATGACAAAAGTTCGTCTATCTTGTCAATAGTGGAAGGATCCATCAGTTGCGGAAATTTCATGAAAACAATAAAGCTGCCTCCATATACAGTTACCAGAAAAACTATCAGCGCTTTTTCCAGAGTTCTGGCCCAAATACAGATATTTGTCATATAGATAATAATTATTACGGCAATACTATAAAGCACCATGGTTGTGGTAACGTCTTTCAGGGTAAGCGGCATTCCGGTGAGGAGACTGTGTAGTCCTAACCATCCGAAGGTCATACCGAAGGAAATCAGTAAAGTAATCATGAGACATGTGTATTTGGCCAAGGCCAGACGAAAAGGTGTCACCGGACTGGCAGTACGAAAACGTCTCCAACCGGTCTTTTCATCTTTGGGGATGGCATCAGATGCGCCACCGAAAAAGAAAGTAGCCATATAGGCAGGACCGAATTTAATCATCATGTCAATGGTGTTCTTGGCTTCATCATCCATCAGATGGCTGTATCGATGTAAATTGCCACAACTGTAGCTTAGCAGTGCAAGCAGAGCCATCAGAATGAGACTAAGGTAGACGGTTGCATTAATGATATAATTATTTTTTGCCACATAATATTCCCGAAACAGTAGTCCTTTGAAGTTTCCTTTTTTCATTATGACCACTCCTTTTTCTCCTTGTTCACGTAGAACAGCATAATTTCTTCCAGATTTGTTTTTTCGATTAATAGTCCGGAATACTTATTCTTGCAGGTAGCTTTGTCAGCAATCATCAGTTCCACTCCAAAATCATTGACACGGGCACTGATATAGTCTGAGGGATGAATTTCTTTGTATTCTTCCTTAGTGCATTTTGCCAGACCGTGGCTCTCCAAAATTTCATCCTTGTAGCCGGTAAGCAGAATCTTGCCATTATCAATAAAGGTTACCGAGTCTGCGATTTTATCCAGGTCGCTGGTAATATGAGAGGACATAAGGATACTGTTGGTATCATCGTTTAAATATTCTCTGAAAATGTCCAGGATTTCGTTACGGACTACAGGGTCCAAACCGGTGGTTGCCTCGTCCATGATTAACAACTTGGCACCGTGGGACAGGGCAGTAGCAATCTGCAACTTCATTTTCATACCCTTGGAAAACTTGCTGATTTTTTTCTTCAGGGGTAAATGGAAGCGCTCTAAATAAGAGTAGTAGAGTTCTTTGTTCCAGTTGCCGTACATTCCTTCGAACATAATGCCCAAGGTCTTGGCAGTAAAGCCGTCATAAAAAGGAAGCTCGTCAAATACGGCAGCAATATGTTCTTTGATGGCATATTCGTTTTCATATAAATTCATACCCAACATATTGATAGTGCCGCCATCAATTTTGGTAATGTTTAACAGGGCACGGATGGTAGTGGTTTTGCCGGCTCCGTTTTGGCCGATGAAACCCATGATACTTCCCTTGGGCACGCTGAAACTAACGTTATCCAAGGTGAAACCATCGTATTTTTTGGTAAGATTTTTAATTTCTATGGCATTTTCATAATCATTCATCTGCTTCTCCTCCATAAACAAGGTCCAGCATTTCCTTCATTTCGTCCAAAGAAAGACCGCACATTTTTCCCTTCTGACAGGCTTTTGCCAGAAGTTCTTCGGTCTGTTGAACGACTTCTTCACGAAGGAAATCGGAATTTTGTTTTTTTACATAGCAGCCTTTGGAGGCGATGGTTTCGATATATCCGTCCCGTTCTAATTCCTCGTAGGCGCGTTTGGTGGTAATTACACTGATTCTAAGTTGTGTAGCAAGTAATCGCATGGAAGGCAGGGCGTCCCCCGCTGCCAGCTTACCGCTAATGATCTGAGCCTTTATCTGAGAGATGATTTGCTGATAAATAGGCTCATCTGATGTATTGCTTAATATAATGTCCATGGCACACTCCTTGTTGTTTCTGTATATATACGGTATACACAGAATAACATGTGTATATAGAGAAAACAATGGTAAAAAGAAACAATAAACGCTTGTTTCAATAGTGCATTTTGAACAAAATAAGAAAGAATTGAAATAAACAGTATAAAACAGTTGACAACAGTTATAAACTGTTATATAGTGTTTATGTCGACAGGTATTAGAGCATTCTGTAAAGGAGTTGTTCTTTTCAAAACAAGGAGCTGATATTTTATGATTCGCGTATGCCCAAAGTGTAATAAGCAATATGACGAAAAAGAGAAAAAATGTCCCAGATGTGGGAAAAGGTTGAAAAGACAGTATACCAAGGAAGAGCTTGAGAAAATACAAAAGGAAAACGATGAGGCACTGATTGTAAATACATTTTTCATGTGAATCAGCGTTTCCAAAATGAGAGGTACCGAATATGAACATTATTATTAATAATTCATCCATGCAGCCAATTTACGAGCAGATTGTGGAGCAGATTAAAGCAGCCATTATGAAGGAAGATTTAAAAGCGGAAGAGAGTCTTCCCTCTGTGCGCACCTTATCCAAGGACTTGCGTATCAGTGCCCTGACTGTAAAGAAAGCTTACGATACTTTGGAGCAGGAAGGTTTCATCATAACTGTTCATGGTAAGGGAAGCTTTGTGGCAGGTGTGAATGTAGGTCTGCGTCAGGAGGAACAGAAGAAAGAGATAGAACAGGAACTGGAAGCAGTGATTCGTAAGGGTAGAACTTACGGTATGAGCAGTGAAGAAATGACAGAATTATTTCAGTTGATTTTGGAGGAGTAAGATTATGACTTTGGTATTAGACAACGTAAAGAAGAAATATAAGGCATTTGAGCTGGATTTGAGTTTGACTTTAGAACCGGGCACTATCACAGGTCTCATTGGCAGAAACGGTGCAGGTAAGAGTACCACCTTTAAGGCAATTTTAGGATTGATTAAGTTGACAGACGGAAAAGTGCTGATTGACGGCAAGGAACCACAAAACCTAAAACCGGCTGATAAGGAAAA
Source organism: Acetatifactor sp. (assembly GCA_045533725.1). Classification (GTDB taxonomy): domain Bacteria; phylum Bacillota; class Clostridia; order Lachnospirales; family Lachnospiraceae; genus Acetatifactor. The sequence continues at coordinate 6,590 of JAZSII010000185.1, read as the reverse complement.
AATCGGTGTAGTGCTTTCAGATTCCGGCTTTAGCGGATACATGACGGTGAAAGATGTAATTGCTACCATGAATGCTATGTATAAGAAATTCGATAAAGCAGACTTTATAGCTAAGTGCGAACATTTTAAAATTCCGTTAAACCAGAAAATTAAGGAATTTTCCACCGGTATGAAAGCGAAGCTGAAAGTGCTTCTGGCTATGTCCTACGAAGCAAAATTATTGATTCTCGATGAGCCTACTTCCGGATTGGATGTAGTGGTTCGTAACCAGATTCTGGATATGCTCCGTGAATATATGGAGAACGAAGAAAACAGTATTTTAATCAGTTCTCATATTTCTTCCGATTTGGAAGGTTTGTGCGATGATGTGTACTTTATTGAAGACGGCAAGATTATTCTTCACGAGGAAACCGATACATTGATGGATGAGTACGGTATCTTGAAGGTGACTTCTGAACAGTACAAGAAGCTGGATAAAGAATACATTCTTTGTGCAAAGGAAGATAAGTATGGTTGTACCTGCTTGACGAATCAGAAGCAGTATTTTATAGAAAATTACCCGGACATTGTAGTAGAAAAGAGCGCTATTGATGAAGTGATTACATTAATGCTCAGTGACAGAAAGGAAGGCAAGTAATATGAAGGGTTTATTGGTTAAGGATATTAGATTTTTATGGGGACAAAAAAGTAGTTTGGTTACGTTTGTAGCTTTGGGATTGTTCTTTTTAATAACAGGTGAGGATCCTAGTTTCGGCCTTGTATATACAATGATGTTAGCGGGACTTTTCTCTACCAGCAGTATTTCTTATGACAGTCATGAAAATGGTATGGCCTTTTTGTTGACACTTCCTATTCAGAAGAAGACCTATGTGGTAGGAAAATATCTGTTTTCATTGATTGTGACAGGTGTTATGGGCGCGGTGATTTTTGGTTTAGCTTTTGGATGTGATGTATTTGGGGCAAGAGCCATTGATATGAGTATGTTGGCAGAAAGTTTTGTTGCAGCCATCACAGTCGGAATGGTGATAGTTTCCTTTTTGATTCCTATTTATGTAATCTTTGGTGCAGAAAAAGCCAGAGTGGCAATTTTGGTAATGGTAGGAATTGCAGTTGCAGGTTACTTCGTGATTACCAAGTTATTTGCTGATAGTATGGAAAAAGCGACCAGACTTCTTGCTAAATTAGAAACCTTAAGCGATTTGCAGTCCGCATTATTGGTAACAGGTATTTTGCTGGCAATGCTGTTAATTTCCATGATTATTACAATCGTCGGTCTGGAGAAGAAGGAGTACTAAGTATTATCCGGAGAAATGTATATGTAGATGATAAATCATAGTTGAGACGGATGCAAAATCCCCCGTCCCCTTATGTATCTATTCGGCCCCGCTCAGGCTTAATGAACGACGTCAGTAGGATATATAAGGGGACGGGGGATAATTTCTTACGCTACATACAGATACATAAATATAAAGTGGCAAATACTTCCGCCCATTACAAACAGGTGAAATATCACATGTGAATTAATATATTTATACTTGGAATTGAATAACTGTAATTTCAGTGCATAAATTATGCCACCGATGGTGTATACGATACCGCCTGCCAACAACCAGATGAATGCAGGGGTTGATAAGGTGGTTCGCAAGGTCCCGAATACAAAAACACATATCCATCCCATGGCAATATAGATCAGAGAAGAAAACCATTTGGGACAGGTAATCCAAAATATGTTGATTAGCATGCCGAATATTGCGATTCCCCATACAACGGAAAGTAAAGTAAGTCCCAGTGTTCCGCCCAGTGTAATAAGACATATGGGAGTGTAGGTACCGGCAATCAGTGCGAAAATCATCATATGGTCAATTTTGCGAAAAATTTTAAGGCGTTCGCCGGTCAGGTTGACACTGTGATATGTGGCACTTGAAGCATAAAGTAAAACCATGCTTGCGGCAAAAACACACATGGAAGCGAATTCCTGTCCGCTTACATCAGAAGCAGTTTTCACCAATAATGGCGTAGATGCAATCAGTGCCAATAACATGGCAAATAAATGAGTAAAGGCACTTCCGGGTTCACGAATTGTAATCTGCATAATGCGACCTCCTGTAACATGAAATAGAAATAAATATCAAAACTATTATATGTAGTATTAAAAACTATATGCAAGATGAATTAATACTACTACAAGAAGTGCACAAAGTCAATAATGTATATATTAAATTTAGTCTTCTTCAATTACATGGATTTCCAAATAGTCAAAGTCAATGCTGTCAATGAAGTTGTCCTGAGTAAATCGAGCTTTGTCGTGACGTTTAAATTCAGTGATGGTTTTGTCCAGCCAGATAGGTTTGCTTAAGTCAAAAGCATAGCAAATTTCATCAATGGCCCTAAATACTTTGTGGGTACGGGTATCCTTGCTGTCATCACATACTACCATATCCTGTAGTAAATGATTATCTTTAAATTCTTTTGCCCATAAACGGAACATCAGTAATCCTTCCTTTCCTGCTCATAAAATATGTCTGTATTGTAACATGTTTCCGAAGAAAGAAAAACCTTTTGTCATAGCATTATGACTTGTTACATAAACATATATAGTGACTATTTTTTGTCAGAATATGCATAAGTCATAAAAATTGTTAAAAAAGGATTAATATTTTGTGAGAAATATACATTTTTATAATGGTTTGTGTTATACTGTATATAACGTAAGACTTTCATACAGACAAGGAGTACATATGGAACAGAAATTTAGCGGTGATGACGGTATTGATACCTGGAAAGAGGTCAACCTCATATATAGTGCGGCACTGAAGCAAATGGAAACCAAGATGGAGATTTTGAATGAAGAGTTTCAGCATGTTCATCAGTATAATCCCATAGAGCATATTAAGGCGCGTATGAAAACGCCTGAGAGTATTGTAAAAAAGTTAAAGAGACATGGTAGGGAATCCACCATTGAAAATATGGTGAATCATATTAATGATATAGCAGGTATCCGTATTATATGTTCTTTTACTTCAGATATTTATCGAATTGCAGAGATGATTCGTGTTCAGAAGGATTTGAAGGTAATCGGTACCAAGGATTATATAACGTATCCCAAGGCTAGCGGTTACAGAAGTTATCATATGATTATAACGGTGCCGGTTTATTTGTCCGATCGTATAGTGGATGCCAAGGTAGAAGTGCAGATCAGAACAGTAGCAATGGATTTCTGGGCAAGTCTGGAGCATAAGATTCATTATAAGTTGGAAGGCGATGCACCGGAGCATATCCGGAATGAATTGATTGAGTGTGCGCGTATGGTTATGGATTTGGACGCCAGAATGTTGTCATTGAATGAACAGATTTTGCAGACCAGTGAGGAGAAGGCACTTGCCAAGGCACAGGCCAAAGCAAAATAAATATACTGAACACAATAAAAGCTTGAGTCGATTTAAGCCGGCTCAAGCTTATTTTTTGCCCCTAAAATGAGGAGTGCCCAGACACCTTTCGGCGTCCAGGCTATTATGAAAAAATTTATCTAATGTGAATCAGATATTCTTATTCAAGTAATTTGTCTTTTGAAGATATTTGTATTATAACAATCAAATATGAACAAAGTATGAACATCGTGTAAATTATTGATGAATGTTACAAAAAAAGGATGTTTTAGGAGAGGGAACTGTACATAATAACCAAAATACAAAAGTTGTTTTTGACGGATTGGTAGAAAATGTGCTTTAAACGCACATAATTTGTAAATTCTGAGGTGGTTGTTGTTGTTTTGTGTTTGTAAAAATGTTAGAATAAATACAAGTACTTTTTATTAAGAAGTGACATAGGTTTGGAGGAGAACAAATGGATAGTTTTATTGACAGACTTGCACACAGATTTACAGCACAGGAAATTATTAAGGCAAATGCAACAGCAGAAGCTGAGGAATTAAAGCGTACCCGCGAACAGGTACGCCAGTACGAAGTTTGCTTGGAAGAAATGAAGCAGGTAAGCGAATCAATGAAGGATACATTGTCAAAGCTGGAAGAAGCTATGAACAGTGATTTAGGTAAGGAAGAGGGTGCAAAGCTCTCTGTAGAAGATTTGGGTGAAATCAACGGAATGTTGGACGCCGTTATGGAAGAAATGAAGAGAACTCAGGCCGAGTCCTTACAGCAGCAGGAACAGATTGCGAGCCAGTTGCAGGAGATTCGTGACAATCTGTCAGAGCAGTTGTCCGGACAGATGCAGGATATTCAGAATATGCTTACTAATGACATCGCTGAGAGAATGCAGAATGAGCAAGGTGACAGTGATGATGTACAGAATGAAATGGTACAGAAATTGCAGTCCATTCAAGAAGCTCAGGATAAGCTGAGCGGACAGTTGGTAATGCAGATGCATGATGTTCAAACCATGCAGGAAATCCAGAGTCAGATTCCCGGGCATTTTGCAAATCAGATTCAGATTGCAAAGGAACAGATTCTTACACAAATGAAGGCGGCAGGCGAACCGGAAAGTGGTGCAATGTTTTCTGACCTTCAGATTGCGGTATTAAAGGAATTGAATAATTCGCAGATTGAAGCAAGCTCAGAATTGCTGGGCGGCAAGTTATCTGAACAAAAAGAGCTGTTAACAGATTATGTACACAAAGAGAGTGTAAAGGTATATCGTAATGTTCAGGCGGTTGTTGTAGATGAAGCAAATAAACAGACGGAGTCTATCGGATTTACCATGAACAAGGTGACCGCTAAGAATCAGTTGATGTTCCGTCTGGTAGTAGGTGCTCTTGCATGTTCGGGTGCGTCGTTAGCAGCAAGTATTTTCCTGGTATTGAAGAGCTTAGGTATTTTATAATAGAAAGAGGTCTGTTATGGCAAAGGAACTTTGGAAACCGGGGAATATGTTATATCCCTTGCCGGTAGTAATGGTTAGTGTGGCAGATAAAGAAGGTAATGCCAATATTATTACGGTTGCCTGGGCAGGTACTATTTGCAGTAACCCACCCATGGTATCCATTTCGGTGAGACCGGAAAGATATTCTTATTCCATGATAAAAGAAACCGGAGAGTTTGTGATTAATCTGACTACCAAGGAGCTGACATATGCAACAGACTATTGTGGTGTTAAGAGCGGCAGGGACGTGGACAAATTTAAAGAAATGAATCTGACACCATTGCCGGCAACACATGTTAAGGCACCGCTTATTGCAGAGAGTCCTGTTTGTTTGGAATGTAAAGTGACACAGGTGGTACCGCTGGGAAGTCATGATATGTTTATGGCAGAGGTGGTAGCGGTTCATGTAGATGATAGATACATGGATGAAACAGGAAAGTTCCACCTAGAGCAGGCGGAACCGATTGTCTATTCCCATGGTGCATATTTAGAAACCGGTAAGCAACTGGGAACCTTTGGATATAGTGTTAAGAAAAAAGAATCATGATTTTTATTTATCGGGGGAGTCTAACAGACTTCCCCGTTTAATTATGTCATTGCCGTATTTGGCACGTAAGGAATCCAGGGCAGTATTGAGTTTCTTTTGCTTCTCGTTTTCGGGGGCTTTCTGCTGATAATCAAATAGACTCATTTGTGTGGGAGTGGTATTGGCTATCAATTTGGATACACGAATCCCCAAAAGGCGTACGGGGGAACCATTCCATATTTCATCAAACAAACGGCAGGCTGTTTCATATATTTTGTCAGTAGAATCTGAAGGAGTTTCCAAAGTGGTTTGATGAGAAACGGATTGGAAGGTGGCATATTTTATTTCAGTGCTGACCATTCCAGCCAGTTCGTTTGCTGTACGCACGCGACGTCCTACAGATTCTGCCAGACTTAGGAGTACGAGATGTGCTTCCCCTTTGGTGACAGCATCCTGTGTCAGGGTTACGGAGTTACCAATCCCCTTCATCTTTGCCGGTTGCGCTCCTACGCTCGAGGAATCAATACCGTTTGCATATTCCCACAGGGTAATACCGTGGCTTTTTAAGTGGGCTTTGAGTATTTCTACATCACTATTGGCCAAATCACCGATGGTAGTAATACCTAATTTGTGCAGGGTTTCCACACTGGAATGACCGCACATGAACAGGGAAGAAATGGGGAGTGGCCAAAGCTTGGTTGGAATTTCATGTTGATACAGTGTATGTACCAAATTGGGTTTTTTGAAGTCAGAAGCCATTTTTGCTAATACTTTTCGGTCTGATATTCCTACATTTACCGTAAAACCGAATTTTTCGTATACGGAATCCTTAATTATGGTAGCAGCCTGCTCCGGAGATGAATATTTGTCTGAAATGGGGGTATAATCCATGTAGCATTCATCAATACTTACCTGTTCTATATCAGGACAGATGCTTTGGAGATATTGCATGAGTGCATTACTTCGTTCCTGATACATGGTGTGATTAGGCGGCACCATTATTAATGAGGGGCACTTGCGAAAAGCATTTACGACAGGCTCAGCTGTCTGGATACCGTAAGCCTTGGCGGGAATGGATTTGGCAAGTACAATTCCGTGGCGCTTTTGGGTATCCCCGCCTACTATAGAGGGAATGGTGCGAATATCAATGTTTGAACCTTTTTTTAGTTCTTCTAATGCAGACCAGCTT
>JAZSII010000291.1:0-2540 GCA_045533725.1 Acetatifactor sp. | reverse complement strand
TGCATGGTACTGGCCTGATAATCTTTTCCGTTACGGTTCTTTCGCTCTTTTTCCACAAGATGGTTTGTCAAAATGTTGTTTATCTGTTTTTTTACAATATCAAGCCCTACTAATTTCTCCAATTTTTCAGAAGACGACTCTGTATCATCATCCCTTTCCAACATAAAATCATCAGAAAAGGTGTAGTCATAGGCTTTCAAAATGTTCTTATTCATGCACCATGCATCAAACTGTTCATACGCCATAAGCACGTCTGTTTGAGAAAATTTATCTCCAGGAAAACACTCCATAAATTCACCTGCCTGTTCGGCATACATAGAATACTCCGACGTCCTTATGAGCTTTTCCATATAATTCACGGCCTCTGTTCTGTCACCTGTACCTTCCTTCAACACAACCGGTAGCACATACTTTTTCAACTCCGGCAAAAGAAAATAGGAAAAACCGGGCTTGTCGATATTATATAAAAATACAAACAGACAGTTCTTTCTGTACTTTTTTACTAACTGCTCCATAAATTTGCTTGCCAGCTTGTATTCCACGGGGTCACATCCAAACTTCTCTGTTAAATCAAAAACAATGGCTCCTCCAAAGTTGTTTTCGATAATTTCTTCAATATAGTCTTTTTTCATATAAATATCAGGATCCATATCTTTGATCAGCATCATACGTTTCGTACTGATTCGCTTGGCAGCAAAGAGTCTTTGCATAAGCACAGCGGTCATGTCACAGGCTGCTTCCATGCTTCTGCCGGAGATAATATAGTGAACCATATTTCCCTTTTGTTCTGCGTCATTTTCGTGGGACTTAATATTGTTAAGCTCCTTTAAAAAAGCCTCATCATACATGCCGTCCGTTTCCATAGATGTCTCCGGAATAATTCGTTCCTCAAACTCAAAAAGCAATTGCTTCGGATTCTTTCCTTCGTCATAGTAGTCATACAATCTCAAACATGTTGAATCTACAAATCTGTGATTCGTAAAATATGCCCTTCTTCTTGCTTCAATAATACAGTCATAAAACCGATTTCCCGTAATTTCATAAGGCTCTTCCTTTACCCTATGAACGCGGAAGGTAGTACTTAACATTTCCAGAATATGCTCATATGCTTCACTCAATGAATTTTTGCTTTCATCATAGGAGAGCACCGCATAAACCGCATCACTCTCCTCTTCTCTGTAAGCCAAAAAATACACTCCGTTTTTCAACTTCTGGAACAGATACTTATTTATTGACCCTATGGGGCTGTCGTAATCATAATCTCTTAATCGGATGGTAGTATTTTTAGTGATTTCTTCTGCAGAAGTATTGAGTACAAATTCATAATATCTCATGATTCAGACCTCCTATCTGATTCCGTTTATCTTTCCTGTGCCTCACGCCAATCTCTTACATGCTTGCTTTCCAAATTTTCATAGATTGCCGTTTTATCTATGATGCCCTTTAAAAGAACATCCAGTTCTGAGCCTTCCGTATAATCTGCCGGGGCAACATATCTGATACGATTTTCACGAAGCATCTTGTGTACTCTTTCCTTGTTCTTCGTCTCGGGATCGTACACGCCGATGGAATGCCCTGCATTGGTGTTTACCAATTTCATGCAAGGCACATCCGTATCACTGTCGCCTATGTATACCATATTCCGAAATGGCACTCTTAAGTTTTCAGGCTCGAAGTATTCATTGACACCGTTATCATTTATATCCAGCACGCCCTTAACAATACGGAACAAAAACTGTGTCTTGTTTGTATAATTCACTACTTGAGCGGGCCAGATTGCCATACCTTTATCATCATAGAAAAAGCTGCTGGCATATACCTTTTTAAAGGCACCCTTCTTTGCAATCTCCGTACCGTCAATCATTTCTTTCAAACCGCAGGAGATAATATAATGTTCTACGATAATTCCCTTTTCTTTGCCATATGCATTCAGCCTGTCAAACCAATCTGCCACGCCCGGGAAAAGTGTCACTTTACTTCCGTATTCTTCCAGCTTTTCACGATTAAAGACAAGCTTGCCTCTTGCCTCATCCATCATGACATACATATATGCCAGATTACTGTCCATATCATTTGCGGCAGCAAGCGCAGTCGTTTTGTTCCAAAAATCTCCCACATCATAGCCTACCGACTGGATGTACCCCTGCGCCTGCATATCTGTGGGCGACAGGGTTTTATCAAAGTCGTAGCAAATAGCTAAAACAGGTTCTTTTCTTACAGATTCTTTCATAGGTACCTCCCTGGGTTCTGTTATAAAATTTCATTAATCACCGAAAAAAATATCTCTTTCTTCTTCTGTAATTTTGAAAACTACTTCAATATCACCGTTATATGGTTTCATCTTAATCTCTCGTCCTTCGAATCTGCCGGTATATTTGCTAATGTAGTCCTGTACATTTCTTTTACAAAGAATATTTAAGGCTTCCAGTTCTGTTACTCCGCATAAATCCATTAATTCTTTTTTGAGATTTCGCATATGCCCACAATCCAAAGGGTATTCCGGCGTCTTTAATGCTTGTTTATGAAATTCTTCTGCAATC
>JAZSII010000162.1:0-2970 GCA_045533725.1 Acetatifactor sp. | reverse complement strand
GAACCCGGTGCAGGCGGGGAGCCCCTGTATTTGGATGTTCTTTCAGCTATAAAGAACAGTCCCTTCCGTCAAATCCCTGTTTTCAGCGGTCGATACGGATTAAGCTCTAAGGACACCACTCCGGCACAAATTATGTCCGTATTACAAAATAGTCACAAAACACCTTTTACCGTTGGAATTACAGATGATGTAACCTTCCTTTCCCTTCCGGTAGCCAAACAGGCAGATGTACTTCCTGCGGATATTTATAACTGCATGTTCTGGGGGCTCGGCGGAGACGGAACCGTCAGTGCCAACAAATCCTCCGTCAAAATTATCGGTGACCATACAGTTCTACAGGCTCAGGCGTATTTTGAATATGATTCCAAAAAATCCAGAGGACTTACCATCTCCCACCTGCGCTTCGGTAAAAGTACCATTCATGCGCCTTATTTGGTTCAGAAAGCTGACTTCATCGCCTGCCACAACCCTGTCTATATGCACAAATATGATATTGTGCAAAAGCTGAAGGATGGTGGTACCTTCCTACTTAATTGCTATTGGAAGGAAAATGAACTGGAAAAATACCTTCCCGGCCAGGTCAAAAAATATATTGCCGAACACCATATCCGTTTATTTATAATCGATGCTATCGGCATCGGAAAAGAAATTGGTCTGAACAACAAAACCAGTACGATTTTACAAGCGGCATTTTTTAAAGTAACCGGCATTCTGCCTGCAGAGGATGCTTCCCAATATATGCGCAGGTCCGCCGAGCAAAGCTATGCTAAAAAGGGCGAGAAAATCGTTCACATGAACTACGAAGCTATCCGTCGTGGTTTAGAGGAAGTAAAAGAAGTCTCTTACCCTGAAAGCTGGAGTTTTTGTGCAATTGAACCCTTAGACGAGGAGCTTCTGTCAGATTTCCCCGTTATTTGTGATTATGTGGTAAATCTGCAGAAACCCATTACTGCACAAAAGGGAGATGCATTGCCAGTCTCCGCATTCCTCTCTTATGCTGATGGTTCAGTTCCACCCGGAACAACTGCCCATGAAAGAAGGAATATCGCCACAGAAATGCCTGTTTGGATACCCGAAAACTGTATCCAATGTAATCTCTGCTCCTATGTATGTCCTCATGCAGTCATTCGCCCTGCAGTAATGACAGAAGAAGAGAAAAACAGCGCACCAAATGGTATGAAAACCCTACCAATGGCAGGTATGTCCGGAAGTGACTATCACTTCTCCGTTACCGTTTCGGAGGTAGATTGTACCGGCTGTGGCTCCTGTGCCGGCGTATGTCCCGGCAAACAAGGCAAGAAAGCCCTGGAAATGACGCCCATTCATAAAAAAGAAGAACATCAGGAATTTTTTGATTACGGAAAGACTTTACCGGAAAAGGAAGAAATAATACAGACTTTTTCAGCAAACACTGTTAAGGGAAGCCAGTTTAGACGCCCTCTTTTAGAATTTCACGGAGCCTGTGCAGGCTGTGGCGAAACCACCTATCCAAGACTGATTACCCAGCTTTTTGGAGACAGAATGTATATTGCAAATGCTACCGGTTGCTCTTCCATCTGGGCAAATTCCTGCCCCTCCGTAGCATATACCGTTAACAAGTCCGGCAAAGGTCCTGCCTGGTCTAATTCTCTCTTCGAAGACGGAGCCGAATTCGGCTATGGCATGTTACTGGCAAATGAAACCATCCGTCCTGACGAACAATTGTCCCACTGGATATTCGGCGGTGACGGCTTCGCCTATGATATCGGTTACAGCGGTCTGGACCATATTCTGGCAAGCGGCAAAAATATAAATGTATTGATTATGGATACCGAGGTATATTCCAATACAGGAGGTCAGGCCTCGAAATCAACTCCGGTAGGTGCTTATGCCAAATTTGCCACAGGAGGAAAACGTACACGAAAAAAAAATCTGGCCGCCATGGCCATGACCTATGGTGATGTCTATGTAGCACAGGTTTCCATGGGAGCCAATTATAACCAAACCTTACAAGCAATTACAGAGGCCGAGCAGTATGACGGACCGTCTCTGATTATCGCCTACTCTCCCTGTATCAGCCACGGCATTAAGTCCGGTATGGGCAGTTCCCAGCAGGAAGAAGCCAAAGCTGTCAAAACGGGATACTGGCATCTGTTCCGCTACAATCCGGCACTCCTTGAGCAGGGCAAAAATCCTTTTATTCTGGATAGTAAGGCTCCCACTATTGATTATCAGGAATTTTTAAACGGCGAAACGCGCTATACTGCCTTGCAAAAGGTTGCTCCCGAGCAGGCTGCAGAATTGTTTGAACAGGCAAAAGAAGAGGCTGCCAAGCGTTATGAGCATCTGCTTCGATTACGCGATTTCCATGAGCCATCCAAACATTAGAATATTGAAGGCAAAAAAACACCCCCGAAGTTTCTTCGGGGGTAATGCTTTCTTTATTAAGCTAATTTGCTCTTTGCAAGTTCAGCCAATGTAGCGAAACCGGCTGCATCATTCACTGCCATTTCTGCCAACATCTTTCTGTTCATTTCAATACCTGCTAACTTAAGTCCATACATAAATTTGCTGTATGATAAGCCGTTAAGTCTAGCTGCTGCATTGATACGCGCAATCCATAACTGTCTGAACTGACGCTTTCTTTCTTTTCTGCCTGCATATGAGCTGGTTAATGCTCTCATAACAGACTGCTTTGCGATTCTATACTGCTTGCTTCTGGCTCCTCTATAGCGCTTTGCAAGCTTTTATTATTTTTTGTGTCTCTTCTTAGCGTTTAAGCCGCCTTTAATTCTTGCCATGTCTCATTCTCCTCCTTACCTATTAGATATATGGTAAAATCTTCTTCATTGTCTTGATATTTGTTGCATCTACCATAGCTGCCTTTCTAAGATTTCTCTTAGTCTTTCTGGTCTTCTTGGTTAAGATATGGCGCTTGTAAGCTTTGTTTCTCTTTAACTTACCTGTTCCGGTTAATTTAAAACGCTTTGC
>JAZSII010000062.1:0-3516 GCA_045533725.1 Acetatifactor sp. | reverse complement strand
TAAACTGTTTGATAAAAACATATTCATAGCATTTATCCTTCCCAAATTATTATTTGCACTATACCACTTCTTTAATCAAATTGCAAGCACTTTTATTGTCTATATCTGGAATCCTCATTAAAATCATACTGTGGATTATACTGGGTGTTGTATCCCGGGTTATTATCCGGACGGTATGCATTAGGATATTGTATATCTGTCTGAATATTAAGTACGGTACTCTGTACCATGTGAAATACTCTCTGGGGATCTTCCACATCCAAAATAACCGGTGAAGAAGTCTTACTTCCATTCACTCCATATCCCTTCGTTGCCAGATAGATATCTCCTACCCCGAGCATTTTATCAATGACACCTACTCGCAGGGACACATTGGCAATATCCGTGTAGTAAATACTGTCATACTGATAACCTACAAAACCATTACGAATGAGTACTCGCTTATTGGTTACTGCGTATTCGGTATTTTTCCAACGCTTTGATGCCGTCAGCATATTAAACAGCCAAATCCACACCGGCATTAAATGTAGGGCAAAGAATGGAATGAGCATAAATAACATGGACCCCAGCATTTCTCCTGCTCCAATAAAATTCACAATAAAGAATCCATCAAAAAGCAACCAAATAAGCGCAACGGGCGCCATCTTCAAAGAGGCATTAATCACATATGCACTCTTCTTGGGTGTTCCTTTCCAAATGATTGACTCATCCGGCATGAGCATTCTCTCTAGTTCACCATATTCGTTATAACTGGTATAATAGCTTGATTCATACTTATTCATTTTTCTGTTCCTTCCCTTACTTCAACTTACTTAATTTTGACGTTTGAACAATAACTACCAGTTCCATGGATGCAGTTAATGGCTTCTCCGGATCAATGTTGATATTCACATTTTTACCCTGAAGAATAGCCACTACGTTAATTCCAAACTTTCTTCGAAGATTCAATTCCAACAAACTCTTTCCGACCCATTCCGGTTTCACATCCATTTCAATCATGGACACATCATTTGTCAGTTCAATAATGTCCACAAAGCCTGAACTTAAAAGATTCTTTGCCAATCTGGTACCGGACTCTTTTTCTGGGAAGAAAACTCTATCTGCCCCTACTTTACTCAAAATCTTGCAATCCATTTCACTGGCACATTTAGCTACTACCATCTTTACTCCTGCCTCTTTGCAGAGCATAGTGGCCATGACACTTGCCTCCAGGCTACTGGCCATGGCTATGATAACTACATCAATATGACCGATACCTAACTGGCGTAATACCTCTGCATCGGATACGTCTGCACATTTACAATAAGGTATTTCCGAACTAAGGGAATTTACAATGGTCTCATTTCTGTCGACAGCCAATACTTCCACTCCACTATTAACAAGCTCTCTTGCAACCGCTTTTCCGTATCTTCCCAGTCCGAAAACCGCATATGTTTTTTTCATGCTCATCTTTCTATCCCTCTTTACAAATAATACTATCCCACATGAATCTCTTCGATAGGATTCTTGATTACATTCTTAACCTCTTTTCGCGTATTAAAGGCAATAGCAAGCGAAATGGGGCCGATTCTTCCTAAATACATTGTGGCAATAATAATCAGCTTCCCCCACAGATTTAAAGATGGGGTCAAGTTTCTGGTCAAACCTACTGTTGCAGTAGCACTCGCAGTCTCATAAAAAATATCTAAGGAATCTGCATTTGTCACAGCAGCAAGAAGTATTGTAGAAATAAATAAAATAATAAATGACATACTCACCACTGCTACCGCTTTGTTAACCGATTCCTTGGAAATAGCTCTACGGAATACAGACGCTTCACCATTGTTTCTGATTGTCGCAAAAGCAGAGATTAACAATACTGCCATAGTAACCGTTTTTACACCTCCGGCTGTTCCGACAGGTGAACCACCAATGAACATCAATAAAATGGAGCACATAGCTGAGGCATTTGTCAAATTCTGTTGGTCAATGGTAGCAAACCCTGCCGTCCTTGTAGTTACGGACTGAAACAAAGAAATTTGTATTTTATCAAATAGGGAATAATCCTTTATTGTAAGCGGATTGTTATATTCAAAAATGAATATTGCTGCCGCTCCCACAAAAATCAGAAGTACTGTTACCGAAATTGCCAATTTACTGTGAAATGTCAGACTTTGAATACATCTAATCCCTTGTGTTTTAATCTTCTTAGCCACACGCACCACATCCCACCAGACGATATACCCAATACCGCCCAAAATAATCAGTGCCGAGGTCACCCCATTAATAATAGGATTCGTCACATAATCACACAAGCTATTATCACCCATAATATCCATACCGGCATTACAAAAGGCCGATACCGCATTGAAAATAGATATCCAAATACCCTTCGCCCCAAATTTCGGTACAAACACAGTCATATACAGGAGCGCTCCCACCCCTTCTACCGCAAAGGTACCTATGATTACCTTCTTTGTAAAACGAACCAATCCTGTCAGCGAGTTCAAATTGAAAGCATCCTGCATCAGCATTCTGTCTCCTAAGCCGATTCTGCGATGCAATCCAATCAGAATACCGGACATAATAGTAATAACCCCTAAACCACCAATTTGAATCAGAAACAAAATCACAATCTGCCCAAATACACTCCAGGCAGTTGCAGTGGTTACTGTTACCAGTCCTGTCACGCAAACTGAAGTTGTCGCTGTAAATAAAGCATCTATGTACGGTACTGCTTCTCCTGATGCCGAACTGATTGGAAGTGCGAGTAATACACTACCCAGCATAATTACCAGAAAGAAGCTCAACATAATTTTTTGCGTAGTCGATAACTCGAACCATAATCTTTTTTTCATAAAAACCTCAGAAATACTATTCTACCACTACGGTTCCGTCTTCTTTCACAGTAATGGTCATATCGTCTTTCACATAATTTAAAAATTCTTCCCCTAAGCTGTCAACAACAGGCATACTCACATCATCCAGCCACACATCCGCCAATACAGCACCTGCTGCCGCAAGAGAGTCAATAGGTTCCGAAAATAACATACATGCCGGCTGTCTCTTCATCGAGCAGGCACAATAAAGCACCAAACCACCGGTAGTGGAGCCAATGGTACGAGGCAGACATAAAGCCCTCCCTGCCATCTGCTTACCGTAAAGGTCCGGATTATTCTGGTCGCCGCAGGTGGCCTTTTTATCGCCGAACTGAAGTGCCTTTTGGAATGACGCCAATGTATTTAACCCTCCGTGAGATACCACTGCAGGAGCGGACACTATTCCGGGAGCTACAATTCTTCCTTTGAACTCTTTCAGTACTTGCCACCTCCCTTGGTAATCTGCTCTAAGATTTCCGCGTCAGTATAATATCTGGCACTGGTATAGGTTCTGAGCTTATTGCTGGAGGTAATTACCGGCATCTTCTCACTTAAGGGATTGTTCATATACATCAGTGGACAGATATAAGAAGTAATAACACCTGTTTCCTTCAAAATAGCTGCATAAGGAGTCTCCTCAAACTTCTTTAACACTCCG
>JAZSII010000020.1:0-2366 GCA_045533725.1 Acetatifactor sp. | reverse complement strand
GCGATTGGTGGTCATAATACCCAATTCTATAGCATTTAGCGCATGTCTGGCATCGCCTCCTGCAATATCTGCCAGAAAATCCAGCGCATCTTCATCAATCACCGCATTGTAACTGCCCATACCTCTGTCAGTATCATACACCGCTTTACGAAGCAATTCCTTTACCGCTTCCTTGGGAATGGGTTTAAGTTCAAAGATAACCGATCTGGAAATCAACGCACTGTTCACTTCAAAATAAGGGTTCTCTGTGGTTGCACCGATTAAAATAATGGTACCGTCCTCCACAAAAGGAAGGAGATAATCCTGCTGGCTCTTATTAAACCGATGTATCTCGTCTATAAACAGAATGGTACGCTTTCCGTACATCCCCTGCATATCCTTGGCCTTAGAAATCACTTCTTCCATATCCTTTTTGCCGGCTACCGTAGCGTTAATCTGGGTAAACTCTGCACTGGTGGTATTGGCAATTACCTTTGCCAGAGTAGTCTTTCCCGTACCGGGCGGACCGTAAAAGATATCCGAACAGTTTGGAGCTGCCTTTATGGCTCTGAATAACAATTTATCTTTTCCGATAATATGTTCCTGCCCCACCACTTCGTCCAGGGTTTTGGGACGCATTCTGGCTGCCAGGGGTGATTCCTTCTCCATACTATTGGTTCGCATATACTCAAATAAATCCATAGTACTCCCTATGCATCACGCAAGCATGCTTGCGTCAGTGCTTAAATATCATTTATTTGCCCAAGGTCAGCTTTCTGTACCAAACAAGGGTCTGCAAATAAGCATCATACAAATCATTCAAATTGATATCCAAAAGAATCATCTGTCGAGATACCTCCTGCCAGTTGGCCTTTTCATAATTTACGATAAACTCGTAAAGCGGACCGAACACTCCGCTCTTACTTATCAAGGCATCACTAATATTCTTGGATACCTTCACCAGCTTGAGTGCCTCTTCCATATCCTTATCCAATATAGCATCCAAAACAGAAAACAGTCCCATCAGGAAAAGCTCTGATGACTGACCTGCCATCCCAAAAGGCTTTGCCAGATTTTCTGCAAACTTTGCCCTAAGCATGGAAAGTCTGGTAATTTCGTTTGGTTTATCGGAGCAAAGTTCTCCTACTACAGCCGTGGTAATCCATTTCTTCAATTCTTTCTGTCCAAGCATGGCTGCCGCATGTCTGATGGTCGTAATACCGGAATTCACAGTCATATTATTTACCATTTGCAACAACGAAATGGTAAGTGCCGGATCTCTGCCAATAATATCTGCAGCTTCAGTCAAATCAAAATCATCCGTATTTACTGCATTTAACAATTCGATATAATTTACCTTCAAAGGAGATACCGTGGTATTTCCCTTGGTAACCGGAAGCTGATAAAAGCTTCCTTCGTATAAAGGACATGCCGTAGCTTCCTTTAACTGTTCAAAGGATTCCATATCATCCACCTCAACCGCACAAATCTGAATATGCGGGAAGAGATTTTCAAAATAAATTTTAGCCTTTGTTAAATCCACCTTTTTATGATTTAAGAACACAAAGTCCATCAGTTTCAAAATTTCTGCATATTCCTGGAATTCCTGCACCAAAAGCTTACGCATACCAAACCGGTAGCCCTGCTCCTTCAGTGCCTGAATACGCTCCACATACATAGGCTCCGGCTTTACGGAATGATCAATCAGAAGTACCAGCTTTTCAGCATCTTCGTCACACTGGGACGCAATATCGGAAAAGATTGACATATTGGAAACAGACACAAATACATTATCCACGCTGCTCAAAGTCTCCAACCCCATGGTTTGAATAACCTCAAGACCTTCCACTCTGCCGGCACCATCCAGTTGTCCGGTCCCCAACATACTGGGATTCAAAAAATAATTCGACTTCTGTGTAAACAGTGAATAAGCTCGAATCGCCATGTCCTCATCAAATAAAGGGATTAATGTAACCAACATATCAAAATCCTCCTCTCATTTACCAATTCATCTTTTCTTTAATGGCGGCAGCTACCACTTCTGCTGCCACAGTGTGGAACTGGGGTAATGGATGATAATCCACCACATATCCTACATTACCACCCTGCTCCGGAATATGCACGGTATTTACATGTGTATCACCGGTTTCTATTGTATACTTCTCTGCCGCCTCACAAACCCTGGGGTACAAACGGTCGCCCATAAGTCCAAGTACACAGAATATTTCCGCATTCGGATTGTTCTTTCGTACAGTCTTTAAAAACGCTATATACTGCGCCACATATTCTTCCTGTTTTTCTACCACGTCCTGACAAAAACTATCGTCATTGGTTCCTAAATTTATCACAATTACATCCGGCTGATACTCTGCAAAATCCCAAGGAAT
>JAZSII010000035.1:0-2518 GCA_045533725.1 Acetatifactor sp. | reverse complement strand
ATGATTAATACGAAGCATCAAACGTCCAAAAGGCTTTAAATCCTTGGCAATGGCAATCAAATGCTCATCCGATACATGCGGATCAATCGTCAATGTAAGTGTTACATCCTGACCATGCTGACGAATTTCTCTCATATAATTAAAAGGCTCGTCCTGGGTGTTTCCACCCAAACCACCCTTGTAGGTAAAGTAATCGTCGTAAGGATAATCCCATGCAAAGGATACGTCCGGATTGGCATGTACCACGCTGGCTCTGCCCGGCCATCCCTCATCCAAAGGATAATAACAGTACATCAAAGAAATACTTCTGTGAGGTCTGCCCAAGGTATGTAAAATATAATCCTGACTTACATACTCACCACGCTCGGAACCATCTCCCAAATCCACTGCACATTTTGCCTTGCCCATATGAAGGGCATACATTTTGTTTTCATTCACGTTTTTTTCCTCCCTAAGAATAAATCGTTAAAGTCTTCTCCTTTAAAAAGTTCAAAAAAGCTTTCCGTATATACCTATCTGCACATTGCGTGCCTTAACTTTCAACGTTCTGAGATTTCCCCTTGCGGATTATAGCCTGCGTCACCCATCCGGTCACACCCATAATCAAAAGAGTGGTAGAAATACAAATCACCAACAGCGGAATCAGAATCTGCTTAATCTCTTCCACACTGGCCATGATACCCACTGTGGGCGGAATAAACAATATGGCAATATTTCCCGTCAGAAAATCTGCTACATCCTCCACTTCTTTTAAGGGAACAATCTTTGTCATAAGGGCAATCAGCATTAACACCAGCCCGTAAATACTTGCTGCAATGGGTAGCGGAATAAAGTACTCCATCAACTCTGCCAACAAACATATTCCCAAAATAATACAAACTTGTTTGATATACTTTAACATATTAACTCCACATTTACCATAGAATATCCTGTCCACTTTTATCAGTTTTTTGCACTATACTCTGCAATATTTTACATCTGACGTCCTGCCATTGCATATGCTCTAAAGTCTGCCCCGACATCCCTACATCTGATGCCTTACCACTGCGTACTCGTCGTCCGCACTGTAATAGGGACATTCCCATTGACTGCCGCACAAAAACCGATACATTTCATCCTCATCCAAATTTACCATACAGCAATAGCAATCATAATCTTCATCATACACATAATTCGCACAGGAATCACAACTTGTCGCTGCCATAATATCCTCCCCAAAATTCGTTAATCTATAACAAGGTTATCCGCAGATTTTTCTCCGGTCACCTTTTCACCCATAACTCTACCACCGTTTCATGTTTTTTTCAAACTTTTCCGTATACGCCCGCTTCAATTCCTCGGCAGAAATTCCATAGCACAAAAGCACATCATTGTAATACATCAAGACATCCGCCAATTCTTCCACCAGATCCTTGCGCAGAGTCTCATCCGCAGATGCTTTTGCGCCACCGTTCTGCTTCACAATATCAATCACTTCGCCTACTTCTCCTATCATCCAAAGAAGCTTGTTTTGCCCTATCTCCGGGGAAATCCCTTCCCACTTGTCTTTGTATTTCTCCTGTAATGCCTTCTGCATGTCCTGCATTTCATTGATTCCAAAGTCGTTCATGATAGTTTTCTCCTGTTATATGTCTCTCCTAATGTGTGTCCTCTAATATCTGTCTCTCATGATATATAATTTGATGTTGGCGGTGCGATGATTCGTTTTGTTGTTTTGAGGCATAAATTTAGCCTGCGGAGCAGTTCAGCTCATCCTCGTGGGTATACATAGCTGTCTTTCTTCGCCATACCCAATAAAATCAAATATCCCTTGATTTTCTCGTTAATCTGAAGCATTTTTCGCCCCTTTTGGGTATATAAAACCGCCTTTACTCGTCATACCCAAAATTCCACTATATTTGTGGGTATGGGTACAAAACTCCTTATCTCCATACCCAAAACACCTTTGACCACCTGTAAAATGCTTCCTTTTCCACCTATTTGACCGCAACTCATGGGTATGTATCTAATTATCCATCACTCTATACCCAAACACTACAGCAACTTGTCCAATTCCTCATTCAGCATCCTTTTCAATTCTTCCAATTCTTCATCTGTAGGAAGATATTTCTCATGATTCATCTCCTGACCGCCTAGTTGCCAGACCGGTCCCGGATTGGGCGTATCTCCTGCACGCCTCGGGAAGAAATGCCAGTGCATATGCACGCCGCTTCCCACTCCAAGCAACTCATAATTCAACTTATCAGGCTGAAAGGCCTTGTAAACAGCCTCTGCCACCAGGGACATCTCTTCTAGAAACTTCTGGCGGAAATCCTTCTCCAAAAAATGAATCTCCGTAGCATGCTCCTTGCACAGAAACAAACTATATCCCTTAAAACGCTGATGATCTCCTATGACAACATAACCCGTTTCCAGTTCTCTGACAAAATATTTGTTTTTGCCCTGCTTCGTAAATTCAATTCTTTCACAAACGCCACAATTACATGTATTGTTTTCTTTCATGCTGCGTCCTCCTGAA
>JAZSII010000014.1:0-6314 GCA_045533725.1 Acetatifactor sp. | reverse complement strand
TATCGGCACCTACCATACCTGCGCAAACGGCTGTGTGTACTGCTATGCCAATCACAGCGACGCTCGGGTGAGAGAAACTTGTGCCGGATATGACGTGCATTCGCCCATACTTTGTGGTAAGATAGGAGCAGAGGATAAAGTAACCGAACGTAAGATGATATCGCTGAAAGAAACAGGGACTTTCGGAAAGTGAAAGGAGAAAATGACATGAGTCAAGTATTGCGGGATGTGCCGGAAAAGGTGCAGAAGTCTGTTTTGAGCGGAACCATAATAGTAAATAGTATTTTATTGTTGTTCCATATTAGCTTTGGCATTCTTTTTTTTCTATACAAGGCACCCATATTGTTTTATTATAATTGCTTAAGTATCATAACTTACATATTGTGTTTCGGACTTTTGCGAAGAAAGAAAACATGGGCATACGTATTCATTGTATTTGTGGAAATATATTTGTTTATGATGCTTTCTGTCGTGTGTCTGGGCTGGGAATATGGTTTTCAGCATTATTGTATAGGCTTTGTGGCATCCACGGTTTTTTCGGATTATTTTGTAGAACACAGCAAGGTGGTAAGGAAGAGAACCATATTGCTGGGAGCCGGGAATGTGGTTATTTATATCGCTTTGCATTTTTGGACCTATTATAATTCGCCGGTATATGTACTTGGCAATGATATCCTTACCAATATGTTTTATGTGGGTAATACGGTAGCCGGTTTTGCATTTCTGATTATGTATATAGCCATTTATTCGGATACGGTGATGAAGCTGGAAGGTGAGCTTTATGACATGGCAAATAAGGATCATCTGACAGGTTTAAATAACCGAAGACAAATGATACAGATATTGAGGGCATTTATCGAGGCTACTGCCAAGGATATATTTGCCATTGCGATGCTGGATGTAGATCATTTTAAAAATGTAAATGACACCTACGGTCATGACGCCGGGGATGAGGTTTTGAAATCTCTTGCGAAGATTTTAAACGACGAGAAGTCGGGGGATGAAATGCTTCAGTCCGGTCGCTGGGGCGGTGAAGGGTTTCTGGTCGTTTGTGGCGGCTATGATGGAAAGAAAGAAGAAATCACAGAACTTTTCGAAGCACTTCGAAAACGTGTATCAGAGAATGTAATCCTATATGCCGGTAATGAAATCAGAGTCACGGTGACAATCGGACTGGCATTTTATGAGCCGGGCAAGTCGCTTGATGAATTGGTAAAGGAAGCAGATGCGAAACTGTACGAAGGAAAAGAAAACGGTCGTAATCAAGTGGTTTGTTAAGGGGGTCAGCTTAAAGTGGGGAACCTGAAGGAGGAGACAAATGAAGGAAGCAGGTACTTTAAAAAAGATATATGGAATTTTGGTATTGGCTGCTTTTGGCATGATGGTAGTTGGCTACAGTATGTGCGGAGAAGTATGGTACGATGCCACATATTATGCCTTTCAGTCCTTTTTTGTAGAATATACGCCTACGGAGGGGAGCAATTCTTTGATCAATATAGGGCGATTTGTATGCCCGCTGCTGACGGTAACAGGTTTTTTGGTGGTGCTTCGAGACGGACTGAAAAATGTCCGGGATTTGTTTGTTTCCAATATGGAAAATGCCACTGCAGTGTATTATGATACGGAGCAGATGAAGGAGCTGGGCAAGGCTTTTGCCCATCCGTTGCTGATGGGGGACAAGTTCAACAAAAAGGCGGATACCCATGTCTTTTTGTTTGATAAAGAAGTGGACAATCTGACCTATTATAAAAAGATACAGGGGAAGCTGAAGCCGGGAAGCAAGGTGTATATTTGTCTGGAAGAGATTGATTCCAAACTGTTGGATATGAGCGATATATATTTCTTTAATGTGAATGAGATTATTGCCCGCATTTATTGGAAGGAGAGGAATCTGCAGGCTTATATGAAGGATGGAAAGGTGGAGGTCAAGGTGGCTATTTTGGGCTTTGACGCTTTGGGGCAGAAGCTTTTGGAGTATGGCTTGTGCAACAATATTTACAGTCTGAACCAAAGCATTCAGTACCATGTGTGGGGAGAGAGCTCATTGTATCGGAATCTGATGGAAGATTTTGATAAGATGAATGAGGATAGCATCACCTTTCACGATAAGCAGTGGTGGGAAGATATCGCCCTTTTTAAGGATTTTGACCGAATTATCGTGGCAGAACCCATTAATGTGGAGTTCCTGCAGGCACTGCTTTATATGAAATGCGGCGCGGAAGTGGATTATTACAATCCTGACGGCGCGGATTTGGCAGAACTTTATAAGGGGGACCGATTCACGGGATTTGGTGTGCTTCAGGATATTTTGAATGAAGAGACCATCAAAACTGACGAATTGTACCGGGAAGCAAAGAAGATTAACTATGATTATCTGGTGAATAATGATAAGGAGAATGCCGGTATCTACACCTGGGAACGACCGGATGTAGAGACGGTGATGGAGGAGAAGTGGATGGAGTTGGATGGTTTTTCAAAAGGCTCCAATGTGGCTTGCGCCGATTATCATCAAATCCGTCTGCTGGTCATGAAATCAATGAACGCGAATATAGGCACCATTTCTTATGAGGATATGGAGACGCTGACGGAGATGGAGCATATACGCTGGAGCCGTTATCACTACGTGAATCATTGGAATTACGGAGCGCCGGAGAATATGCCGCTGGAACCAAACGGTGAGCGGAAGGTGAAGGACTTGGAAAGCAAACGTCACAGTATGCTGATTCCTTATGCGGAACTTTCGGAAGAGGAAAAGAAGAAGGACAGAGATGTGATTTTGCAGTTATTTGGGAAGACTTCATTGTCTTAAGGATTTTATTTGGCGCCGGGAAATTGATTGATACCGAGACGTGGGAATACCGCGGGATTCGATAGAGAGATAGGAGGGACAAATCATGTATTTTGTACCGGACGGAACAAAGATTTGTGGATATTATGAGTGTGAGGATTGTGGCATGCGCTTTTTGTCTGTGGCGGTGGCACCGTGTTTGGTTTGCCCTTATTGCGGCGAGGAAGTGGACATGGAGCTGGGACCGGATGAGGAGATGCCCGAGGCACCGGAGGCAGCGAAACTGATTAAGGTAGTACGGGACGAGGAAGTGGAGATGATGGATACGCTTCTTAGTCTGGCTATTACCGGCGGCGATTATAATTGGTTATAGGAGAAAAAACGTGGAAAAAAGTAAGAATCGCAGAATGAAAATCATACAGTACATTTTGGGTTTTTTGATGGTAGGAGCTTTTCTCTTTTTTGTATTGGGAGAGGCGCTTTTGCCCCGGGAAAATGTCTTGGAAAGCGGAGAATGCCGCATTTTTCAGGCGGATTGGGTACAGGTGATGCCGGGAGGTGCGCAGGTGCCGATAGTGGTTCCGGGAAACTGTGAAACAGAGCAGGGGGAGTGGGTGACGATTGCAACGTCACTTGCTGCTGACAGTGAGGATACCTGGCTTTGTGTGCGAAGCATGCAACAGGAGCTGAAGATATTCGTGGGAGACGAGCTTCGCAAGGAGTATTCGACGCTGGATACGCAGCCTTTCGGCAAGACCAGTACCTTGACTTATGTGTTTTTCCCCATCCATGAAAGTGACGCCGGCAAGCAGCTTCGCATTGAATTTATGAGTGATTCCAACTACGCCGGTTATGTGAGTGAAATCTATGAAGGCGAACTGCAGGATATTAAGCAGCATTTTTATAGGCAGTATGCACCGGCGGCGATTGCAGCGGCGTTTATGTTTTTGATAAGTGTATTTGTAATAGCGGGCAGTTTATTTGTAAAGATATTCTTCAAGAAGGACGTGGAGGTAATACATCTCGGGATCGTGATTTTGATTGCGTCCATGTGGCTGTTGGTGGAATCCAAACTCAGACAGTTTGTGTTCCCCAACACTACGGTGGCCATGCTCACGGGCTTTTTGATGGTTGCGCTTTTGCCCTATCCTTTCGTGGCGTATTTGAACAGTATACAAAAAGGTCGCTATCAGAAGGCATATATGACGCTTGGCATATGTACAGCTGTTAATTTTGTGGTGGTTGTGACGCTTCAAGCTTTAAATATCAAAGACTTCTTTGAGACCATGATGTCTTCCCATATTATTATTTTGGCGCTTATTGTTGTTATGGCAGTTACCTTTGTGCTGGATATTAAGAGAGGCTACGTGCGGGAGTACAGGGAAGTTGCTGTGGGATTTGCCGTGTTAATGGTGGCAGGTGTGTTTGAGATTGCTTTGACATATATGATTGATACCACTGTGAACGGAATCAGTCTGTGTCTGAGCCTTGTGGTGCTTCTGTTTTCGGCAGGTTTAAAGTCCGTACGTGACTTGTTTAATGTGGAAAAAGAGAAGCAGGTGGCTATTGCCATGGGACAGTCCAAGGCGAATTTCCTTGCCAATATGTCCCACGAAATCCGTACGCCG
The DNA here is from genome assembly GCA_045533725.1 of Acetatifactor sp. GTDB lineage: Bacteria > Bacillota > Clostridia > Lachnospirales > Lachnospiraceae > Acetatifactor. The sequence goes on along the minus strand of JAZSII010000014.1, from coordinate 1,898 downwards.
ATTAACACCGTAATCGGCATGAATGAGATGATTTTGCGTGAAAATAAGGACGAGACCATTGATGAGTATGCGACGAATATTAAGAATGCAAGTCAGATGCTTTTGGGACTTATCAATGATGTGCTGGATTTCTCCAAGATAGAGGCCGGAAAGCTGGAAATCGTGGAAGAAGACTATTCGCTTGCAGCCATGATTCATCATGTAACTTTGTGGAGCGAGGAGCGTGCAAAGCAGAAAGAATTGGAAATCAAGACAGAGATTGATGAGACACTGCCGGCAGTATTAAAGGGCGACGAGATTCGTATTAAGCAGGTTCTGAACAATCTTTTGTCCAATGCCATTAAATATACGGAAAAAGGCTATGTGAAGCTTTCCGTGCAAGGTGTCCGCGATGAGCAGGGATTCTCCCTTTGTATGTCGGTGGAAGATACCGGTAAGGGAATCAAGAAGGACGATTTGGAACGGTTGTTTGACAGTTTCCAGCGTCTGGAGCTCACCAAGAACAGATACATAGAAGGCTCCGGTCTTGGGCTCAATATTACCAGGCAGCTGGTGGAGGCCATGAACGGTACCATAGATGTGCAGAGTGTATACGGTGAGGGAAGTTGCTTCACGGTTAAGATTCCTCAGGAGATCATAGATGCGTCACCCATGGGCAAGCCGGGAGAAGAACATAAATCTGCCGCACCGGCGAAGCAAAAGCCGATATTTTGTGCCCCTGAGGCCAAAGTTTTGGCCGTGGATGATAACAATATAAACCTTAAAGTTGTGAAGGCACTTTTGAAACGTACCCAGGTTCAGCTGGATCTGGCCTCAGGCGGTGAAGAGTGCTTCAACATGACAAAAGAGAAAAAATATGATTTGATTTTGATGGACCACATGATGCCTGAGCCGGACGGTGTGCAGACCCTGCACATGATACGTGAGGACAAGGACAATCTGAATCATGATACGGCCATAATCGTTCTGACCGCCAATGCCATCGAGGGAATGCGTGAGCAGTACCTGGCTGAGGGATTTAATGACTTTTTATCCAAGCCCATAAACTCTGAGGAACTGGAGAAGATGCTGGCTGAGTATTTGTAAAATGATATCCTCTTATCATAGCGACCAAATCTGTTTAGACAGAGTACAGGGACTATGATAGGAGGATTTTGTATTTTGAATAAATGAGGATGCCTGCCGTCAGACGAAATGTTTGTAGGCAGGTATTTTAAAATAATTGTCTCACAAGATTAAATAACTAGACTGCTAGTCGCAAAGGTGATATAATATGTATATAAATGTCGAAGTAAGAAAATGGTATAGGTGTGGGACAAGAGTCGCGCAGGGTGTGCGAATAGGGACGGATGCCACGGCAAGAAGTTGCTTTTCGGAAAGAATGTAGGAAAATCAAGGGCCCGGGGAGTTTGAGAGAGGATTTTTATACCAAATTTAAGCCAAAAAATTAAGGATTTGGGGCTGTGACATGGCTAATGTAATTTAAGGGCAGTATGGGCGAAATTTGCCTATGCTGAAATAATACCGTGTAAAATATGCACTTTAATATTTGAGAGGCGTAAAAAGAGTATAAAAAAGAAACGAGTACCCATTTCCAGTCAAAAGACCTTACTCAGTCAAAAACTCGTTTCCTTCTTGGAAATGAAACGAGCTACCCGCTTGAGCCATATGGCTGTACACGACACAAAACCCGTTTCACGAATTCATATTATCCAACTTTGATGGAAGAATCAAGAGAAAATTTTGATAACACCGGATATATCAGGAATTAAGGAAAAAATGTTTGGTTTGAAATAAAGAGAAAAACTGAAGTAACATAAAATGGTGCAAAGTAACATGAGTAATGTTACTATACACAAAAATATGTTACTAAGAAGAGTGGGTATTGAAGAAAAGTG
>JAZSII010000281.1:0-5033 GCA_045533725.1 Acetatifactor sp. | reverse complement strand
AATCATAAACAACACTGCATTTTCCATTCCCAGAAACAGTGTTTCCCTGCTATAGATACCTGCTCCCCGTAAACCAAACATAGCTTTTAAATAGTCAATAATTCTGTCTACGTCTTCTACAGAGAAAAATACCCAGCTGATCAACACCACAAAAAGAGTATATATTCTTCCCACAAATCGCGGTAAAACATCAAATATCTTTTTCAACCCGATTTTTTCCAGCATTAACCAGAAAGCAAACCACAGCCCCCAAAGCAGGAAGTTCCAGCCTGCTCCGTGCCAGATACCGGTTAATGCCCACACAATAAGAATATTCAAAAGCTGCCTTGGCAGACCCTTCCGGTTGCCACCCAAGGGTATATATACATATTCTCTGAACCAGCTGCTCAGGGTCATATGCCATCTGCGCCAAAACTCAGTGATTGTTACCGAAATATACGGATAGTTAAAGTTTTCCGGGAATGTAAAGCCTAGACAGGCACCCAATCCGATAGCCATGTCAGAGTAACCCGAAAAGTCAAAATATATCTGAAAAGCGAACGCAAGAATTCCTATCCACGCCGCCACAATATTCAATTCTCCAAAATCCCGGGCGGAAATCTCATTCCAAATAAGCCCAAGATTATTCGCCAACAGTACTTTTTTTGCCAAACCGACAATAAATCTCTTGCTACCATAACTGATTTGTAATATATCAGGTTTTCTCTTATGCAAATCCTTTTGAACATCTACATACTTCACAATGGGACCTGCAATCAATTGCGGGAACAGGGTTACAAACACTGCAAAATCCAGCAAATTTTTCTGCACCTTTACCTCTCCCCGATACACATCGATGGTATAGGACATGGTCTGGAAGGTATAGAAGGAAATACCAATGGGTAATGGCAAATTTAATAGTGGAATATTTAATCCGAATGCGGAGTTCACCGTTCCCACCAAAAAGTCTGCATACTTGAAAAATCCCAGCATACCCAAATTAATGATAACAGAAGATACTAGTAATATCTTTCTGACAGTTTTGCTTCTGCTGGCATTGATTGCCAAACCATGCAAATAATCCGAAATCGTAGAAAAAATCATCAGGCAAACGTAAATCGGTTCACCCCATGCATAAAAAACAAGACTCCCAAAAAAGAGGATGAAATTCTTCATCCTCCCGGGAGCCACAAAGTACAATATCATAAAAATCGGTAAAAACCGAAACAGAAATAGTGTACTGCTGAAAACCATTTTACACCCCTCTTATCAGGAATTATTTTGCAACCTTGCTGATTGCCTCCAATGCAAGTTCATTCTGAGCCTGGCAATGCTGAATCACTGCTTCCTCACTCTGCTCCATAAGATCCATTACATCTGCACCCAACTGTACGAAACATACGAAATTGCCATAGGTTTCAATTCTGGAAGCCTGAATCTTACCAACATTCATAGGATACTGCATGGTGTCGTTTACCAGATTTTCACGATAAGCGTTCAGAACACCTTCTACCGCCTCAACCTGTCCGTCCTTTGCCTGAATAATAATCAAGGTATCCACATTGGTACTGATCATAGGCATTTCACCGAAGAACGCATCATACATATCTGCGGTAAGTCCGAAACCTTCCAAAAATTCTGCGGGCATTTCAGTGTTAGGCCAATAATTTTCTCCCAACTCATCCACTACTGCCTGCTTTAAATCTGCAATTGCTACGTTTGATGTAGTTTCTCCTGCACCGGCTTCGTCGTCAGTTGTTTCATTTCCGGCATCAGTATTGGTATCACCGGTATCTGCGCCTGCATTTCCACCATCAGTATTTTCTGTGGAAGGATTCTGATTTGCATCAGGTTCATCTGCACCACATGCAATCAGGCTAAGCCCCAATGCCATTGTACATAATAATACGGTTAATTTTTTCATAATACTCCTTTCTGCTACCTTCCTATGTAGCAGTCCTTTCAACTTCGTTACAATCCTAGTATACCCAATTTCTCCAAAAAGTAAACACATGTTTTCTTAAGATTTTATAACTTAATTGTAAAGAAAAAGATGACATCTCCTCAAATATCCTGTATACTTCTAAAAGGCATTATAACATGTATATCGGAGGAAAGAAAGAGCATGATCATATTAAATGTAGAACATTTGACACATGGCTTCGGCGACCGTGCCATTTTTAACGATGTATCCTTCCGTTTATTGAAGGGCGAGCATATCGGTTTAATCGGAGCCAATGGTGAAGGCAAATCTACTTTTATGAATATTATAACCGGAAAACTGATGCCCGATGAGGGCAAGGTCGAATGGGCAAAGAATGTTCGCGTAGGTTATTTGGACCAGCATACGGTGTTGAAGCCGGGCATGACCATACGCGACGTACTGGCTTCAGCCTTTGATTTCTTATATGAAATGGAAGCCGAAATGAATGCCCTTTGCGATAAAATGGGCGAGGCTTCTCCGGAAGAACTGGAAGTGTATATGGAAGAATTCGGTACCTTACAGGAGCTTCTGACCCAACATGACTTCTACATGATTGATTCCAAGGTGGAAGAAGTGGGACGTGCGCTGGGACTTTCCGACATTGGTTTGGACAGAGACGTAACCGAATTAAGCGGTGGTCAGCGTACCAAGGTTTTACTGGGCAAGCTTTTGCTGGAAAAGCCGGACATCCTGCTTTTGGACGAGCCCACCAACTACCTGGACGTACAGCATATCGAATGGCTGAAACGTTATTTGAACGAGTATGAAAATGCTTTTATCTTGATCAGTCATGATATTCCGTTCTTAAACAGCGTTATTAACTTAATTTATCATATGGACAACCAGCTATTGACCCGTTATGTGGGCGATTACGACAAATTCCAGGAAGTCTATGCCATGAAGAAGGCACAGCTGGAGGCTGCCTACAACAAGCAGCAGAAAGAAATCGCTGATTTGAAGGATTTCGTTGCCCGCAACAAGGCCCGCGTAGCCACCCGTCATTTGGTACTATCCCTTCAGAAAAAGCTGGACAAAATGGATGTTATCGAGCTGGCTGCCGAAAGACCCAAGCCGGAATTCCGCTTCAAAGAAGCCCGTACTCCCGGCAGATATATTTTCCAGACCAAGGATTTGGTTATCGGTTATGATGAGCCCTTATCCGCTCCTTTGAATCTGGGAATGGAACGGGGACAAAAAATTGTTCTTACAGGTGCCAACGGTATCGGTAAGACCACTCTGTTAAAGAGTATTTTAGGACTCATTCAACCCTTATCAGGGAATGTAGAGCAGGGAGACTACCTGCACATCGGCTATTTTGAGCAGGAAATGAGTCAGGATGTAAACACCACCTGTTTAGAAGAGTTGTGGAATGAATTCCCCGGCTTCACCCAATACGAAGTACGTTCCGCTCTTGCTAAGTGCGGACTGACCACCAAGCATATTGAAAGCAAAGTAAAAGTCTTAAGCGGCGGCGAGCAGGCAAAGGTACGCCTGTGTAAGCTCATCAACCGCGAAACCAATATTCTGCTTTTGGACGAGCCTACCAACCATTTGGATGTAGATGCTAAGGATGAATTAAAGCGTGCTCTCATGGATTATAAGGGCAGTATCCTTATGGTATGTCACGAGCCCGAATTCTACGAAGGGCTGGCAACGGATGTGTGGGATTGTACCAAGTGGACTACGAGAGTATTTTAAATGCTATGAAATGATATAAGCCCATGAAGACCATATATTCCCTATTCGGACACATTTTCAATTGATGAAAAACGTAACAGTCCTCATTAGGGAAATATATGGGGCTCCATGGGCTTTTACTTATATTTTTGGCTTTATTAATAACCACTCTGATAAGCCAGGCACGAATATGCTCCGAACTATCAAATTCTTTTTTCATGGTATGATACTGCTCTATCAGTTCCTCCGTCGGTTGCCTCATGAGTACTCACTCCTTTTGCAATTTTTAAGACCTTCACTAATAGTACATTTGAGAATGGCAAAAGGTTACAAAAAATTTTCCCTACCTGACCAGCAAGTACAAACTGATTTCATATGTATATAAAAATTCATTTTTGCGCTTCGTCCGAAGTCACTTGGCGCCTCTTCCGCTCTACGACGTTGCTCCTCTGTTTTGCGACGTTGTTCTGCAGTCTTACGCTTTTCCGCCTGTATGTCCATCTTTTCCATATTTTCAAAAAGCATTCCCATCTTTTTTTCCTTTACCTTTCCCGCAAGGTCCTGTGCTTCTTCCACCGGCACATTCTCTTTGAGCAAAAACGCCAGCAGTACATTCCCGATAATATCCAGTAGATAATTCGGGGGCTCCTTCAAAATCTCTTCCAGCTTCCAAGGTGGAATCTGTCGAAACCTCTCTACATCCTCCGGTGTTTGCAACTTATTGATTAACATCACCAGGGATATCTCATCCGCCTTGTCCAGTAATTCCTCATTACTGTAATCCTTTAGATAGGGAAGCGGAATATATTCCCTCAAAAACTGGGAACACAGAGTATTGTCCACGAAAATAATCTTGCCGCCGCTGTCTCTGACCTGCGAATTCGTAATTGTTTCTTGTTCCGTTTTTTGCATACTACCTCCTGCTTGTGGGGCAGTATGTCCCTAACCGTACACTGCCCGCTTTCTGTTGTTATTGTGAATTACGGGCGATGTGCCCAGAAATTAAGATCTTCCAGAATCGAAGAATTTAATTTATATTATGAGTATAGTCCCGCTTTTTATATTTGTCAATCTCTTTTCTTCGGTGGTATACTGAATGCACAACTATTTTTTACGGAAAGGAAAGCATATGTTTGGAAGTACATTAGGCAATTTAACTGCCATTCTCTATTTTACATATTTTCAATTAGGCGGAATCATACTCATCTCCCTCGTATATAAAAAAGAATGCGCTTTGACACGCTTACTTTTGGGTAGCGTCGCAGGCTCCCTGTTCTTGAAATGGGTAACGGTGCTGTTTTCCTTCTTTTTTTACTTTGGCTTTTTTTCCCACGTTTTGGCTGCCATAAGTCTACTCCCCATCTTTCTATGGGGCATCTGCAAACGGAACATA
>JAZSII010000158.1:0-3801 GCA_045533725.1 Acetatifactor sp. | reverse complement strand
GCTGGTGGCGTTTTGGTATACGGTATTCCCGAATTCCGTCTTCCTAAGAAAGCTGTAGTTGCTAAGGAGATCGAAAACGTAAAAGCTCTTGGCGTTAAGATTGAAACCAACGTTGTAGTCGGTAAATCTGTTACCATTGATGAACTGATTGAAGATGAAGGATTTAGTGCAGTATTTATCGGTTCCGGTGCAGGACTGCCCAAGTTTATGGGTATCCCCGGAGAAAATTCCAATGGTGTATTCTCTGCAAATGAGTACCTTACCAGAAGTAACCTGATGAAGGCATTTGACGAAAATTCTACCACACCTATTATGCGGGGTAAAAAGGTAGCAGTAGTTGGCGGCGGTAACGTAGCAATGGATGCTGCAAGAACTGCTTTGAGACTTGGTGCAGAGGTACATATTGTATATCGTCGTAGCGAAGAAGAGCTTCCTGCCCGTGTGGAAGAAGTACATCATGCAAAAGAAGAAGGTATCATCTTTGACCTGTTGACCAATCCTATTGAAATCCTGAAGGATGACAAGGGCTGGGTAACCGGTATGAAATGTGTAAAGATGGAACTGGGTGAGCCTGATGAATCCGGCAGAAGAAGACCTGTTGTAAAGGCAGATTCTGAATTTGTTATGGAACTTGATACAGTAATTATGTCACTTGGTACTTCACCTAATCCTTTGATTTCTTCAACTACAGAAGGCCTTGAAGTAAACAAGTGGAAATGTATCGTAGCTGACGAGGCAACCGGATGCACATCAAAAGAAGGTGTATACGCAGGCGGAGATGCAGTTACCGGCGCAGCAACCGTTATTTTGGCAATGGGTGCAGGTAAAGCAGCGGCAAAGGGTATTGATGAGTACTTAAGCAACAAATAATGAGGGTGTATTATGGCAAAATATGTTGATAGCGAAGCTCGTGCAGAAGATAATCTTTCTTCTGCATGGACGCTGATTATTATTGGTATCATTGGATCTGTATTAATGGCATTGATATTTCTGGGTGTGATTCCTTTTCCTGTTTATGGTCTGGGAAAATACCTGATACAAGGCGTGCTGACGTTGTTTTGCGTTGTATTTGTGTTTTGCGGTATTCTATCTTTCAAAAAGGCAAAATCCTATTCGAAAGAGGCTTCTGCTGAGAATGTCCAGAAGAAACGAATTGTAGATTGGTGCAATGAAGTACAGATTGCGCTCAAAATTGATGAAGCAATCGGAGAGTATACTGTCGGAGAATTGCCGCAGGAGGAGTTGTATTTTCAACGCTCAGGAATGTTGAAAAAGGCTGTGTTTGCTCAGTTTCAGGATATGGGCTTTGAGTATTTGGACCATATTACAGATGAGATTTATGATTCCTTATTCGAAGAATAAAAGTATTTATGTAATCCAACAGCATGTCAGATTCTGGCATGCTGTTGGTGTATGAAGAGTTAAAACCCAGATTTGCTTATTTGTATTCGACATGATTGTAGAGGTGTAATGTGAAAATATCAATTGTTTGTGTAGGGAAAATAAAAGAAAACTTTTATCGTCAGGCAATCGAGGAATATGCCAAACGCTTGAGCAAATATTGTAAATTGGAAATCATAGAGGTTGCGGACGAAAAGACCCCTGATAAGGCATCAGAAGCCTTAGAAGACCAGATTAAGGAAAAGGAAGCTGACAGAATCCTGGAAAAAATCAAAGAGGATGCGTACGTTTTTACTTTGGAAATCAAGGGAAAACGCTACACCTCAGAAGGCTTTGCGGAATGCATTCAAAAGACTACCGTACAGGGAAAAAGTCATCTGGTGTTTGTGATAGGCGGCTCTCTGGGACTGCATGATAAGGTTCTGAAACGTTCTAATCAGGCTATCAGTTTTTCTGATATGACCTTCCCACATCAATTAATGAGAGTGATACTGACCGAGCAGATTTATAGGGCATTTCGGATTATCAATGGTGAACCGTATCATAAATAAGCAGCTTACGCCGGTGCCTTTGCGAATAGGCGCGTGCTGAACTTTCATAATAGTTAATTGGATGAGACAATACTGTCCCATTAATAAAATAGGGCATTGCTCGCTTTGTGTCCTATACAAATTGAACGAGATACGGTACGTTGTTCTTGGAAGGAGGTAAAAATGAATCAAGTAAAAATAGGAGAGTTCCTTAGAGAACTCCGAAAAGGAAAAGGGCTTACACAGGAACAACTTGCTGAGCGGTTCAACATATCCCGAAGATCTGTATCGAGATGGGAAACAGGCAGTAATATGCCTGATGTTGGGTTACTCATTGAAATTGCGGATTTCTTCGAGGTAGATATTCGTGAAATTATTGATGGAGAAAGGAAAAGCGAGAATATGGAGAAAGAAAAGGAAACATTAATAAAAGTGGCGGAATATGCAGATGCCGAAAAAGTCAAATTAAAAAAGAGGGTTAGTAATATTTTCAAATGGATGTGCGTGATGTTATTAGGTAGTGTATTGATAGGTTTCTTCGCTAATCAGTTGGATACTATTTGGGGGTGTGTATGTTTCACTCTCGGTATTGTTTTGCTGGTTATTTCATCCATGTTGATGTCAAAGCAAGAATAGCGGAAGACAAAAACTCTTAGTTGGTAGGTGCCAATGCACAATTTGGTTAACAGATTGTTCATAAGTTATATGTATCAACCGGCACCTAAGCAATATAGATGAGGGAGGAGAAAAGTATATGAAAAATTCATACAAGGATATGCCTGAAAGCATGAAAGGTACATACGGAGAGTTTTCCAAGAATTTTGGCTTTTCATGGAAGGAATTTGTTGCGACGATTCCTTCGCCGTTATTTATTGTTACGACGTATAAAGCCAACGGACTCCCCAATGCTTGTATGCAGTCTTGGGCAACCTTTACAAGTGCAAATCATGGTAATGGGTTTTATGCTATCCTTGCCAGTGTAAATAAAAATGGGCATCTGTATCAAAGCATAAGTAAGACAAAGGAAGCTGTTATCAATTTCATGTCTTCAGCACACCATGCAGCATGTATGATGACGATTCAGAATAATCAGTTTGAAACAGACGAGATTACTGCATCCGGATTGACTGTGGAAAAGGCTTCGTGGGTTAATGCGCCTATGGTTCGAGAATGCTTTATGAATCTTGAGTGCAGGTATGTTTGGGAAAAAGAAATCGTACCGGAAGATGATCATGTTATGCTCTGTCTTGAAGTGGTGGGTGTTCATATAGATGAAGATTATATGGCTGATAAGACAGGAGAAAATGGTATTCTCTACAATGTTCACTATCCCATGAATCCTGAAAATGTAACAAAGACCGGACACGATTATGCGGCAGTTCTTCATAAGAGGATTGATGTTGGAGAATATTAGAAACATTGATTTTAGTGGTCATAAGTTTTATGCCTTCAGAACAACATCCGCACCATAAGACAGAATGTGTTATTCGCATGTCCACAAAAAGTTATTGAAAATATATAAATCACATGTTATAATCTATATATAAAAGAAGCAACCGCCACACAAGGTGGTTAGCCTCGAGAATAATTTATGAGCCTACCTTCGACCGCTAAGTACAAGAGGTAGGCTTATTTATTTTTGCTTGTTATTCCTATCTATGTAGGCAAGCAGTGCAATGAGAAGCATACTAAATGCAATCATTAAAGAGATTGATTCGAATGTTGTCATCTATGCACCACCTCCCTTCTTTATTAAGTTAGGGAGGCTTACACCTTGTACACGGTTGCAAATATAAAAAGCGAATGGCAATTACAGTTTTGCCATTCGCTCTTTAAATTCTGAAGCATATTTGCGTGAAACCCGGATTTT
>JAZSII010000173.1:0-17889 GCA_045533725.1 Acetatifactor sp. | reverse complement strand
TGCCTTACTTGTTATGATTATATACAATAATCAAACCCTTGATAAATATTCCCCTGTTCTGGTATCAATCTTAAGCTTGTCACCTGTCTCAACGAACAAAGGAACATATACAAGTGCACCTGTTTCAACAGTAGCAGGCTTGGTAGCACCTGTAGCTGTATCTCCCTTGAAGCCGGGCTCTGTCTCTGTTACTTCCAATTCTACAAACAGAGGGGGTTCAATTGCAAATACATTGCCGTTGTGTGAACATACCTTACACATATCGTTTTCTTTCACAAACTTAAGTGAATCACCTACGGTATCCTGATTCAAACCAATCTGATCATAGCTTTCTACATCCATGAAGTAGAATAAATCACCATCATTGTATAAATACTGCATATCTCTTCTATCAATACGCGCCTGAGGGAACTTTTCCTGAGGTCTGAAACTCTTTTCAATAACACCTCCACTGATAATGTTTTTCAGCTTAGTTCTAACAAAAGCTGCTCCCTTTCCCGGTTTAACGTGCTGGAATTCAATAATCTGATAGATGCCATTGTCCATTTCAATGGTAATACCATTTCTGAAATCGCCTGCAGAAATCATAAATATATTCCTCCTAAAATTTATCGCATTATAATTCTTTTCTAGTTTATACTAAAAGGAACCACTTTTCAACTATTTTTTTCAAAAACAGCTTATTTATTTACAATAAAATCTATGGCCTGCAAATAGCCGTCCAATCCCTGTCCGTAAATCTGCTTATCACACACCGCTGCCGTGACGGAAATTTTACGAAATTCTTCTCTTTGGGTAATGTCCGAAATATGTATTTCCACCTTGGGAACCGTAATACTGGCAAGAGCATCCCGAATGGCATAGCTGTAATGAGTATACGCTCCCGGATTAATCACAATACCTTCCGTTCCGTCAAAATATGCTTCTTGAATCCGGTCAATAATGGCACCCTCGTGATTACTTTGAAAGACCGTAATTTCATGACCGCTTTCTTTCGCTTTGTTGGCAATCATCTCAAGCAGATAATTGTAATCCTGTGCACCGTAAATACTCTTTTCCCGAATCCCCAGAAAGTTCAAATTGGGACCATTTATTACAAGAAGTTTCATTTTTCGTTCCTTCTTTCTTCCGCTCTTGTTTCTCTCAATGGCATCCATAATTTCTTCTATTGTCATTTTGTCTGTATCCAGAACAATATCCGCACAGCTTTCGTATGCTTCCTCACGCGCTTCCATCAGACTGCGAATGCGTTCCAATGGTTCTTCGCATTGCAACAGTGGTCTGCTCCGGTCGTTCTTCACACGCTGGTATATGCTCTCCGGACTTGCCTTTAGATAAAATACCGTTCCCAATTCCCGAAGCAGCTTGCGGTTCTCCTCTCTTACCGGAGTTCCTCCTCCCACGGCGATAATATGATATTCCAATTTATCAATCAGTTCCTTGAGTGTACGGGTTTCTAAGTCTCTAAAAAATTCTTCACCCTCCGCTTCGAAAATCTCACTGATTTTTTTGCCCATACGTCTTTCAATAAGCTTGTCCGTATCTTCCACTGCACGGCGCATGCGATAGGAAAGACGGATACCGATGGAAGTCTTTCCGCTCCCCATAAAACCTATCAACACTATATTTTTCTTTTTCATACTCCCAATGCCTCTGCTATCAACTTACAAATAATTTCAGCTGTTTCATCCGATACCTTAACTCCGTTCCAAAGCTCAAAAGAAATAATACCCTGATATACCAGCATCCCCACACCATTGCAGGTCTTGACATTATTCTTCTTTGCAAGCTTCATAAATCGGGTTTCTCCGGGACTGTAAACCAAATCATAAGCCACCTCCAGCTTTTGGTAAAAATCATCCCTATCAATAATCACATCCTCCACATTAGGATACATTCCTACAGTTGTTGCCTGGACTGCAACATATTTTTTGTCCTTAGGGAGCTTCCCGTACTCATCCAGCTTCATTGCAAATACGAGCTTTCTGCCAAACATTCCGTTCACTTCCTCTGCAATAAGAGCCGCTCTTTCATAAGTACGATTCAAAATATAAATTTCCTCTGCACCCTTTTCCGCTAACATCACGGCCACTGCTCTGGCCACTCCGCCTGCTCCCAAAATCAGACAAGTCTTCCCCTTCGGATCCACACCATCCTTTTGCATGGCACGATACAAGCCCGGCATATCCGTATTATATCCCTTAAATCCATTCTCTTGTCTGACCAAAGTATTTACTGCTCCTATTTTCTTAGCCAAAGGATCTATATCCACCAAATAAGGAATCACAGCAGATTTATGCGGAACCGTAACATTACATCCTAATAAATTTAACGCAAATGCACCTTTTACAGCTTCCTCCACTCCATCACTTTCCACTCGAAAAGGAACGTACACCATGTTTATAGCAGTTTCTTCTGCCAGATAATTGTGCATCAGGGGAGATAAGCTGTGTTCTACAGGATTCCCTATCAAGCCACAGGTTCTGGTATATCCGTTGTATATCATTTTTTGTTCTCCTTCTTCTGTCTGTGATAAAAAAACAGGACTATTTTTTCCAGCTTTCGTTTCCAAACAATTTGAATTTCTTCATTCGGATGAATCGGCTTTACCAGACAAGTCTGTATCCCCGCTCTTTTTGCGCCCCAAATATCCGTAAAGAGCTGATCTCCCACAAACAGGGTAGTATTCTTCCCGGTGCCCATCAATCTCATAGCGTCCTTATAACCTTTGGGTGACGGTTTTGCTGCCTTAAATATATATTTAGAGTCCACCCGGTCTGCAAAGCTTTTTACACGCGGTTCCTTATTATTTGACAAAAGAACCGTATCAAAACCAATTTCTCGCAGACGTTTAAACAATTCTATGACTTGCTTATCGGCACGCTTCCCGTGAGGCACCAGAGTATTATCCACATCATAAATAATACCACGATACCCCTTTCGATACAATGCCTCATAATCTATCTTATAAGAAGAATCCACTTCATTATCCGGATAAAAAGTCTTTAACATAATCAAACTCCCTCGCTTACAATAAATATATGGCAGGGAAGCTCCCTGCCACAATGCATCACCTATTGCAATACTTTCCTTAATTCATCCATAAATGTATTTACATCCTTAAATTCACGATACACAGACGCAAATCTTACATACGCTACCGCATCCAACTTTTTCAACTTGTTCATCAGCAATTCACCGATTACCTGACTTGAAATCTCGCGCTCTTCCATATTAAAGATTTCATTTTCCACTTCATCCACAAGACTGGTAATCGCCTGCGCACTTACCGGTCTCTTGTGACATGCTCTAAGAACACCCGCCTCAATCTTAGCTCTGTCATACGTTTCTCTGTTATCATCTTTCTTAATAATAATCAGAGGAATCGTTTCAATTTTTTCGTACGTAGTAAATCTCTTTCCGCACTCATCACATACTCTGCGGCGTCGGATGGAATTATTATCCTCCGCAGGTCTGGAATCAATTACTCTGGTATTTTCATGACTACAAAATGGACATTTCATATGTTCTCCTATCTGCGACGCCCGAAAAAACAAGCTTTTACCGCATGTGAATACTTTATCTATTTTGTAAAATTTTACAACATTCAGCAGTTTATGTCAACCAAAATAATATCGGGGCCTATTTGTTTGATATCTTTGTAAGCTATTACAAGATTCTCCGAACACTTTAAAAAGCCAAACCAACCTCCATTTTCACCTACGACAATCTTACAAATACATCCATTACATTTATCGAACTCCATATCCACTACTTTTCCCAAGCACTTGCAATCCCGGATATTGATTACTTCTTTATGCCGCAATTCCGAATACAAAATCATCTCATCACATCATTTCTTCTTTTCTTTATTATATGAATATTTACCGAAAATGTGGCAAAAATACATATTACATTTCCATTTACCAAAGAGAACATAAATAACTGATTTTTCTCGGAGGTGTTCCATGACTTTAGGTAAAGTAGAAATCTGTGGCGTAAATACAGCCAAGCTTCCATTACTCAAACAGGAAGAAAAAGAGAAACTTTTCTCTTTGATTGCCGAGGGCGATACGGTTGCCCGCGAAAAATATATTGAAGGAAATCTTCGCCTGGTATTAAGTATTATTAAACGCTTTGCTTCCAGCAACGAAAACGCGGATGATTTATTCCAAATCGGATGTATAGGTTTAATAAAAGCTATCGACAATTTCGATGCAACCTTAAATGTAAAATTTTCCACCTATGCAGTTCCCATGATTATCGGGGAAATCAGACGTTATTTAAGAGACAATAACAGCATTCGCGTATCCCGTTCCCTAAAGGATACCGCTTATAAGGCCATTTATGCCAAAGAAATGCTCACCCGTAAACATTTAAAGGAGCCCTCTATTGAAGAAATTGCCTCTGAGGTAGGAATCCCCACAGAAGATATTGTATACGCCATGGATGCCATCCAGAGTCCCATGAGCCTATACGAGCCCATTTATACTGATGCAGGCGATACCCTTTATGTTATGGACCAGATAAGTGACAAAAAGAACAAAGAGGAAAACTGGGTAGAAAAACTTTCCCTGAGTGACGCCATGAAAAAACTGGCAAAACGTGAACACGAAATCATAACCCTACGCTTTTTTGAAGGAAAGACCCAAATGGAAGTAGCTACTATTATCGGCATCTCCCAAGCTCAGGTCTCCCGTCTCGAAAAAAACGCATTAAAAATTATGCGCAATTATCTTTCTTAAACAAATGAATGATTGCATTCAAAAACGCAAAAATAAAATATCCTAAAAATGCTCCCATGGTGTTTGTAATAATGTCATCCGTCTGAAAAACACCTCTTCCGCTTACCAATTGAAGCGATTCAATGATAAGACTGGTTAAGAAACCAAGCAATATTGCTTTCCACCAGCCCCTTCCTTTCTTCCAAGCCATGGGAAGCAAAAAACCATACGGAATAAACAACAGCACATTTTCCACCACATATGCGTTGTTTCTGGCATTGATGCCCCAACTGGAACCAATTTCCAAATATATACTTTTATCTCCTCCGCTCTCTCTGGAAAAGAACGTAATTGTCAGCATGATTGCCATATATATACAAAACAGAAAGCCTCCTAATGAAAACTTCTGTTGGGACTTCTTCACCTTGCAGACAAGAACAAAATACAATACATAAACTACACAGCCGATTATAATTCCATACGACGCATATTCCAGAATACTTAATAAATCCTGAACCAAATATTTCGTCATCACTATTTCTCCATATAACTCTTCCAATTTTGAGCAGATTTATCCCATCTGTCCTTCTTCTCAAACAAACAATCATTCATCCATGCAATCGCATCTATGACTCCGTCCTCACAAAAATCAAACAGCTTGTTCTCCTTCTGTTCCTCCGGCGTTGTAAGAAAATTAAAAGGTTCGGGCCAAACGGTAGCCTTTAACATTTTCTGCTCCTCTACAGTCACACCTTCTAACCGATAGCGCATTCCCTGATGACATCCCGTATATTCCGACTTCTTCAAATATTCCATCGATAAAATATCTTTCCTTACAATCACTGCTTGCTCCTTACCCTTCTGCTCTTCTAATTTCATATACTTCCATAAGTATATACTAAACCTTCCGCAAATGTAAAGAAGAAATGAGCAGCTATACCAAACTGCTCATTTCTTTCTTCAATTGACGCATAATCTTTTTTTCCAGTCTGGAAATATAGGACTGTGATATTCCCAGCAGCTCCGCAACCTCCTTCTGGGTCATCTCCTCCCCTCTGTTTGTACCGAGTCCGAAACGCAGCTGTATTATTGTTTTCTCTCTTGCCGAAAGCTTAGAAACCGCACGAAGCAATAAATTCTTTTCTACCTCATTTTCAATTCCTCTGTAAATAATATCCTCATCCGTCCCTAAAATATCAGATAGCAGCAATTCATTGCCATCCCAATCCACATTTAATGGCTCATCTATGGAAACCTCCAGCTTTACTTTGCTGTTTCTGCGCAGATACATTAATATTTCATTCTCAATACAGCGAGAGGCATAAGTTGCCAGTTTAATATTCTTTTCAGGATTAAAGGTATTAATGGCTTTTATCAAACCTATTGTACCAATGGAAATTAAATTTTCCACTCCAACACCTGTATTATCAAACTTCTTTGCTATATAAACCACCAGACGCAGATTGTGCTCTATCAGTAACGCTCTTGCTTCCTCTCCGCTCTCCGATTCCAACTGTGCCAAAACATCCGCTTCTTCCTGCAATGTCAATGGTGGCGGCAACACCTCTGTTCCTCCGATATAAAAAATATTATTTTCTCTGCATATAGTCGTTTTTTTCTCATGCAACAAGATTCTGTTTCGAATCCCCTTTGGCAATATCAGCTTAAAAATCATCATATATTTCATTCCCTTTCTACTCCATTATCCTGGGGTTCAAAATCATTTTATATGTACCCGTTTTTGCAGTCAGTTCCTCACTGACACCTACATAAATTTCATGATATTCCTTCTTCCCCTCCTTCGTTTCCACAATCATACGCTGCAAAAGAAAGCCTTGCAGAATTCCATGCTTTTTTCCCACACTGTGATATGGAATTGCCCTATACAACAAGGGTTTCTGATGAAACAGACTATCAAAAGCATTCTTATCCAATACAGATACCGGTTTGCCGCTGATAGGTTCTGTCAGAGTATTTCCCGTATCAATTAACGCCTGTACTTCCATTGTTTCTTCTCCAAAGAGAATCACCTTACAGAGATTATCCGCTTTCCCGTGCCTATTCATAATTCTTCTCAACAGAACATAAGAAATCAAGCCTGACATAAGTACTGAAGGTAAGCCCCCTTTCCCTATTCCCATTTTGGCCGCCAACCGAAGCATTACTAACATCATCCCTCCCAACATTAAGGTGCTGATCATGACTTTTTCCACAGTTCTGTACAGGGAATCCGTATTATAAATCCGAAATGCAAAAAAAATCATACTGCATAATGACAACGCAAAGGCACTTCCTATTCTTACATACATATTTACGGGAAATAACAATGGAATCACAGAAAAGGCAGCCCCGATAAGCGCTCCTGCAGTTCTTTTCTTTTTACCTGTTTTCTGCTTCATCATGCCGTTTACCAATCCCAGCACAAACAGATTCATGACAAACTGAAATACAAAAAAGCTATCCACATAAACTGCAATGTACATTTCCACCTCCTTATGAACTGCCTCATATCTATTCTCATTGTAAATTACCTGAACCAATTATTTTGTCAAAGAATCAAGATGAATGTACAATTCTTTCTCCTATAAATCGACATAAAAAAAACAGGTATACCGAAAGGTATACCTGCCATAATCAATTCTTATTTTCTTTGTAAGAAATCAGGAATCTTCAATGATTTTTCCTGTACGTTGCTACGAATGTCAACCGGTTTATTAATGCCCTGAATAGGTGTAACGGGAATATCCGATGCAGGAAGCTTCACTCCGGGAACCACAGGTGCACTCATACTCTTCAAACCGGGAGTCATAGGTGCCTTATATGTAAAGTTCGATGCCATTCTGTTAGGTACATTTGCAACATCCTCAATACCGGTTGCAATTACTGTAATCATACAGCATCCGCTCTTGGTCTCATCATACATTGCACCAAAGATAATATTAACCTCGTCACCGGAAAGCTGCTGTACATAATCTGCTGCATCAGAAGCATCTGCCAAACTAATATCACCGGAAATGTTAATAATAACATCTGTAGCGCCGGTAATGGTTGTTTCCAACAAGGGAGATTCTACAGCCATCTTAACTGCATCCAAAGCCTTGCTGTCGCCCTTTCCTTCACCAATACCGATATGTGCAATACCCTTGTCCTTCATAACAGTCTGTACATCGGCAAAATCCAAATTAATGATAGAAGGTACATTAATCAAATCAGTAATTCCCTGAACTGCCTGCTGTAATACTTCGTCTGCCTTCTTTAATGCCTCCGGCATGGTTGTTCTACGATCAACGATTTCCAATAATTTATCATTAGGAATCACAATCAAGGTATCAACAAACTCTTTAATCTTGTCAATTCCTTCCAATGCATTTGTCATTCTGGTCTTTGCTTCAAAACGGAAAGGCTTTGTAACAACACCTACAGTAAGAATATCCATTGCCTTTGCAATTTTAGCTACCACAGGAGCTGCACCGGTACCGGTACCGCCACCCATACCACAGGTAACGAAAACCATATCTGCACCTTTGATTGCATTCTGTATCTCTTCTGCACTTTCTTCTGCAGCCTTCTCACCGATTTCAGGCTTTGCGCCTGCGCCAAGACCTTTGGTAAGTTTCTCACCAATCTGAATCAATTTAGGAGCCTTACATAACTGCAAAGCCTGCTTATCAGTATTGACACCAATAAACTCAACTCCGTCAATTCTTTCATCAACCATTCTATTTACAGCATTGTTGCCTGCTCCGCCAACACCTACAACGATAATTTTTGCAGCCGCTTGTGCATCATTTGTTCTAACTTCAAGCAAAGGTTTGTCCTCCTTTTTCTTTGTATAATCCCATATAAGTTTATCATATAATCATTTTAAGAAATTATCAACATATTTTTTTTGGAAAATGTATTTTTTTTATTTATTTTAGTCAATATCGCTTTCAAAAACGATGGAATCGCCGCTTTCATGATAATTTTCCATGCGTAAAGCGCCTTTCTGGCCGCTCAGTTTGTGAAGCAGCTCCGGCAAAACCATAATTTTTTCCTGTAAATAACTTCCGTCTCCCAGCATCACCCTTACTTCTCCAAAATAGAGAATAATATCTAAGTCAGTTCGAAAAAATATTTTATCCGCCCTGATTTCATATTCCTTCAAAAGATTCCGCAGTTCCATAACCCTGACAAACACGGAATCATCCTTTACCGCTATTTTTTCGCCCAACTCCACATAATCAAATTCCAGACCGACTACCCAGGGCACGTCCAAGATTTTTACACCGGAAGTCTCTACAATATATCCGTCCTTGTCAAAATACATAAAGCTGTCCATAAACTCTATATATCCGGCCAGTGATTTCTCATGAACCAGAATTTTTATGGTATCCTTCTCAATTACTGACACTTCTATGCTGTCAATAAAAGGCACATTTTCAATACTCTTATTTTTATACTTGTAGGACAAATACAATGAATTATTCCCCATGGGTCCGGACATTACCATGTTCTGTATCTCTTCGTCCGTATAATAAGTATTTCCTTCTATATATACATTTTTAACAGCATAGGCGCTGATAAAATAATAAATTGTTCCCAAAACAACCGCAAACAATGATAACAGTATCAGCACCCCGCCTATTCGCTTTTTACGTTTCTTATACACTTATCACCCTCGCTCCTAACTCTCTTAAATCTCTACAGATATTTTCATACCCTCGCATAATGTATTGACCTCCGTGGATTATGGTTTTACCCTCTGCCGAAAGACCGGCAATCACCAATGCCGCGGCTCCTCTCAGCTCCATGGCTTGAATTTCTTTTCCCACCAGACGCTTTACACCTCTTACCCTGACACGTCCCGCATCAAGAACTTCAATATCCGCCCCCATTTCCTGCAAAGGCTTTACCACGTGAAAACGGTTTTCAAAAATATTCTCTTCAATCAATCCTTCTCCCGACATACGAACCATTACTGCCAAAGCTACTGACTGCAAATCCGTAGGAAACCCGGGATATACATCCGTACGTAACCGGGCAATATTCCTCACGCCTCCGTCTGCCTGAATATACAAACCTTCTTCAAATATCTGGCATGCTCCGCCCATTCTTTCCGCCATGTCCAAAATCGCACGCATCTGATTACATGGTGCATTTTCCAGCATCACATTTCCTCCCGCTGACAGTGCACCAAACAAATATGTTCCTGCCACAATTCTGTCTGCAGATATTGTATAGGAGCATCCTTGTAACCGCTTCACACCTTGAATAACAATGGTATCTGAACCGATTCCGCAAATATTTGCACCGCAGAAACATAAATATTCACATAATGCTGTTACTTCCGGCTCCCTCGCAGCTCCCCGGATAGTGGTAATCCCCTCTGCCAGAACTGCCGCCAATATGACATTTTCAGTAGCACCCACACTTACCTTTTCAAAACATATTTCCGCACCATGAAATCCTTCCGGCACACTCGCATAAATCAAACCATCCTTTTCCCGAAAACAGGCTCCCATGCCTTTCAAGGCATCTATATGCATATCTATGGGACGTGCACCAATCACACAGCCTCCGGGGTATTCCATGACCGCTTCCCTGCTTCTGCTTAGTAAAACACCAAGAAGGCACAAGGAAGATCTCATCCCCCGAACCGCTTCCGTGGGGAGCTCATCCCTCACAATATTGGTTGCATCAATATTAATACAATCCGATTGTGTACGAATCACACAGCCCAAACAACGCATCAATTGCTGCATGGCATTTACATCACTTATTTTGGGACAATTGTAAATATAATTATTTCCCTGTGTAAGTAGTGAAGCCGCCAAAATAGGCAACGCCGCATTTTTGGAACCCTGAATCCGCACCTTCCCCTGTAATCTGACACCACCGCATACACTAATAGAATCCATATGTTTTCCCCATTTCCCGTCTTAAACATATTCTATTATATGTATTATGCCTTGCGGTGTACGTTGTCCGAAGCTATATTTCACGTAGCTGGATACGCTTTGCTACATTTAAAACCAGACCTATTTCAGCCATGAGAAACAGCACCGAAGTACCTCCGTAGCTGATAAAGGGCAAAGATATACCGGTATTGGGAATAGTATTGGTAACTACCGCAATATTCAAAATAACCTGAATTGCCACATGCCCCATAACTCCGACCACCAACAGTGCACCAAACAAATCAGGGGCATTGTTTGCAATAATCATCATTCTCCACAAAAGTAAAATAAACATCAAAATAATTGCTACGGCTCCAAACAATCCCAATTCCTCACAAATAATAGAGAAAATCATATCATTTTGAGCTTCCGGAATGAATCCCAGCTTCTGCATACTGTTTCCGAGCCCCTTTCCCATTACGCCGCCGGAACCGATTGCATACAACGCCTGCAAAGTCTGGAAGCCCGTATCCTGTGCATACGCTTCCGGATTTAACCATGCCAAAATACGTTTAAAACGGAAATGCATCCCATCTTCCATGCTTAATTGGGATATATAATAAACCAAAGCCGAAGCGGCACCAATTGCCACCAACGCCAGCGCTGCAAAACGCTTATAATCCGGACTGGCTACAAATATCATAAATACCGCAATTCCCAAAATAATAATCGCGGAACTCAAATTGTCCGTCCACTGCCAAACAATGAGCGACAAAGGCAGGGATACACCGATTAAGAATGCCATTCCTTTGAACTTACGGATAGTCTTTCCCATCTTACACACCATATCTGCCAAAAAAATAATCATACATAATTTAGCTACTTCTGCAGGTTGCAGGGACATACCGATTACCGGGACCCTTAACCAACGCTTTGCACCATGGGACTCTATACCAAATTTCGGAACCAAAGCAATCAAAATAACCGAAATCAAATATCCCCATCCGGCAAATTTGCGCCAAATGTGGTATGGAATATTCGCCATAATAATCATACAGCCCAAACCGAGAATACTTGCTAACAACTGCTTTTTCAGATAATATGCCGCATCATTATAATCCGCATATGCTTCGTAAGAGCTTACCGAATATATCATGAGCAAACCAAATCCCAACAAAAACAAGACTATAAATAATAAATTATAGTCAAAATAGTATTCTGCCTGCGTCTTTTTCTTTCTCACTCTTTCAGCCATACAGTCAATGCCTTTCTCAAATCATTTCTCAGTCTTGCAAACCATTCACATATTCCTTAAATACTTTACCTCTCACCTCATAATTCGGGAACATCCCCCAGCTTGCACATGCAGGCGAAAGTAATACTGCATCACCTTCTTGTGCCAAAGAGGTACACAGCTCCAAACATTCTCCAAAAGTGTCTGCCATTTTTATTTTGTCAAAGCCGTGGTTTCTGGCACATTGAGCAATCTTCTCTCTCGTCTGTCCTATCAATACCAGCCATTTAACCTTATTTCCAAAGCATTCAATCCACTCATCATACTCATTTTGTTTGTCATAACCCCCACCGATTAGAATAGTGGGCTTACTCATAGCCTTAATTCCCTGAATTGCAGCATCAGGATTGGTACCCTTGGAATCATTATAATAGTCCACACCCTTCTTGGTAGCCACAAATTCAATACGGTGTTCTACCGCCTTAAAGTTTTTTACCACCTTCAGAATCGTCTCTATCGGTACACCCATATTTTCAGTAATGGCAATCGCAGCCATCACATTTTCCACATTACAAATTCCCACCAGATTCATATCCGTATGAATATTTAAAAGCTGTTCCACCTGTGAATCTGTTGCCTTACAAATCATATCCTCCTGCAAAAAGTAACCATTTTCCAGCTTCTGTGCTGAAGAAAAATATACAACCTTAGAAGGACATCTGTTACCAAAGTCTCTGGTATATTCGTTTTCATAATTTAACACACAAACCTCATCCGGACTTTGATTTACAGCAATATTCTCTTTTGCCGCCGCATAGGCCTTCATGGTATAGTGTCTGTTCAGATGATCCGGGGTAACATTCAGAATCGCTGCCACCTTGGGGTGAAACATCAAAATTGTTTCCAACTGAAAACTACTCAGTTCCCCAACCGTTACCGAATCCTGTGTAGTCTTCACTGCTTCCAAGGTATACGGATTACCGATATTTCCTACCACAAAGGTCTTTTCCTCCCCCAGATGAGCCTTCATAATTTCACCCACCAAAGTAGTTGTGGTTGTTTTTCCGTTGGTTCCGGTAATTGCTATAATCTTACCATGTTCCATCATATATCCCAATTCGATTTCACCGATAATGCAGGCTCCTGCACTTCTCAGTTCATTTACCAACGGAATATCTGTAGGTACTCCGGGGCTTAATACCACCAAATCTACCTCATTTATCTTTTCTTTCGGCAAGGTCTTACTGTAACATTCAGCACTTACACCTTCGGGTACTCTTTTCTCCAATTCCTCTACAGAAAGATTCTCATCAAATAAAATAATTGTCGCATTCATCGTTTTAAGCAGTGTCATTGCACCGATACCACTGATACCGGAACCCACTACCAAACACATTTGTCCCTTTAACATAGATTCTCCTTTCATGTCTCAGACACTTTATCTAATCTATTATAATCCATTATTCCCAAATAAGGAAGAATATTTTCAAAAAGCTGACGAACAATTGGTGCCGCTATCTGTCCACCGTAATAAGTCCCCTGTGGTTTATTAATAATCGCAATGGCAATTATCTGAGGATCTTCTGCAGGTGCAAACCCGATAAACGAAGAAATATACTGTTTGTCAGAACGAGGGAGCGTCTGGCTGGTAGCTGTTTTTCCGCCAATACTCACGCCTTCAATCTTTGCATTTCCTCCTCCGCCCTCAGAAACCACCTTCTCCAGCATATAGCGCATTGTCTGAGAGGTTTCCTCCGAAACAATTCCTGTTTTCACCGGATATTCGAACACTTCTATTACATTTCCGTCTCCATCTACTGCATTTACTCCGAAATGCGGTGTTACCCTCGTACCGCCGTTAATAATGGACGAAGCGGTAGTAATCAACTGCAGTGGCGTAATCTGAAATGACTGCCCAAAGGATACGGTGGCCAGTTCCACCAGCCCCATATCTTCCTGCTTATGCATAATGGTTCCCGCCTCCCCCGGCAAATCCACACCGGTTTTGGTCAACAACCCAAACTGTTCAAAATATTTATAAAAATTATCCACCCCAAGACGCAGCCCTACCGCTATAAAGGATGGGTTACAGGAAGTCATGGTTGCATGCAAAAAATCCTGGGAACCATGCCCCTGCGTCTTATGGCATCTGATTTTTCTGTCCTCAACAATTGCATACCCCGGACAGTTAAAAGTGGAATCCATGGTTACCACCTTCTCTTCCAATCCAGCTGCAGCCGTAATAATTTTGAAGGTAGAACCCGGTTCGTAGGTATCATTAATACATCCGTTTCTCCAGACCCTGTTCAAAATGTCTTGCTTTTGTTCTGTAGTCAGATCAGTACCTGTTCCTTCCGGCAAAGTATAGGGTGAATTCAAATCAAACTCCGGCACATTGACCATGGCCAAAATCTCGCCGTTTTTTGGATTCATTACGATAACAGACACACTCTCCGCACTTTTTGCCAACATAGCCTGTTCTGCCAGCTGTTGGGCATATGCCTGAATATTCACATCTATGCCGATTTGCAATGTATAGCCATCCACAGGCTCAATTCTCCGTTCTCCCGCTTCTTCTACTTCAATTCCCTTAGCGTCCGTAGTCGTCAAAATCAGTCCCGGCTCACCCTGCAGATATTCCTCGTACATTACCTCCAGTCCGATAATCCCCTGATTGTCACTACCTGTGAATCCCAAAACCTTACTTGCCAAATCACCGTATGGATAATATCTTTTATAGTCCTCATCCACCTTCACACCGGGCAAATCATATGCCCTTATTCTGTCACCGATTTCTTTGCTGACATTACTCTTAATACGTTCAATGGAGCTGTACTTCTCCACCCTTTTTCTAACCGTTTCACTATCCATTCCCAGTTCCTTTGACAAAACCTCTATCACCAGCTCCGGGTCTTCAATCTGATTATGTATTACAGAAATCGTACATACCGAACGGTTATCTGCAATAACAATACCGTTTCGGTCAACTATCTTTCCTCTGGCAGCTTTAATGCTTCTTTCTCTTTCATGCAACTGCGTCGCCTTATCCGCATAATACTCCGCATCCCATACCATCAGAGCCAATAGCCTTATAAACAGAAACAACAGCATCCCTACACAAACCAAAAATATGAATAATACTTTTTTTCTATGTACGATTTTATTATGTATCCACTGCAATAGAAAACCTCACAACTTGAGAAACTAATTATTACACTCTATTCTCACAATTATGAGGTTATTCTTACCTTCATTAACTTTCTCTCTTGGACTTACCAATCAATAGCCGGAATACTGCCATCAATCAAATCCCCTGTATCCGGATCCAAATGTTCTCCGGTGACTGGATCTACAAAATGTCCCGTGGCAGGGTCTTTCGGATAATTCATCCATTCCGGTTCGCTATTTTCTCCGTTATTTTCTGTTGGATTATCCTGCAATTCCCCTGCGGCCTCATCCTCCAGAAGTTCATCCTGCTTACCCAAATATTTAATCTGCAGTTCTTCCAATTCCTGCTTTTCTTTTTCCGACAATTCTTCCGTCATATAGATATTCAAATACGGTAATACCTCTGTCAAAATAGCCCGGCAAATTCTGGTAGCAAACTTTGCATCGTCCTGCTTTTCCGCATTCGGTCTGTCTACCACTACATAAATGGCAATCTGCGGATCATCTGCCGGTGCATATCCCATGAAGGAAACCACATACTCTTTATTTCCTCGAGGTAACGTCTGTGCCGTACCGGTTTTGCCTCCGATTGCATAACCTGCCGGTCTGGCAGAATGTCCGGTTCTTCGGCTTCCGCCCTCTTCCATAACTACCGCTCTGCAATACTGTCTGATTTTTTCGGAGGTAGATTCCGAGACCGTCTGCTTTAACACTCTCGGTTCTATATTTTCAATAACAGCGCCTTCGGAATTTGTAATTTTATTTACCAAATGAGGTTCATAGTAATACCCACCGTTAATCAACGAAGAATATCCCGCCACCATCTGAATCATGGTTACATTAAAGTTCTGTCCAAACGTATTGGTAGCCAAATCCGCATCCTTCATATTTGCATCGTACAACAAATCTTCTGTTCTTGCTTCTCCTGCCAAATCAACATTTGTCTTTAATCCAAAGCCGAAAATACGCTGAAATTTCGCAAAATTTTCTTTTCCGGTAGCCTCACCGATATACATAAGTGCAACATTACACGACCATGCAATGGAATCCTGTACACTTACTGCACCATCACCGGTTCTGACATGACAATGAATATCATGTCCGCCGATATGAAGCTTTCCGTTACATTGATACACTTCGTTTCCAGTTATGGAACCTGTTTCCAAAGCAGTTGCTACAGTAAATGGTTTAATAGTCGAACCCGGCTCATAGGTATCGGAAATGCAAAAGTTTTTCCACAGACCATACAAATTGTAATTCAGCCAATCCCCATCCATGGTATCCAGAATTTCCTGCGTTACATAGGAATCCGTATAATGTCCTGTATCATCAATCAAAACGCTTCCCAAAAGTGCATTTTTGTCGTAGATATTATTTAGATCGAAATTCGGATAACTTGCCATTGCAAGAATTTCACCGGTATTGACATCCATAATTACACAGCCAATATTTTCCGCACCATTCCCGTATCGGTAATTATTTTTGTACTGTTCGTTAAATTCATACAAATGCTTTTCCACAATTGCCTGAATATTGGCATCAATGGTGGTATGTATGGTATATCCGTCCACAGCCGGCTTTATGGTTCTTTCCACTGTAGAATCTGACCCCAGATAGCCATATTCACGTCCGGTAGTACCGTTCAAAATATCATTATAGTATTCCTCCAGACCATAGCTTCCCACATTATCATTGCTGGCAAAGCCAATTACATCACAGGCCAAAGTCGACAAGGGATATACTCTTTTATATGTTGCTTCAAACCACACACCTTGAATATTAGCATCCTCCGCGGCCAAAGCGTCAAATTTAGCCTTTTGTTCGTAGGTAAGTAATTTTATGGGAACATAGTAATTGGCCTCTGTATTGGTCTTTACATACGTTCTGATGGCCTCCATATCCAAGTCAAAACACGCCGCCAAAGCTTCCATGGTAGGCTCGAAATAACTTTCTCTGTAATTAATTACCTCCGCATCAATAACCAGATTATAATATTTCTCACTGACTGCTAAAGGGGTTCCCTTTGCATCTACGATATCGCCACGCTTATATGGTAATGTGGTACTGTCATAGCTCTGTTGCTGCAGAATCTCTTTATTATACTGAACACCCTTTTCTCGTGCTATCCAAATCAGACGAATACCAAGCACCACAAAAAGTACCAGCACTATAATATACAATACTGCCAGCTTTTTTTGCATATAAAAATGAAACCGGTTTTTCTTCGGTTTCATTTTTTCATTATTTCTGTTTTCTACGCGTTTACGTTTTTCCACCTTATTCACTCCTGACGTTAATTCCCATCAGATACCTTACGAACATAATCATATCCTACAGCTTCATAAGAAAGAATCTGTCCCTCTTTCGGATAAGTCATACCCAGCTCTTGAATTGCTATCATCTTAATCTCTTCCAGATTGTCCACAACAGCAAGTCTTGCCCAAGCTTCCTCGTTCTCAATCATCATATTGTTGATTAACTTTTCCTGTCTGGTAATCTCACCCGATAATGCTGTAATATCTGCCTGTAATCTAATATACCCTATTAAGACAACTCCTGCAACCATTAATGCAGCAATTAAGAAAGATACATAACCAAGACTCATATATTTCGCCTTTTCACGATTCTTTCTGGTCTCCTCGCTTAATCCTCTTCTGGGTTCTTCCAACTGTCCCGGAATATCATATTTAGGAGCCGCACTGCCATGTACATACATAGGTCTTACCTGTGCCGTTCTGTTGTTTCTGTATGCTCCTCTTTCAAAATTATAGCTCATATCTACACCTCTCAAAAATTTAAATCTTTTCGAAAACTCTCAGCTTTGCACTTTTGGAGCGACTGTTGATTTCTAATTCTTCTTTGGATGGTAATATAGGCTTTCTGC
>JAZSII010000207.1:0-8123 GCA_045533725.1 Acetatifactor sp. | reverse complement strand
AAAGCCCTGTACGAAGAAAAAGACATTGCAAGATCAACTTGTCAGATTCTGTGGAAAGTATTATACTGAATAAGTAAATGCCATAAGATGAAAGGAGAAGATTATGACAGGTATTACGAAGGAAATGACAATTGGTGAAATTCTGCGTGCAAACCCCGATGTTGTACCCGTACTTTTGAATGCAGGTATGCATTGTCTGGGATGCCCTTCTGCACAGGGTGAATCTTTAGCAGAGGCAGCTATGGTTCATGGTTTGGACGTGGATGCATTGATGGAAAAGATTGCAGCATTATAATGATGTGGAAGCGGCAGGGTGGTCAGAAATGACCACCCTGTTAAAATAGGAGAACATATAATGAAAATGCTTTGGAAATTAACGAGAGAGGCGGCACGATATAAAGGGTTATATGTGCTTGCCATTTTGTCCACACTGGGGCTTACGGCAGTAAATCTGACAGCTCCCAAGGTTTTGTCGACTATGACCGGAGTGGTGGAAAAGGGAGTGGATGAAAGTGCTCTCGCTACAATTAAGATTTTGGCCATAGCCCTTTTGGGACTGTATTTGCTACGAGTGCTGTTTCGTTTTTTGAGTAACTATCTGGCACACAAAGCGGCCTGGTATCTCGTGGGGGACTTAAGAAGCCGTATGTACAACAAATTACAGAGTTTGGATTTAGGTTTTTTTCATGATAAACAGACCGGCGATTTAATGAGCCGTGTGGTAAACGATACCAGAGATTTCGAACTTCTGTATGCACATATGATTCCGGATATGATTACCAATATTGTAACCTTTGTAGGAGTATTGGTAATTTTAATAACGATTAATCCGAAGCTGGCATTGATTACCTGTGCACCCATACCTTTGATTTTGATATCTGGTGTTGTATTTGCCAAAATTGTTCGTCCTTTCTTTAAAATATCCCAGGCGAGTATGGGAGAGTTGAATGCCCAGTTGCAGGATAATTTGTCAGGGCTTCATGAAATCCAGTCTTTCGGACAGGAAGATTACGAAAGTGATCGTATGAATGAGAAGAATTTTGCACAGGTCAGAGCCATGCTGAGAGCACTTCGTGCAAGCGCTATTTTTCATCCTTGTGTGGAATTTTTATCATCGGCAGGAACTATTTTGGTGGTTTTCTTTGGTGGTATGCTGGCATATAAGAATCAGCTTTCGGTGGAAGATATTGTAGCTTTCGTGTTGTATTTATCATTGTTTTATGCACCGGTATCCGGACTGGCAACATGGTTGGAGAATCTCCAGCAGTCCTTGGCGGGAGCAGAACGTGTGACCTTGATTTTGGGAACGCCTTCCGCTATTGAAGATGCAGAGGATGCAAAGGATATAGGTAGGGTTGAAGGGAGTATTGCTTTTGAAAATGTGAGCTTTCACTACAGCAATGAAATTCCGGTATTAAAGAATATTTCCTTTGACTGTAAACCGGGAGAGATGATTGCATTGGTAGGACCTACCGGTGTAGGAAAAACTACTGCTACACAATTAATTTCCAGATTTTACGACCCGGTGGAAGGTCGGATTTTGATTGACGGTAAGGATATTAAGGGTGTGACCTTGGCAAGTTTGCGTCAAAACATTTCACCGGTGTTACAGGATACTTTCCTGTTTAACGGAACCATTGCGGAAAACATCGGATATGCAAAACCGGATGCAACCCTGGAGGAAATTATGGAGGCGGCAAAGGCAGCCAATATTCATGAAGATATTTTACATATGCCGGAGCAGTATGATACTAAGGTTGGTGAAAGAGGCCTTCGCCTTTCGGGCGGACAGAAGCAGCGTGTAGCAATTGCAAGAGCAATTTTGCGTCAGTCACCCATCATTGTGCTGGATGAAGCAACGGCTTCCGTGGATATGCAGACAGAACGCCAAATTCAGCGGGCGATTAAGAATATTGCAGGTAAGAGGACCATTGTGGCAATTGCACATCGTTTGTCTACCATAAAAGATGCGGATCAGATTCTGGTCATTCATGAGGGAAAAATTGTAGAACGCGGAAAACATGCGGAGTTAATGGAACACAAAGGTTTTTATTATAGAATGCAACAGGCACAGGAGTAATCCCGTGCCTGCTTTTTTCTTATAGTTAACCTTCGTTGATAATCTTTAAAATAGATTTAGTGATCAATTTGTTGTACTCTGTTTCTTCATTCTCTGTGGCAACCGCTCCCTCTGCCGTGAAGTTCATGCATGCAGGAGTTTCGTAGGTATACGGTTTCCACTCAGGCATGGGAGTACCATCGGCATCTGCGCCGTTAGGGTCTCCTGTTTTAATAAAGTTTGCCCAATAATTACACATCTGACGCGCTAAATCATAATGTCTGCCTACAAATGGTCTCCAGCATTTCGCAAGGGTTTCAAAGAAGAACCACAAATCCACGGAGTGGAAGGTGCCGGGATTGTCCCAGCCCGGTATATCCGGCGCAAACTGATAGAAGTAGTGATTGTTTGAACTGCCGTTTGCCTTGGTGGCACCAAACACACCCTTTACAGTGTTTGCAATACCGTTAGTCTTGCCGTAAAGACCGTTGCCGTTATTTGCAAGAGCCTCAGGAAGCTGTAAAAATTTGTCAGCATCTTCGCCAAAAAGGGTATGAACCTTTTCTCTAAACTCTTCTTCGGAAGCAGCCTGTAAGAAGCTGGGGAATTCATCGGCGGTACCGCCTGACATAACGGGTACATTTGCACATTTGCCCTCCATCATCAGTTTCAGCGGGTCACCGGTACAAAAGATATTATCCAGCACATTCATCATACGGGGATGAGACTGTGCGTACTCGCTATATTTGTGAAGGACATGCTTCGCGTCCAAAGCACGTGCTTCTTCCAATGTGGATACACCTAAAAATTCAAAGAAATTTTTGCCGTTCTGTTCTGCACTTGCCAAGGGTTCGGGAATACCTACAGGAGCCGGTCCGTAAGGACTTCGAATCATAGCACTCATGATTACGGCACGCCGGAATAAATCCTTGCTGGAAGGGCTGGCCATTTGCGCCAAAACACTTCCGCCGCCTGCAGATTGACCTGCAATGGTTATATTTTCAGGATCCCCGCCAAATGCTGCAATATTGCGGATAACCCACTTTAAGCCTGCCTGCTGGTCTAAATGACCAAAGTTGGCAGGAGCATCCGGCTGCTCTGCAGTAATTTGCGGGTGAGACAAAAATCCAAATACGTTAATACGATAGTTTACGGTAACAACAATGACGCCGCGTCTGGCAAGGCGTTCGCCGTCAAATTCCATTTCTGCGGGATAACCCCACTGCAAACCGCCGCCGTAAAACCATACCAATACGGGGAGTTTTTCGTCAGCACTTTTTGCACCGGTCCATACATTCAGATATAAACAGTCTTCATCCATGGCGATATCCGGATCCACATGCCATTCGCGGCAGTAGATATCGGTGCCGAGTCCGGGAGTGTCCTGTACGGAAATGGGAGCGAAACGATAGGTTTCCTTTATGCCTTCCCAGTTTTCGCAGGGCTGCGGTGCACGCCATCTGTTTATGCCCACCGGAGGTGCGGCAAAAGGAATTCCTTTAAATGCGGTAATTCTGGGGTCTGCGGCTTCAATGCCCCTAACCCAGCCGTTTTCTGTTTTAACCTGTCTTAACATAACCCTCTCCTTATATAATTATATATTTGCCAGCATGCTGAGTGCATTCTTTGCAATGATGCATTCGCAGTGTTCGTTCAAATAAGCCGGAGTCGTAGGTAAAACCTTCTGAGGTATTCCGTACTCGGAAATTCTGTTGCATAATTTGTTGTATTCGGAAGCAAAAGAAGGATTACCTTTAAGCAACAACAAATA
Source organism: Acetatifactor sp. (assembly GCA_045533725.1). Classification (GTDB taxonomy): domain Bacteria; phylum Bacillota; class Clostridia; order Lachnospirales; family Lachnospiraceae; genus Acetatifactor. The sequence goes on along the minus strand of JAZSII010000207.1, from coordinate 4,293 downwards.
ATCATCAGAATGAACTGCTTTGTACAGGACGCTCTCACCGCCAAAAGAAATGTGTAAGCCACCGCACATGTTAAGCAGAGTATGCATATTGTCAAATTTAAATAAGCGTACAAGGGACCGTTGCTTTGTGTCGGCAGTTTCTTCGGCTTCTGCCAAAGGAAGCGGTTCTGCCGTTGCGGCAGAATCCTGAGCCTGTATTTTGCGGAAAAGGTCCAAAACCTCATTGGAACCTTCTATTTGAATTTCGGTATCACTGTCTTCGCTATCTGATTCCTCGTGAACGGAAGGGGCGAAGCGTGAAAAACGGGTGTCCAGTTCTTCAGGGTCTTCTACTTTGGTAATAATAAGCACAATGCATTCCGCATTCATGGGAATTGCTTCTATCATCAAAGGAATATCTTCTGCTTCGAAACCAAATTCAAAATTAGCCTGTTGCATCATATCGCGAAAGAGATTCTTTGCTTTTTCGGTGCCGTATGCAAGCTCGCTGATTTTCAGTTGACGACTGGCAAGGTCTTCTTTGGTCAGAGTACAACGAATCTGATTGTCATTTACTTTTTCGATTTTCATATGACGTCCCTATCCTTTCCGTGTCTTAAAAACAGACACTAATCTTATAATATATATCGTAAAAACATCTTATACTTTCAATGGTTTTTAGTCAATAGAGCTATAGAATTTTAATTTTTTTTAATTTTTATATTGCCTTTCATATACTCATAGTATATAATTGGTTACAGAGTCGCTCCGATAATCAGTACCGGAGGGAGGCAGAACAGAAATTCATTTCTAGTATCAAAATAATCCGGAACAATTCGTTCCTCTCATCCTTATTATATGTCAGTTTGACATAATTGCGATTAATTTATGCACAGGATGTCTTACAAGCTTATCAGTAGGCTTGCTCGGTTTTTATCCCGAAAATTTTTGTATTATAATTCATTTTAAAAAGTATGTTTTTTGTACGGTCGGGGCACTCCAACAATCTATTTTATTCATATCCATTATAAGCAAAGATATGCCTGAAAATATCACAATCCTTTTGGTCACAGGTGTATTTGCGAAAGGAGGTATGAATGCTATGAGCGAAGATGAAGTTCAGCAAAACGGCAGAAATGCTTTGGAATATCAGCTAAATGTTTTGCGTAAGGATAGTTTCGAAGTATATATGGATAATAAACGCACTACATTGGAAGACGCACTGGAACGATGTGTGCGGGAGAGCTCCGTATATATGCCGGATTATGTGCTGGATAAACACGGCAATTTAAAGCAAGTAAGGTTTGACAGAATCAATCTGTAAAAAGGTCAGTGCAGATTTGATAAAAGGTGAATAAATTAAATCCGGGAATGCCTCTCTGGTTGTTTTTTGCTGTTTTATCAAAAAAACTCGAAACTTGTCTTAAAAAATTGATGACGATATGAAAATAGTTTGTTATACTGTAAGACATTGGAACATATCCAATGTCTTACTTTTATGGAGGGTTAATATTGTGAAGAAAGCTATACCTGTTTTGATTGCACTTGTTTTGATTGTGATTATTGGTGTTGCCATGGCGGGCTCCATGGTTTTTGATAAATATTCTTATTCTAAGGAAAAGGCTGATTTGCAGGAGTACTTCGGTATTTCCGGAGATGAGCTGGCAATTGTGTTGCAGGATGAGGTGATTGCGGAAAAGGCCCGGCTTATAGGCGGACAGTGTTATTTGGACCTTGATACGGTACACAAATATTTCAATGATTGGTTTTATGCGGATGTTAACGAAATGTTGCTGTTGTACGCATTGCCGGAAACTGTGGACAGCGTGGTTATGAGTACGTCCGCTACGGCGCAGGACGGCAGCAGTAGTCTTGCCTTCGTGGAAAACGGCAAGGTATATGTTGCACTGGACCACGTTAAGAAATATACTAATTTTTCTGCAGAGGTATTCGAAGGACGCGTGCAGATATATACCCAGTGGGGCGAGAAGCGTGTGGTAACTGTGGAGAAGGACACGGAAGTGCGTGTAAAGGGTGGCGTTAAGAGCCCGATTCTGAAAGAGGTTGAAGAAGGTGAAGAACTGGAAGTTTTGGAGCGAATGGAGACCTGGAGTAAGGTAAAAACACAGGATGCCATTATTGGCTATGTAGAGAATAAAAGAATTTCCGAAGAGACCACGGAACAGGAGAAGCCGGTTACGGATTATACCGAGCCGGAATATACTACACATCAGTTGGAGGAAAAGGTGTGTCTGGGATGGCATTCCATTGGGGGTGCGGGAGGTAATTCGACTCTGGAAAGCACCGTTGTCAATGCCAAGGGAATGAATGTAATTGCTCCTACATGGTTTAGTCTGTGTGACAATGAAGGCGGTTATGAAAGCTTTGCTTCTTCGGATTATGTAAATAGGGCGCACAACATGGGATTAGAAGTTTGGGGTGTGTTGGATGATTTTAATTATAATAATGTAAATAATGCCGGTATCAGTGTATATGAGGTGTTGTCGTCCACTGCAAAGAGAAACAGACTGATTAATACATTGGTACAGGAAGCGGTAGCTGTGGGACTGGACGGAATCAATCTGGACTTTGAACGTATCACGGAAGATTGCGGCGTGCACTATGCGCAGTTTATAAAAGAGTTGTCTGTACAGTGCCGCTTGAACGGGTTGACCTTTTCTATAGACAATTATGTTCCTTTCAATTTTAATGAATATTTGCGCAGGGATGTACAGGGCAAGGTTGCAGATTATGTTATTATCATGGGATATGATGAACATTGGCACGGTAGCGGAGACCCCGGTAGTGTGGCAAGTCTGGGATATGTAAGTAACGGTATTGATAAAACCCTGGAGGTTGTGCCAAAGGAAAAGGTGGTAAATGCGTTGCCCTTCTACAGTATTTTGTGGAAAACAGAGGGTGCAAAGGTAACGGATGATTATCTTACCTTAAACAATACGCAGGACTTTTTGGACCGTATCGGACAGGAAGGTGTCTGGGATGAAGAGACCCAGCAGCTGTATGTGGAGTGGACCAGCGGCAATACCAAATATCAGCTGTGGGCAGAGACGGAAGACTCCATTATGGTAAAACTGAATGTCATGCGTGCCAAGGACATCGCCGGAGTGGCGGTGTGGCGTCTGGGATATGGAACTCCTGCTGTGTGGGAAATGATAAGTGCATATGTAAATTCATAAAGAGGACATCCGGAGCATATATTGAAAAAAATATGCTCCGGAGTTTTTTTATGCAAAAATTGGGAGAAAAAATATTTTCCATGGTACTGGGTCTGCTGGTGTTGGGAATTATGCTGTATTTGGCAAAGGGAATGTCTGTATATACCGCTTCGGGAACGGTGCTGGAAAAGAAGGAAGATAAAAGCCGGGAGGAGAATCGGGCTTGCATTGTATTGGATGCGGGACACGGAGGCTTTGACCCCGGAAAAGTAGGGATTACCGGTCAAAAGGAAGCAGAGATTAACCTGAAGATTGCAAAGAAGGTTCGTACTTATTTGGAAGCAAATGATGTGCAGGTGATAATGACCAGAGAAACAGATGAAGGATTATATGATGAAGCTGCAGAGAACAAAAAGGTACAGGATATGAAAAGGCGAATTGAAATTATGGAAGGTGCCGGAGCGCTGGCGGTAGTAAGCATTCATCAAAACAGTTATGGAGAAGAGTATGTAAACGGTGCTCAGGTTTTTTATCATGAGGAGAGTAAAGAGGGACAGGAGCTGGCAATGCTTTTGCAGGAATCCCTTCGCAGTAGGCTGAATCCGGAAAATCATCGTCAAATCAAAGCCAATGACAGCTATTACCTGCTTAAGAAAACATCGGTGCCTACAGTGATTGTGGAATGTGGGTTCTTATCCAACTACAAGGAAGCGGCACTTTTGGAAACAGAAGAGTATCAGGATAGGGTGGCGTGGGCTGTTTCCATGGGGATTTTACAGTTTATAAACAAAAATTAAGAAAGAAAACGTTTTTAAATGGTCGACGATGGTTTTAGGCATTTACATTCATGGCGTGTGTGTTATAATATTATTAGGTATGTCGATTTATGTAGAAGGATATATTAATGGAGACAAAGATTGTTAAGATAGATTCGGAAAAAGATACGTTTTCTGCGCAGGAGGAAAGTGCACTGAAAGAGGCCGGAGAGATTTTGCGCCGGGGCGGCTTGGTAGCATTCCCCACAGAGACAGTATATGGATTAGGAGGAGATGCATTGAACAGGCAGTCATCCTGCAAGATCTATGCTGCAAAGGGAAGACCCTCGGATAATCCTTTGATTGTACATATAGCCAAATTG
>JAZSII010000251.1:0-6645 GCA_045533725.1 Acetatifactor sp. | reverse complement strand
ATCATTGTACATGGTGGCGGAAAGGCCATCAGCAGCTGGGTCAATAAAGTTGGTAAGGAAGCTCAATTTGTAAACGGTCTTCGCGTAACTGATGCGGAAACCATGGAAATTGCTGAAATGGTTTTGGGCAGAGTAAACAAGAGTCTGGTATCCATGGTACAGGAGCTGGGTGTAAAAGCTGTCGGTATCAGCGGAAAAGACGGCGGACTTTTGAAGGTAGACAAGAAGTATTCCAATGGTCAGGACATCGGTTTTGTGGGCGATGTCAAGGAAGTGGACGCTAAGATTTTGTATGATTTATTAGAGAATGATTTCCTGCCTATCGTTGCACCTGTGGGTATGGACGATAATTTTGATACCTATAATATTAATGCTGATGATGCGGCGTGTGCCATTGCAAAGGCAGTCGGAGCAGATAAGCTGGTATTCCTTACTGATGTGGAAGGCTTGTATCGTGATTTTGAAGATAAGTCAACCTTTATTTCCAGACTGACTGCAACTGAGGCAGATGAGCTGATTAACAGTGGTATTATCGGTGGAGGTATGTTGCCGAAGCTGGGTAACTGTACTTCAGCAGTTAAGAATGGAGTAAGCCGTGTGCATATTTTGGATGGTCGTATTCCCCATTGCCTGCTTTTGGAAATTTTCACCAATCATGGTGTGGGAACTGCGATTATTAAGGATGAAGACGGTGCACAGCATTAAAGGCGCGAGAGTCGTGTGAGCGACAGATTGAGAGGATGTTATGAACACAACAATGAATATGAAGGAATATATCGAAGAGGCAGAAGCTGCCCTGTTACATACCTACAACCGTTATCAGGTGGTACTTGACAAGGGGGATGGTGTGTACCTCTATGATACAGAGGGCAAAAAGTATCTGGACTTTATGGCAGGTATTGCGGTATTTGCATTAGGGTATAATAATCAGGCGTACAATGATGCTTTGAAAGAGCAGATTGACAAAATCATTCATACTTCTAACTATTTTTATAATGTACCGGCTATTGAGGCTGCTAAGAAGTTGACCAAGGCAGCAGGTATGGAAAGAGTATTCTTTACCAATTCCGGTGCTGAAGCAGTGGAAGGTGCATTAAAAGCGGCAATGAAGTATGCTTATTTGAAGGATGGTGCACATGACCATGAAATTATTGCTATGGAGCATTCTTTCCACGGCAGAACTTTAGGTTCATTATCCGTGACCGGAAATAAAAAATACAGAGAGCCATTTGAACCTCTGGCAGGCATTGTAAAGTTTGCACAGTTTAATGATTTTGCCAGTGTGGAAGCTTTGGTAAATGACAAGACCTGTGCCATTATTATGGAAACAGTACAGGGAGAAGGCGGTATTTATCCTGCTGAAAAAGAATTTTTGGAAAAGGTTCGTGCCCTGTGTGATGAAAAGGATATTTTGCTCATTTTGGATGAAATCCAGTGTGGCATGGGCAGAACCGGTACCATGTTTGCTTGGCAGAAGTACGGTATTAAGCCGGATATTATGACCAGTGCCAAGGCGTTGACATGTGGTGTACCCGGCGGTGCATTTTTGTTGACGGAGCGTGTGGCACAGAATTCTTTGTGTGCGGGAGACCATGGTACTACCTATGGTGGTAATCCGTTGGCAACAGTAGCGGCTTCCAAGGTTTTCGACTTGTATGAGGAATTACAGGTGCTTGAGAATGTAAAGGAAGTGGCACCTTATCTGGAGGCAAAGCTGGAGGAACTTGCATCCAAATTTGACTGTATCGAAACCAGACGCGGTATCGGTTTTATGCAGGGATTGGTATTTAAGAAACCGGTAGGTCCTATTATTGCAAAGGCGATGGAAAAGGGATTAATCTTGATTAATGCCGGTACAAATATTATTCGTTTTGTTCCCGCATTGGTAATTACCAAGGCAAATGTGGATGAAATGATTGGAATTTTGGAAACTTGTATTGAAGAATAGAATGAGAAGGTAAAAAATGCATTTAAGAATGAAGCTATTTACAGTACTGTTTCTTGCATTGGCAATGACAGGACTGTTTGTCTGCAGTTTAAAGGGGACAGTGACTCCGCAGGAAGAAGTCGAGGAAGCAGTTAATTTAGTGGAGGAGAAGGATACCATATACTTTTGGTTTTCCGACGAGACCATGTCAGATTATATCAGCAGTGCAGCGGTAGTATTCGGCGAAAAGTATGGTGTAAGAGTGATACCGCAGTTGGTATCCGGAAGTGAATATTTGGAAGCAATTAATCATGCTTCCGTGCATGAAGGTCCGGTGCCGGATGCTTATTTGATCACTAATGACTCCTTGGAAAAAGCATATTTAGCCGGTCTGGCTACGGAAATTAATGATGTAAAAAATGTGCTGACGGAGGACAATTTTTCACAGGCTGCAAGAAATGCAGTCACCTATAAAGGTAAGTTAATTGCATATCCGATAGCCTATGAGACTACGGTTTTGCTGTATAATGAAACGTTTTTGCAGGAGTGGGCATTACAGCAGGTAAAAGCAAAGGCAGAAGAGGATGGCGTAAGTTATGATGAAGCAACTTTTTTGCAAAAGCGTGATGAAATGATGTTGTCCGCCGTACCGAAAACAATCAGTCATTTGCTGACGGTGAGTGACACCTTCGACGCTCCTGAAACAGTAGAAGCAATTTTTCGCTGGGATGTTTCCGATATCCTATACAATTATCATTTTGTCGGTAATTACATGATTGTGGGCGGCGATTGCGGAGATGACAAAAATAACATTGTTATTAACAGTGAGCAGGTAATTTCCTGTCTGGAGATTTATAAGGCATTAAATCAATTCTTTTATATTGAATCTGATTTGGTATCGTATGAATCGGTAATTCAGGACTTTTTGGACGGCAAGCTGGTATTTACCATTGCAACGACGGATGTGGTAAAGGTATTGGAGCAGGCGGTGCAGGAAGAGAGCTTTTCATATAAATACGGAGTTGCTGTGATGCCGGATCCCAGTGATGAATTAAAGGGGCGTTCCCTTTCTGTTACATCGGTGGTAGCAGTAAACGGTTACTCTGAGCATCAGGAACTGGCAAACAGTTTTGCGGCGTTTCTGGCTACAGAGTACGTGGGTGAATTATATGGAAGAGCAGGTAAAGCCGCTGCAAATAAGAATGTAATTGCCAATGATATGATGTATGTCTTCCAACAGGAATATGCCGACAGCATACCTTTGAACAAAATGATGGATACCAGTAATTTTTGGTTGCAGTTAGAGATATTGTTCTCCAAGGTATGGAATGGTGAAGATGAACAGACTTTGCTAGAGGCATTGGAACAGCAAATAGAGTCACAAATAATCAGATAAATGACACATAAAAAACCAATCAAGGGGATATTCTATTATTAATATTTTTAATAAGGAGATTCCTATGATTGGTTTTTTGATAGCGCTTTTGTCAGGAGCATTAATGAGTATCCAGGGAGTTTTTAATACAGAGGTGACAAAATCTTCCACCGTGTGGGCTGCAAATGTATTTGTGCAGTTTACGGCATTGTGTGTATGTCTGGCAGCTTGGCTGATTACGGATAGGAGTTCACTGCTTGCACCGGTCAGGGTAGAACCTAAATATATGCTTTTGGGTGGAGCAATCGGTGCATTTATTACCTATACCGTTATTAAGAGTATGGAAGCCCTGGGACCTGCCAAGGCAGTTCTTTTAATCGTAGTTGCACAGCTTGCAGTAGCATACCTGATTGAGTTGTTTGGTTTGTTTGGTGTGGAAAAGCAACCCTGGGAATGGCGTAAGGCTATAGGCATGCTGCTTGCGGTTGCAGGTATCGTTATTTTTAAGTGGCGTTCATAAAAGAATACTTGCAGATTAGTGACATCTATTTTACAATAAGAATATCAACATAGAGAGGCATTCCGATTACCGAAAGGGAAAGGAACTATGATGAAAAGAAAAAGGAAATATTTATTTGTAATAGCAGGATGTTTGATTTATCTGTCCGGATGTGAAGATGAGAATATTATTTTTGAAAATTCTGATGCTTCCCCGGATACATATGTTGAGGAGATACAAGCAGAAGCTATGCCGACGGGAACGGAGCAGATTCTGGTACATGTGTGTGGTGCGGTACAGATGCCCGGTGTAATTTCTTTGCAAAGCGGATCCAGAGTGATTGATGCGGTTACAATGGCAGGAGGGATGACCACGGATGCAGACCCGGATTATTTGAATTTGGCTGCCGTGTTATGTGATGGTGAAAAGGTGTACGTGCCCACTGTAGAAGAAGTGTTACTGTGGGAAATGCAGCAGGGAAGAAATGAGTTGATAAATATCAATACAGCCGATGAAGTGCAATTGTGTACACTGCCCGGAATAGGAGAGAGTAAGGCAAACGATATCATTGTATATCGCATGGAGAATGGAGCATTTCAAACCATAGAAGATATTATGAAGGTTCCCGGGATTAAGGACAGTTTGTTTCAGAAAATCAAAGAGTTTATAGATGTCAAATAAGAGAAAGGTAATAGTATGGCGGAGAAAAGAGTTTTGGTAGTAGACGATGAAAAGTTAATTGTTAAAGGGATCCGTTTCAGTTTGGAACAGGATGGTATGATAGTGGATTGTGCATACGACGGAGAGGAAGCGTTACAGTATGTGCAGAATAATAAATACGACATGGTTCTTTTGGATGTAATGTTACCGAAACTTACCGGGTTTGAGGTATGTCAGCAGATACGTGAATTTTCAAATGTTCCGATTATTATGTTAACTGCAAAGGGCGAAGATATGGACAAGATTTTGGGACTGGAATATGGTGCGGATGATTATATCACCAAGCCGTTCAATATTCTGGAGGTGAAGGCCCGGATCAAGGCTATTATGCGCCGCATGGAACCCAAAAAGAATACGGCAGAGGCTAAAAAGGAAATTGTAAGCGGAGAGGTTCGCTTGGATTGCTCCGGCAGAAGATGCTTCATTCATGAAAAAGAGATTGGTTTAACTGCAAAAGAGTTTGAAGTGTTGGAGTTTTTAATGTTGAACCCCAATCAGGTATACAGCAGAGAGGAACTTTTGAAAATGGTGTGGGGAGCTGATTATCCGGGAGATGTTCGTACAGTGGATGTACACATCAGAAGACTCCGGGAAAAGATTGAAGAGCGTCCCGGCGAGCCTAAGTATGTGCACACCAAATGGGGTGTCGGCTATTATTTTTGCAATGAATAAGGAAGGATATGCATGGAGTTATGAAGAACATGCTTCAGCGTTTAAAAAAGTTCATAAGTAAAACTTTTAGTCTACGTAGTCTGAGGGCCAGAATTTTCATTTTGGTTTTGCTGGTGGGAAGTATTCCTTGTATAGTGTTGCAATACGGAATTGTACAAAACTATGAGGAGCGTGCGGTGGAATATCGTACCCAAAATGTGCAAAATCAACTTAAGATTCTGGCAAATCATTTGATTATTGAAGACTATCTCAATACACCTTCTTCCAAGGTGATCAATGCCGAGTTAGAAATGCTGTCCAATCTGTATGACGGCCGTGTTTTGATTATCACAGGCAATTTCAATGTGCTAAAAGATACATATGGTTTGATAGAAAAGAAAACCATTATTTCTGAGGAGATTATTCAAACGTTTCAGGGGCAGAGTATCGCCAAATATGATGCCGAAAACGGATATATTGAGATTACGACGCCTATTGTGGATACCATTACTTCCGATGGAAGTTCTACAGAAGAGAATAGTACCTCTGCGGAAACGGATAAGAAAATCAAAGGCGTTATGTTAACCAGTGTGTCCACGGATTATATTACCTCTACCATGGAAATTCTAAGCAGAAAAGCAATGATTATAGAGGCAATTATGATTGCGTTTGTAATAGGACTTGCCTTTATTCTGTCACGGGTATTGACAAGACCCTTTGGCCGTGTTACCAAAGCTATTAATGAAGTACAGGCCGGTTATAGTAATGACCCCATATCGGTTTCGGATTTGGCGGAAACAGAATTGATTGTGGAAGCTTTTAACCAACTACTGGAACGTATGAAGGTTTTGGATGATTCCAGACAGGAGTTTGTATCCAATGTGTCTCATGAGTTAAAAACGCCGCTGACCTCCATGAAGGTTTTGGCAGACTCTTTGCTTATGCAGGATAATGTACCTGTGGAGTTGTATAAAGAATTTATGGGAGATATCGTATCGGAAATTGACCGTGAAAATCAAATTATTACGGATCTTTTGGCATTGGTAAAGATGGACAAGAAGGCGATGGAGCTGAATATTTCCCAGGTGGATATTAATGCTTTGACAGAGCTTATATTAAAGAGATTGCGTCCTATTGCGCGTAAGCAGGATATCGAATTGGTTTTTGAAAGTGCGCGTCCGGTTGTGGCGGAAGTGGATGAAGTAAAGATGACATTGATTATGTCCAATTTGGTTGAGAATGCCATCAAGTATAATAAGGAGCATGGTTGGGTTAAGGTATCAGTGGATGCGGATCACCAGTATTTTACCTTTGAGGTAAGTGATTCCGGTATCGGTATTCCCGAAGAATCCCTTACCCGAATTTATGAACGTTTTTATCGTGTGGATAAGTCCCATTCCAGAGAAATTGGGGGTACGGGTTTAGGTCTTGCTATTACCCGCAGTGCCATTATGATGCATCGGGGAACTATTT
>JAZSII010000114.1:0-16101 GCA_045533725.1 Acetatifactor sp. | reverse complement strand
CTGATATATTAAATTTATCCTGTGACGATTTGTTGAGGGGAAAAGAGCATTGTATTACACATTATGCGCTTGCAGGAGGGATATTGATAGATGCGTCTGAAGTGATGATTCAGAATGATATTGATGTACTCTTTGGATATTGTACGGAGAACGAAAATCAGGAACTCCGTAGGGTATTACACGCAGATGATGCAGAGTTTTTGCGGAATATGGTGAAGGATATTTTAAATAGCCAAGAGTATGAGGTATTGCAGGCGAAGAACGGCGAAGAGTGCATGGATATATTGGAAAAAGAAACGGTGGATATTCTTCTTTTGGATATCAACATGCCGGGGAATGGTTTAGTAATTCTTGAGAAGGTAAAAAAAGCCTATCCGGAACTTCCTGTACTGATGCTTTCTGCAATGGCTGATGATAAGACTGTGAAAAAGACCCTGGAGCTTGGTGCTGCGGGATTTGTGGCAAAGCCATTTGGAGCGGAAGTGTTGTTGGAGCATCTGAAATATATGTAAAAGGAATATTGACGAGCACTCTCAGGTGGAAACTTGGGAGTGTTTTTGGTATAATGAAAGATAGATTTATATAGTAAGTAGGTGTAACTATGGGGATAAATGAGTATAAAGAAGATTTAGAGTATTTGTATACAGCATTATTAAATCATCCTTACATAATAATTGATGAGAAGAAAAAAGCAGAATTAGAAGAGTTGTACTTGGCTAAAGTCGATGTAGTGCAAGATTATAATAGCTTTATTGATGTGGCTACAGAATTAACAACTTTTTTACAGGATGGTCACACAAATATAGAGATTCCTTATACATCTGAGGATTTATGTTTGAATTTGAAATGTTGCTGGAGTGGAGCGAATGGTGATGAATTGATTTTAGTAGAAAAATATGAGGATATCCCCCAAAATGCACGCATTATGAGTGTAGAAGGAATCGCTATAGAAGAATTAATAACGGCACTTGCAGATAGAATTCCTCATGAAAACATCTATTTGGTAAAGAGCCGAATGATACGATACCCATATCAAAATTACCATATGTTTAGTGAAATGAATCTGAGAAGATTATTTGGAACTAAAAGAAGTTACACCATTACTTTTACAGTGGGTGAGGAAATGATAAAGAGAGATATTCTTTTGTTACCGTATGATGGTTTTTTAGAGTTTAAATCGGATGATGAATTTCTTACATACGAAATCATTGCTGGTACGGTTATTATGCATTTGAATACCTGCATTTGTAACGAGGAGTATAAGCGGATGTTGAGAGAATTGGTATATATCTGTAATACTCAGAGCATCAATGCCTTTGTTCTGGACCTAAGCGAGAATATGGGTGGGGATTCTTCTGTTATCGACGAATTCATCAAGTATACGCGGGTAAAACAATACCATCGGTATGAGATGGTAGATTTTTCTACCGGTGAGGCAAGGATGATAACAAATCGGAAAGATGTAGTGGAGAATCAGCAACAGGATTCCTTATTGCCTGAAAAGATTTACTGCAAGGTTTCCCATAATACCTTCAGCAGTGCCAGGACATTTGCAGTTACATTAAAGGATAATGGTATAGCCACAATTTGTGGTGTGCCAACCGGGGGTAAGCCAAGTTCATACGGTATGCCAAAGAAAATGTCTATGCCAAAGACAAATATTCGCTTTAGGGTGTCAAGAGCCTGCTTTCTGCGTCCGGATGCGAGCCGAGATGAGGAGATTGCATTAATGCCTGCTTGTCTCATGAACTAGTTGAGTACAGTACAACTGCTACTTCATGGAATTGATGGATGTTTATAATGTGATTTAATAGGGTGAAATATTAGATGGATAGAAAGGCTTAGTACAGATGAAGTGTATAGAGATAAATAATTTGATGGAATACTTGAAATTAGGAGCAGTTTTAGCCGACCCTCTACAAGTATCAGGAGGATTGCTTCATAGGATGTATCGTGTGAACACTGATAAAGGTACATACGCGGTGAAGGTCCTTAATCCGGAAATCATGAAACGTCCAACGGCGTTACAGAATACCGTGAATTCAGAAAGGATAGCAACTGCGTTTCAATCAACCATACCCGTGGTGGCAGCTTTGGAGATTAACGGAAAGCAGATTCACGAGCTGAATGGAGCACATTATATGATTTTTGACTGGGTGGAAGGGACTTCCGTTTTTCCACCCATGATTACAGCAGAGAATTGTTTTGCCATTGGTGAGGTGTTGGGGAAGATTCACGGTAAGCAGCTTACCATAGAGGGAGTGACGCCGGATGAAGGCGGAGTAACGATGTTCACCTGGGATGACTATCAGAAACAATCGCAGGGATATGAAGCGGAGGATTGGGCGGCTCGTTATCGGCAAGCACTTCCTGATATCAAAACATGGAATCAAGCAGCATGCAATGCGGGGGAGGCACTTGCAAGAACATTGGTTATCAGCCATCGTGATTTAGACCCGAAAAACGTTATGTGGAACCAAAATACCCCATGGATTATCGATTGGGAGGCAGCGGGATATGTAAATCCCTATCAGGAACTTCTGGAAGTAATAAACTACTGGGCAGATGATGGAAAAGGCGGACTTTTGAAAGGGCATTTCGATGCTCTTTTGAAGGCATATACACAATATGTGCGGCTGGAAAATGTGGACTGGGATGCAGTGTTTGCGGGTAGCTGCATGGGCATGCTCGGATGGTTGGAATATAATGTGAAACGGGCTTTGAGGATGGAAGTAACTACCGAAGAGGAAGTACAGCTTGGCAAGGAGCAGGTGATTGGTACAATTGAAACATTATACAATTATCAGAAAAAAGTACGGATAATGAAGAAATACTTGACCGCACTGCTTTAAAACGCTATAATCCGTCATAACAAATTAAAAAGAGGTAAATTACGATGCAAATGCATTTTCACAGAAAACTTCCTATTCCGCAGGAAGTAAAAAAAGAGTTCCCCTTAACAGAACGCATGGTGCAAGTTAAGGAGAAGCGCGATGAGAGTATACGTGCCATTTTTGACGGTAGCTCTGATAAATTTATATTGGTAATCGGTCCTTGTTCAGCAGACCACAGAGAACCTGTACTGGAGTATATTTCCAGACTTCGCGAGATTGAGGAAAAGGTATCGGATAAGATTGTTATTATCCCCAGAATTTATACCAACAAGCCCAGAACCACCGGACAGGGTTACAAGGGAATGTTACATCAACCGGATCCGGAAGCGAAGCCTGATATGTATAAAGGAATCGTTGCAATCCGTGAATTGCATATGGCGGCTTTGCGAGATTACGATTTCACTTGTGCGGATGAAATGCTCTACCCGGAGAATCATCGTTACCTGTCAGACCTGCTTTCTTATGTTGCGGTTGGTGCGCGTTCAGTGGAAAACCAGCAGCACAGACTTACAGCAAGCGGTGTGGGAATTCCGGCCGGCATGAAGAATCCTACCGGCGGAGATCTTAACGTCATGATGAATTCCATAATAGCAGCACAGTCAAGCCATACTTTCCTGTATCGCGGTTGGGAGGTTACAAGTGAAGGGAACGATTTCGCACATGCTATTCTTCGTGGATATACGGACTTTACCGGTCGCAGTGTGTCCAATTATCACTATGAAGATTTGTTAAGGGTCGGAGAACTCTGTGAGAAATCAAACCTGAAAAATCCTTCGGTTATTGTGGATACCAATCATAATAATTCGGGAAAGCAATATTTAGAACAGATACGTATCGCCAAAGATGTAGTGCATAGTCGTAACCAAAATGCTGATATCAAGCGATTGGTAAAGGGGCTGATGATTGAAAGCTACATCGAGGATGGTGCACAAGGACCCGGCGAGCATGTTTTTGGTAAATCCATTACGGATCCCTGCCTTGGCTGGGAGAAAACAGAACGCTTGATTTTGGATATTGCAGAGAAATTATAAGAAGGTAAACTGCGGCAGAAGTGTTTTGAAAGATAAAGAATAACAGTCATATCCCCCTTAAATGCTACATAAACTGTAAAAAAGCATTTGAGGGGTTTTCTTTTGAAGGATTATATTGAAGAGCGAGCGATTAGTATTGCCAACTATATCATTGACTGCAATGCCACGGTGAGACAGACTGCCAAGGAATTTGGCGTGAGTAAGTCGACGGTACATAAAGACTGTACGGAACGATTAATGCAAATCAATCCGACGCTGGCGAAACAAGCGAGAAAGGTATTGGATGTTAATAAATCAGAGAGACATATCCGGGGTGGCTTGGCAACCAAAGAGAAGTACTTGCACCAGCATCCGGACTGTCAGGAATAAAGAGTAAAACCGTTGGGAGGAACAATCCGGTCCCGCGGTTTTTCTTTTTGCATAAAACCGTAATTATATACAAAAAAGCAAATATTTCGTGGGGAAATTTGACGAATCTGTAAAAGAGTATTGAAGTGTGGAGAGAAATGTAGTTATATTAAAAGTGGGAGTATAGTATTTATTTTCTAAAAGGCGGGCAATTATGAAAATATTATTTGTAGGAAGTTACGACAGTTTGTCATCCGGAATCATGGAGCGTTTACGGCAGGAAGAGAATGATATTTATTTTCTGACAGGTAATGCCGGTGAATTGAATGCGACAGCAAAGCATGCATACAGATATTATGAACTGGGTTCGGGAGAAACCATTGGGAATGTCTATGCCTCTGTGCAGCCGGATGTGGTTGTTTTTGAAGGTTTGAACTATATGAAGGCAGAGTGGACGGTTGGGCAAAGCGATTGTTTATCTTTGTTGGCGGACAACTTGGAGGAGGCTTTGCGTGCAAATGTGGGCATGTTTCTGTTTTTGTCGTCTACCGAGGTGTATGGTACAGACAAGCTTGTAGTTGCTGAAAGAGCATATTTAAAGCCCGTTACATTAAAGGGACGTTGGATGGCCGCTCAGGAAGAGATGATTGACAAATACAGAAAGAATAATGGTCTATTTGCAATGATTCTTCGTTTGGGACAGGTATTTTCCAATGAAATACGTGTGGATTCAGAGAATTATTTTGCTGCACTCCGAGAGGATGTAGTGCAGAGCAGAACTATCTTGAATGAAGATATCCAGCCCATTCATGTAAGTGATGTGGCAGATGCTGTTGTACGTCTTATAGAGAAGCGTTGGGAAGGTATCTACAATGTCTGCGGTTCTGCAACATTGCAAAAGGGTAATGTTGCCAAGAAGATTGCCAAGGTTGAGATTTTGGATAAGGAACCTGTTATTGAAGAGGTGGAGCACCGCGTAACGGTGGATAATAGTAAGATTAAGAAGGCAGTAGGCTGGACGGATTTTTGGAATATAGATGAGTTGTTGGGACACGGAAAGATCTGTTTTACGCATGGAGAAGAGGAGGCAGGAACAGAGAAAAAGAAGCGGAAACTATCTATGAGAAACAAGGGAGTGCAGTGCCTTGTAAGTGCACTTATTTTTGCTTTGTCTCTGAGCGCTTTTGTTGTATGCAAAGAAATTCCCGGTTTTGCACAGGTTCCTTGGTTACTTATGGGAGTGATGTTAATAGCCTTGCTGTGTGGCGTGCGATTTGGCTCGTTTGCGGCGGCTTTGGCCGGTGTGGCACATGTTGCCCTTGCGTATATTAACAGGCCCGGAATTGTCAAAATACAGGATTGTACGGAGTGCTTGCTTGCCATAGCCGGATATGTGTTTGCGGGTGTTGCTATTGGTTATACCGTGGATCAGTTGCGTGAAGAACTGCGTATTAAAAAGCAGGACGCAAAGGATATGAAAAAAGCTTATGATAGCTTGTCTGCTATTAATGAGCAGAATAATTTGATTAAGAGGGAATATGAAAAGCGAATACTGAATGCCAAGAACAGTATTCCGAAGTTGTATTCTATTATTCAGAAGATTGATGTGTTGCAATCAGACCGTATTTTTATGGAAATATTGCATGTGATAGAAGACATGATGGGCACGGACACGGTTGCTGTTTATAAGGCAAAATCAGGCGGACGGTACTTGCGTCTGATTACAGCACTGAATGAAGAGTCGCTTATGGGAAAACGTTCCATTGATTTGGAAGCACACCCTTATATCAAAAAGGCTGTGGCAAATAATGAGCTGTATGAGGGAAATGTCTGGAAAAAAGAACCCGCCCTTGTATTGCCGGTCTCCATTGAAGGGGAATGTGAGGCTGTTATCATTATTAAGGAAATTCCTATGGAGTACATGTCTCTGTATCATATCAATATGGTACGTACTTTATTGCTTTTGACCTCACGTTCTTTGGAGAGTGCATTCCGGTATGATGAGGCTGTACGTGAAGATAAGTATGTAAAGAATACGGATATTTTGTTCCCTGCTGAGTTTATTAAGGCACTTAAATTTGCCCAGGAAAAGAGAGACAGGGAATTTGGAGATTATTCTATTTTGAAAATCGTTCCGAAGGAGAGTATGGTTGACGAGTATCATAAACTGCAGTCTTTCTTTAGAAACGTGGATATTTGGGGCATGGACTGGGAGAAGAATGTATATGTCTTATTGACCAATAGCACGGAAGAGGAAGCTCGAATGGCTATGGAACGATTAATGAAGCGCAATGTTGAGGTAAGTATTATAAAAGAGATTGATATGGGAGAATAGCAGGGATGGAGCAATTCATTTTAATAGTCCTGTTTTTTCTGGCATTTTTGGTTGTGGGGGTTATTTTATATTTTCTTCCCATGTGGATAGTCGGAAGGAACAAAAAACCCGGCTATGATAGGGGCGCATTGATAAAAGGTTGCCCTGTTGCGCGGGTAGAGAAAACACCGGATATGAGCAAGGAACTGGATGTCATTCCCATTGAGGAGGCTATGGCGGTAAGCAGTAACGGTGAAAAACGAACCCTTCTTTTGGACCAGTTAAAAAAGGGCGTGGATAAAAATTATAAGATGATTTTGTCTGCAGGAGAGGATTCTGACGCGGCATATTATGTGGCGGCCGCCAAGATGGAGGTTCAGCGACAAAAGAAAGAAAAGATCAATAAGTTGCGAAAAGCAGTGGCAGAAAAGAGTTCTGACCTGTCTGCCATTCACGCATATTTAGCCGGTTTGGAAGAGTATCTGGAGAGTGGTGTGTTGGAAGACAAGGAAGCCGCAATCTACAGAGAAGAGTATTGTACCTTCTTTATGAAACTGCGAAAAACAGATGCCGGAGAAATTACTGCTTCAGAAATTACATATTATTTGGACAGTCTCATATTCCTTGGAGATACTGAGGAGGCAGAGAATGTATGGAAAATTTGTCCCGAAGAGAAAAAAGATGAAACCGGCTACAGACTGATGCTGAATATGTATTACAAAAATAAGGATAAGAGAAAGTTCTTCAGATGTCTGAGAGAATTGGAAAACTCTGATATTCAGTTGTCGACGGAAGGGTTAATGTTGTTGCGGTTCTGGATTACAAGGAGAAAACAATGAGAGTTTGTTTGGTTTGTGAAGGAGGATACCCCTATATAACAGGCGGTGTGTCCGGCTGGGTTCAAATGTTGTGCAGCGGGACTCCGGACGTGGAATTTGTTATCTGGTCCATTGCCACCACTCCGGAAGAAATGTCCGAGTACAAATATGAGCTGCCCGAGAATGTGAAAGAGGTAAAAACTGTCTATTTAGGGGAGGAGCCGTCTAAACAGAATTACAAAGATATTCATATCAGCGAAAGAGAAAAAAAGGTACTCCGCAAATTTATCAGTGCGGATGCGGAAACTTTTTCGTGGAAATCCATGTTGGATTTTTTGCAGAAGAACAAGAAAAGATTGATTGATGTATTAATGTCCAAGGGATTTTATGAAACATGTCTGGAGGAATATTTGAAGAACGCAAGCACAGAAGTGTTTTCAAAGTATTTAACCAGTTTCCGTGAGCTGTATTTTTCACTTTTGAATCCCTTATCGGATGAATTTCCTATGGCGGATGTATATCATGCACTTTCTACGGGATATGCAGGTGCTTTGGCAAGTGCGGCATCTTATGCCAAAAAGAAGCCCCTGATTTTGACAGAACATGGCATCTATACCAGGGAGCGTGAGGAAGAGATTGTACGCTCTGAGTGGATCAGTGATGAGTTTAAAGAATTGTGGATTAACTTCTTTAAGAAGCTGTCAATGATTACTTACGGACAAGCTTCTTTGGTGACCTCTTTATTTGAAAGTAATAAGGCATTACAAGTAGAATTAGGGTGTCCGGCGTCAAAAATACAGGTCATTCCTAATGGCGTGGATGTTCGTGCATTTTCTGATTTGGAGAGTAAAAATCTTTTGGATAAGGATGCTTTTCACATTGGTGCCATTCTCCGGGTAGTTCCGGTCAAGGATGTGAAAACCATGTTATTTGCATTTGATCAGGTATTGGCAAGCATGCCGGAGGCACATTTGTGGATTATGGGCGGATTTGATGAAGAGCCCGATTATTACGAAGAGTGCGTGAAATTAATTGAATCACTACATATTGGCAATGTTACGTTTTTGGGGCAGGTGGATATCAGGGAATATTTACCGGAGATGGATTTGCTGGTACTTTCCAGTATCAGTGAAGGACAACCTTTGGGCATGTTGGAAGGTATGGCTGCCGCGAAGCCTTTTGTTTGTACCAATGCAGGGGACTGCAAGGGATTGTTGGAAGGTAAAGTAGGCGATGAACTGGGAAAAGCCGAATATGTGGTTCCAGTAATGGATTCCAAAGCAATGGCCGATACCATCCTGCATTGTGCAAAAGACAGCGACAAATTAGCCCGGATGGGAAAAACAGGACAAAAAAGAGTAGAGACATATTATAGAAGCGAGGATTTCCTAAACAGATATAAGAGTATATATGCTCTGTACGGAGGGAAAAAATAATGGCAGGTGTTGGATTTAAGCTGAATAAAATATTCGAAAAAAAGACCATAACTGCAAAATCTTTGGGAGTGCTGTCATCGCCGCTTACAGTGGTTGGTCCTGCCTTCTTCTTTCTGATTGCACTATTTTGGATAAGAGGTTTGTTAGGTATGTGGCAGGTGGATGAGTCTGATGTTGATTTTTTCGTGACCTCATTTACAAGTATTTCGTTGGTCGCAATATTAGTTTCAGCATTTGTAGGTCCGGTGCTGTCCCGATATATTTCGGATAAGGTGTTTGAAGAAAAGGAAGGAGACGTTGCTGCTTCGTTGTATGGTTCCATGCTTTGTGTGGGTATTGTAGCTGCAATAGGTGCCGGTTTTCTGAGCTTTTTTGTTCGGGAGCAGGAAAGTATGGACCGGAGCTTTTTGGTGGTGTATTTTATTGCAGCCGTTTTGTTGACGGTTTTCTTTCAGTTGTCAGGATATATTGCTGTTATTAAAGAATTTTCCAAGCTTTGTATTACGTATGCTTTTGGTGCGGCGGTATTTTTGCTTGTTTCCTATTTGTGTTGCGTGACTTGGAAAACAGACATAAGATTCGGTATTTATCTGGCGGTAGCGAGTGGCTTGTTTTTGATGGTTTTTCTGCTGCTTTGTTTCAACCTGAAAGCTTTTGGTACACCCGGCAAGCGATATTTTGATTTCATGAAGTATTTTGCAAAATATCCTTACTTGAGCTGGAGCGGAATAGCATTGTTTACCGGTTTGTGCATTCCCAATATCATTCAGTATGATACGGGCATATTTGTTGCGGTTATGATTCATTTGCCGGGCATGATTGTTTTTGAAGTAATTATGAAGGTCGGCTTTTACGGTAAATATGTTAAATATTTGTCTGTAATAAAAGAGGGCGCTTATGACCTGATTGAAAAAGAAAGAGAAACTTTGCAGAATGGGGTTCGTTTGCAGCTATTACTGATTTATGGTGTACAACTGACAGTCACGCTTGTAAGTGTGTCTTTGTTGGGGGTATTGGTACAAGGACAGGGAGTTACGGTAGAACAGCTGGAGCACTTTATTGTGTTGGCGTTAGGCATGTTTTTCGTATTTTGCATGTATGATGCCATGGTAATTTTGTATTATTTCTCCGCATACAAAGAAATCGGATTTATTGCAACGGTATTTGCACTGGTGGTAGTGATAAGTACCATTGTCTTTGGGGAGTTGGAAATAGCGTATTATTTCCTGCCATTACCGATAGGTGGTCTGCTTGGGTGGATTGTTTCAATCATTATATTACGAAGCAGACTGAAAAATATAAACGCATTTATTTTGTGCAAATAATGTTGCGTACAAATACTGAGATGAATGAAGGTAGGAATTTGTTATGAATGTAAATTTTGAGTTTTTCGACAAAGAGCCTTTGGAGAATTTGATAACTTGCTTGAATTATAAGATGGACAAGGTGATTTTCTTCGGCCAGTCAGATTTGATGAATCAAAAGAGAATACAAGTTACCAGAGATTCGCTAAAAAATATTTGCGGAATAGAGGATGTTAAATTTATTGAGTTGAGCAAAAGCAATCTGTATCGTGTTATTGAAGTGCTGGAAAAGGAAATTCTGATTGAGAAACATCGCGGAAGCAATTGCTTTTTTGACCTGACCGGAGGAGAAGGTTTGATGTTGGTGGCAATGGGAATTCTTTCCACGAGGTTGGAGACACCTATGCACCAGTACGATGTATGGAAGGAAGAATTGTATGTTCTTAATGACAGGGAATTCCCCGGTATTGATGAATTGGTAGAAAAACGCAAAATTAACCTGACGCTGGATAATATTATTGCAATGTGGGGCGGAAGTATCAACTACCGTCAGCAAAAAGTAGTTAAAAGTCAGATGGAGAATCCGGCTTTTAAGGCAGATTTTGAAAAGCTTTGGAATATAGCAGGCAGAGATTCACGCAAGTGGAACGGTTTTTCCGGTATGCTTAAGAAGCTTTTAAACAGAGAGGACGAAGAAATGAATGTACTAGCCTCTCGAAAAGAGTTTCAAAAGGCTGTTCAGCAATCCGGCAGTATAACCATCAAGCAGGCGGAGATTATGCTTCATCAATTAGGAGATGCGGGAATTCTGGAGGAAGTTTGGAGCAGTGAGGAGGCTATCGGTTTCCGCTATAAAGACTCTATTATGAGAGAATGTATGATGGATGCGGGATGTGCTTTGGAATTACATTCCTACTACGAGAAGATTGCAGACGAAAGATTTTCTGATGTTCGTGTGGGTGTGCACATTGACTGGGATGGTGATATGTCCGGTTCAGAGTTGGATGTTGAGAATGAAATTGATGTGTTGGCTCTGGAAGGGAATGTTCCGGTATTTGCTTCCTGCAAAAACGGTAAGGTAAATCAGATGGCCCTGTACGAGCTGGAAACAGTTGCAAGGCGCTTTGGCGGAAGATATGTGCGCAGGGAAATGATTGCCGGTCAGAAGATGACAGAGGGTTATGAAGTCAGGGCAGAAGAGATGGGCATAAAGATAATATATGTGTAGCGATGAAGATATTAGAAAAGCCGGACAATGTGTCCGGCTTAGTTTCTGCGTATTAATCTAAGATGTGTTTGATTGCATTTAATACTTCAGTTTCATCAAAAGGCTTGGTGATGAATTCATCTGCACCACGCTTCAATGCCTCCACCATTTTTTCCTTCTGTCCTGCAGCAGTAATCATTACTACCTTTGCATCAGGATTTGCCTTTTTAATCAAAGTTAATGATTCGATACCATCCATAACCGGCATGGTAATATCCATGGTTACGATATCGGGTTGTAACTGCTTATATTTTAAATATCCTTCTTCTCCGTTTGCCGCTTCGTCTACTACATCAAAGCCTCCGCGCTCCAAAACGCTTCTCAAGATTCTTCTGGATGTTCTGGAATCATCTACCATTAAAACTGTTGCCATTTTTATTTCCTCCCTATACAAGTTCTGCTACTGTAAAGTTTAAACACTGATTATTGATATTAATGGTTACTTTACAAAAATTCTTTGCTTTTGCACTCATGTCTACATATTCAGGCGGCATCAATTCCAGGAAAGTACCCTGCTCACTTAATGCTGATGCATACAAACCATTAATACAATTCAGGAATTCTCCTGCTGCATCCAAAGCATCCATATCTAATTCTGCAAATTCTTCCTGACCAAAGATGGTAGCAGTCTTTAATAATGCACCACAGCCTTCGGAGAAGCAATCAATGATACCGTTATCGCCGCACAACTCCTGATTTACCTGATTGGTTGCAGGTAAACAATCGGTCATGGTTATTTCTGAAATATATGCATGACGATCAATTAAGCGGACAAATGTACGAAGCGCTACACAAATAATATCGTTATATGCCTTGGCTTCTGCGGGAAGGAACAAGGGAACGATTTTTTCTACTTCGTCAGTCTTGAAGTCTTCCATTTGGGCATCGGTAAAACCTTTTGCCTGCTTGAATTCATTGACGATAGAATCTACTTCATCCATTGTTATGTAGCAGCCGTCCACTAATGATTGGACAAACATGAGAAAGGCATTACCTTGCTTGCGAAGTAATAAACCTACCTGTTCGTCTGACAAATACCCCTTGCTTACGGCGATATCACCGAAACGCTGGTCGAGAATGGCCTGTAATCTGTTTACTTCATCAGTCTGTTCCAAAGTCATCATACCTTCGGCTACGGCAATTAAACCTAATTTGACTCTTACAGAATCCTGCTTGTCTAACGTTTCTTCTAATTGATCGGCAGTAATTTTGCCCGTATCTACCAGATAATTTCCTAAAATGTAATCTACCATATAGTCTCTCCTATCATTAGTTTCTAGTAAAACTGACAGTTGTCAGAAAAAGACGAGAAATAATCAGTTTTTTCTTACTTTTTAGTATATCTCTTACATATAAGAGTGTCAAGAAATAAATGGCGGATAGTAGAAATTTTCTGAAAATTATGATACAATTTCTTTGGGTGTAAAATGTATAAACAAGAGAGGGTAAAAATATGCAAAAGACAATTGCAAATCCGGCTTCATCCAAAGAGGTGACGCGGGCATATTTTGACAGTTTGTTACTGGAAGAAAGATTGATGGACAGTGTTGTTCCCAATACAGAGTTTGAACTATACGGAAAGCAATTTTCCACTCCGATTATGACTGCTGCATTGTCTCACATAGGCACATTTAATCCGGATATGCCGAATGGTATGGTGGAATATGCAAAAGGAGCAGAAAGTGCCGGTGCAGTGCACTGGATCGGTATGGGTAGCGATGAAGAGTTTGAAGCAGTGGTAGCTACCGGTGCACAGACTATTCGGATTATTAAGCCCTATGCGGATGAGGAAAAGATTTTTAGACAGATAGATTGTGCAAAGAAGCAGGGTGCATTGGCGGTTGGTATGGATGTTGACCATATGTTTGACTTGAAAGGAAATCCCGATATTTGTGTTGGGGAAGAAATGGCGGTTAAGTCTTCGGGAGATTTGCACAAGTACATAGAATATGCACAGATTCCGTTTGTGATAAAAGGCGTGCTCAGTGTACACGATGCAGTAAAATGTGCGGAAATAGGTGCGCAGGGTATAGTAGTATCCCACCATGGCGGAAGGTTAAATTATGCGGTACCGCCGCTGTATGTGTTGCCGGATATAGTAAAAGCAGTGGGAGATAAGATGCCTGTTTTTGTGGATTGCGGTATATGCTCCGGTATGGATGCCTATAAGGCGCTTGCTTTGGGAGCGACAGCAGTCAGTGTGGGATTACATTTGATACCCTACATACGTCAAGGCGGCGCTGATGCGGTAGCAGGGCGTATTCGGGAAATGACAGAGGAATTGAAGGGTGTCATGGCTTATACGGGAGTTGCATCTGCAAAGGAATTTGATGCGACGGTAATTCATCGATTGTAATGTAGCCGTTTATTCTGCTGGAGTGGCGGTTGCAGAAGAGACAGAAAAGAGGAGAAGGGAGTATGAGATTAGGAGGTAATGTTTTTTATCAGGGAACAGACCCGGCGGAATATGCTTTGGCGCATGTGAAGAAGGGCTTTGGCGCAGCGTTGTGTCCGGATTGGATTTCCTTGGAAGATATGGAGAAATTAAGAGAATTTAAAGCTGTGATGAAGGAATATGATATCCGGATTGCAGAAGTAGGAGCATGGTGTAATCCATTGCATCCTGATAAAAAGGAAGCGGAAAGTAAAATACAGTACATGATTGCGCGCTTGCGGCTGGCAGAGGAGCTGGAGGCAGCTACCTGCGTTAATATTTTGGGAACCAAACAGACCGGTTATTGGTGTGGTCCTCACAAAGACTGCTATACCCAGGAATTTTTTGAGGAGGCTGTAGCTGTGAGCCAGCGTATTATTGATGCTGTTAAACCTACCCATACCAAGCTTTCCTTTGAAATGATGCCGTATATTTTTCTGGATTCTCCGAAGGAATATTTGCGCTTTTTGAAAGCGGTTGACAGAGAGGCAGCAGGGGTGCATCTGGATATCTGTAATACCATTAATCATCCCAGACGATTCTATGGAAATACAGAATATATAAAGGAAACCTTCGAATTGTTGAAGGAAGGAATTGTGACCATGCATTTGAAGGATATTGCTTTAAATGAGGAAGTTTTGACAGTAAAGTTTGATGAGGTGTTGCTGGGAACCGGTGGCATGGATTATGTGACGCTGATGCAGGAAATCAGTGAATTGCCGAAGGATACACCTGCAATGCTGGAGCATCTCGAGACAGAAGAAGAATATGATAAGGCGGCAGAAGCAGCTTGTGCATTCGCAAAGAAGGCAGGTATGCACAAGGAAGGTTCTGTTTGGTGTAAATAAGGAGTAGAAATGAATACAAAAAGATATGCATTATTAGATATTTTAAGAGGAATTACAATAATTAGTATGATAATTTATCATGCAATATGGGATATGGTGTACATATTTGATGTGGATTGGCTGTGGTTTGAGTCTACAGCAGCATATGTGTGGCAACAAAGTATTTGTTGGTGCTTCATATTATTATCAGGCTTTTGTTGGTCGTTGGGACAACATAAGCTGAAACGTGGTCTGATTGTTTTTATTGCAGGTGCAATTGTTAGTATTGTGACGCTTATTGTAATTCCGGAGGAAAGTATTTTGTTTGGTGTATTGACTTTCTTGGGAACTGCTATGCTATTGTTTATTCCTTTGAATTTTGTGTTGAAGCATTGCAATCCTTGGATTGGTGCAATTGTCAGTGCAGTGCTTTTCTTTGTGACAAGAAATATTAATGAAAGAGCACTGGGATTTGAGGGAATTCATATAGCAGACCTGCCGGAGAGTATTTATCAGGGGAATCTGGCAACTTTTTGCGGATTTACGGAAAGAGGTTTTTATTCTACGGATTATTTTTCGCTGTTGCCTTGGTTGTTCCTGTTTGCAGTGGGATACTTCCTGTATGGAATATTCCAAAGAAAAGAATTGTTTGGTGTTTTTGAAAAAGGGAAGTGTGAATTTTTGGAGAAAATCGGTAAGCGTTCGTTGTTGATTTATATGATACATCAACCGCTGATTTACTTGATACTGACCTTGGTGTTTATGGTGGTGTAGAGCCGTAAGCACGAAAATCCTGTGGATTTCCTAAGAATACGAAGGATTCTTTTTACACGGGCGACACCCTATAACGCCGTACGCCCCCAAAAGCCCTTGGCTTCTGGGGGTCCGCGGGCTTGCGCCCTATGAAAAAATAAAGACTACTATCTGCGTTCATGCAAGCATGACTTAGATAGTAGTCTATTATTTTTCGCACGGCTTAATCTAATCCGTAAAGTTATCAAAATATCCCTGGCCCAGAATGATGGGGGTTACTTTGTCGCCGGAACCGCTGGTCAGGTCACACAGAGAACCGAGAAGGTCGGTTAACTGTCTGGGGGTAGTACCCTGAGAAGCCATGTTACCAACCAGATTGGCATCCTTTTCCTTGATGCTCTTGGAGATTGCTTCCTTCAGTTCTGCACCGCTTAAATCCTTGAAATCATTGTCTGCAAGATATTTCAGTTTTAGCTCGTTGGGAGTACCAATAAGGCCACTGGTATATGCAGGAGAAACAACCGGGTCAGCGAGTTCCCAAATCTTACCCTGAGGGTCTTTGAAAGCACCGTCGCCGTAAACCATAACTTCTACATGCTTTCCGGTTTTCTTTAAAAGTTCTGACTGAATATCTTCAACCAAGTACTGACATTCTCTGGGGAATAATTTAATCTT
>JAZSII010000138.1:0-3291 GCA_045533725.1 Acetatifactor sp. | reverse complement strand
GAATACACACCGGGCTCCTTATTTAAATAATCGATTTCCAGGCCGGAATCATCTGCCATTACGATTGCATCCGTATATGCTGCTACCGCTCTGGCTTTAATCATGGCATTTTCCTCATAGGTGGCACCGTTTTCCTCGATATCAATGGAAATACCCGCTTCCTTCATGGTAATAACCTCCACACCCAAATCGGCCAGAATCATCTGTATTTCTTTCACCTTGTCCTTGTTGCCCGTTGCAAATATAATTTTATCCATATTCATGCTAATTTCTCCGTTCTTCCTGTCTCTTAGGAGGCTTCGGTCCTAAAAACTGATAAAAATATGTCTTCATCATACCATTATAGATTTTGCGGTTTTTATCTGCCTTACGTCCCATATCATTTTCCGCCTGCTCATAGGCCGTAATCATAAACAGGCTCCAGCTATCCAGTGCCTTATAACGTTCTCCGATAGTCTTATAAAGAGCCGGCAACGCTGCTTTTTCCTCCAAACGTTCTCCATAAGGAGGATTCGTTATAATAAATCCGTATTTCTTTGGATGGCTTAAATCCGCCACACTTCTCCTTTGGAAATGAATCAGCTTATCCACACCTGCCAGCTTCGCATTCTCTCTGGCAATGGTTACCATCTTTTCATCAATATCATAGCCCTGAATATCCGTTTCTACCGACAAGTCAACCATTTCCTGTGCTTCGTCAATGCAATCGTACCAATTCTGTCTGCCAATAATATGTCCCCAGTCTTCTGCAGTGAATCCCCTGTTCATGCCCGGCGCCATATTAGCTGCCATCATTGCTGCCTCTATAGGAAAGGTTCCGCTACCGCAGAACGGATCCACCAGTATTCTATCCCCACGCCAGGGTGTAAGCATAATCAATGCTGCAGCCAGATTCTCTGCAATGGGAGCTTTGGCAGTAAGCTTTCGATATCCTCTCTTGTGTAGGGAATCACCTGTACTGTCCAACCCTACAGTCACTTCATCCTTCATGATAAACACACGAATCGGGTAGCTTTCTGCATTCTCTTCGAACCAGTTAATCCTGTATTTCTCTTTCAAACGTTCGACCATAGCTTTTTTCATGATACTTTGAATGTCAGACGGACTGAACAGCTTACTTTTTACACTGGCCGCCTTTGCCACCCAGAATTTGCCATTCTTTGGAATATATTCTTCCCAAGGCAGACTCTTGGTTCCCTGAAATAATTCTTCATATGTTTCAGCATGAAATCTGCCGATTTTAATCAAGATTCTCTCTGCTGTACGAAGAAAAATGTTGGCACGGCACAGAGCCTCCTCGTCTCCCCAAAACGTAATACGACCATCTGCCACTTCCGTTATATCATATCCCAAATCGATGATTTCTTTTTTTAACACTGCCTCCATTCCAAAATGACATGGAGCAATCAATTCAAATTTTCTCATGCTTCTTTCCTTTTGTATCAGTTCTTATATCTCTAACAGTATACACAAATATTCCCATTATGTAAATAAGGATACCAAAAGCGGTATCCTTATTTTACCGGACTTACTGCTTGTCCTTCATATTATCCTTCATATTATTCTGAGACTTGTTCTGGCTGCTGTTCTTCTCGTAATCCTTGGTTGAATTCTTAGAATCTCTGCAGTTGTTTGCATTGTTGTACTTGTCATTCATATTGTTATTCTGACTATTCTTTGACATATTTATTCCCTCCTGTCGTTTACGGTTACAAAAATAGTATGCGAAACACGACCGCAACTTATACAAACTATGTTGTACTTGCATTATTTACCATCTCTGTAAAAAACAAAAAGAACTCGTCGGAGTTCTTTTAGTTCAACCAATCTCTAAATAATTTAATCAAAAAATAAATAAGTAAAATAGGAACAACAATAGGTATTAACACCTTAATAATTGTAGTTATTACAACCACTATTGTAAATACAATCAAGCCAAAGACCAGCCACGCCACCCATTTCGGCATCCGCACAAAACGCAATTCATTGTTGTACTGCTCATCTTCTGCTGTATCCTGTGTATATATCGTTTCATTCTGACGGGCCTTGTTGTTGGTTACATTATGACTATTTGCCATAATAATGCTTTTGGCCAAAAATCTTGGTTCTCCGAGCGTTTCTATCACTTCTGCCTCTGCATATCCTAATCTGATTTGAGAATTAATGTAATCTTCATAGTATTTTGTATTTTCCTCTACCAGATTTGCGGATAGATTACCGGCCAAAGCACTTCTTAACCTGTCAATAAATTCTCTCTTATCCATAACGTATGCTGCTATTTCAGCTAACCTTTCCAAAACTAAGCATAGTATAGCATGCCTTATATCTTACGTAAATATACTCAATCATAAACATTTATAAACTTTTTATAAAAGAAAAGGGCATATCCACGATACGCCCTTTCGTCTCTGATTAACCTTTAACACCACCGAGTGCAACACCCTGAACGATGAATTTAGAGAGAAATAAGTATACAATAACTACCGGGAAGATAGAGAAGGCAATTGAAAAGTATACATGACCCATATCAAATTTCAGGAAGTCAGCACTACGCAACTGTGCAATCAAAATAGGTAAAGTTTTCTTATTGTCATCATCCAAAATAAGTGCAGGTGTAAAGTAATTATTCCAGCTACTTACAAAGGTGAAGATTGCCTGAACCGCAATTGCAGGCTTCATAAGAGGTAATACAATTGTATTGAAGGTTCTGAATTCTCCGGAACCGTCCATACGAGCCGCTTCCACTAAGGAAAGAGGTAAAGTACTTTCCATATACTGCTTCATGTAGAAGAAAACAACTGGAGAAGCAATGGAAGGAATAATCAAAGGAATAAATGTATTATCCATACCCATACCATCAATTAACTGAATGAAACCTAATGCAGTTACCTGTGTAGGGATTGTCATTACCATCAAAATAAAAGTAAACATAAACTTCTTAATCTTAAAATCATATGCATGAATTGCATAAGCTGTCATAGTTGAGAAGTAGGTACACAAAATTGCACTTGCAAATGAAATATACAAACTGTTAATCAAACCTGAAATCCATGGCAATGTACCTTCTTTCAATACACCTCTCCAGTTATCAAAGAAATGTGTACTGGGAATAGTGGTAAAACCTGTTGTTAATTCACCACGAGATCTGGTTGCGTTGATGAACAAGAAATAGAACCAAATCAAACACAAAATTGAGAAGAAAATCAATACAATATATGCGATTGCTCTTCTAGCTCTAATACCAACACCCTTACTTACATCAGTACCATCATATCTAGACATTGTTCATCA
>JAZSII010000130.1:0-2772 GCA_045533725.1 Acetatifactor sp. | reverse complement strand
CCTGCCAATACTCCCTCTCCTTTAAAAAGCTGCATATACATCTGATAGGCTTCTAAACCGGTAATATCCACCTTCAACAGAAGGTACTTGTTCAACAAAAGGTCTGCTCGGGGACTAAAACCCATGGCAAGAGTATTCTTTCCTTGAGTAACAAATGCTAAGAGCTCTGCAAACTCCGGCCCGTCAAAATGACACTGATTATTATTATCTACAAACAGCGACTCTCCATATTGCATACTCATTCTGATAAAGGAATATGAGTCCATACCATATATTAACGCAACCTCCGGATAATCCTGTGCCAATTCAAGCATACTTTCAAATGTCCATTCCTCCACAGAATTTACCACGGTTTCCTTTCCCATTAAGGTGCTTAAGGAAAAGCTTCTCGGAATGGTATATAAACTTCCATCCAGCTCATACGCATTTACGACCGCTTCCAAAAAGTCTGTTTTTGCAACACCTCCCGTTTTTTGCATATATGGTGTTAATTCCTCCAAGGCTCCCTTTTTTGCCAGATTTACCCAATCCAGATATTCCAAATAGATCAAATCCGGGCCGTTGCCTCCCACCAAATCTGCCATAAAACGATTGCGGGCATCCGTGAGTTTAGAGAAATCGCCCTGTTCTTCTATATAGCTCTTGATTTCCACACGGTACTGACTATTGGTTTTATTAAATGCAACCACAACCTTCGTTAATTCATCCCTCGGCGTTGCTATCGTTGCCAGGGTGATTACTTCTTTTACGGGAACCTTTGACTTCTCTACTTTAGACAATAACGCGAACTCATACTTTGTGGCAAAGGGGTCTTCACCCGACATACTGCATACCACCGCAATTCCATCCTGCTCTGTCATCCCTACACTTCGGATACTACCCACGCTGATATTGGAATCCAGCCAATTCAGAAGTGGGATACTTTCTCCCGAATCCACATCATAGGTTAAGAGTACTTTCCCGTCGCTTACCAGCACTTTATTTTCTCGAGCCGGCCAGACCTGCTGACAACCTTCCGGAAGATTTATAAAGGGCTCTCCCAAGTCTCCCGTATTCGTATCCCACTGAACCAGCTGATAACTACCCCTATCATAAATTCCCACTAATATTCTGCCATCTTCCGTACAAAGCATCGCATTCAGATCATTGACCTTCCACTCTATGGTTCGTAAAAAGTTTCCTTCTGCATCAAACACATAAACCACATTCTCAGAAACTCCATAGAAATTTCCTTCTTTATCCACAACGGTCTTCCAAATATAATTATTCCATTTATTCGTCCACAAATCATCCAGGCTCACCTTATAGTCCGCCACATAAGAACCGCTGATTTTGTTAAAGCTGATTTTACTCAAGTAGTCATAGCTTTTTTCCTCTGCTTCAATATAATCCGACCATAGTATATAAAGATTTCCCTCCCCATCTTCCGTAATGGTATCCACAAACGGCACTCCCGATGCCTGCAGAACCCTTATGGGAATTTGATTTATGGTTGAAAACTCTTGATAAGAACGATAGAAAATATACATATCGCTTCCTTCATCATAAGTTTTTACCGCATAATATAACTGTTCCTCTGTGGGAAGTACGCCTCTCACCAGATACCGTGAACCCTCCATTCCCTCCAAAGGATTCAGTTCCCAAAACGTAGGCACATACACATATTCACCACCATCGCCTGTAAGCACCGGTGCCTCCTGAGTATTTTCAGTTTCCTTTCCGCAAGCAGACAACACCAGGAAACACCAGAAAAAAATGAAAAGCTTCGTTTTAAAATGTCTCATAATAGTTCCTCCCGTTTTTTACTACAATCATTATAGCAAAAAATGTCGGGGTCCCCTTTTAAGACTTTCTTACAAATTCTTACGTTTTTCTAACAAAAAACTTCCTGACACCTTTTGATGTCAGGAAGCTTTGTTCTCTTTTTAATATTTATTCGTTTACGGCACCGATTAAATCCTTAATATCCTTCACGCCGTAAGTCTCCATGTACTTCTCAATACCTTCAATCACTTCGATAGTCGTATAAGGATTTACAAAGTTCATGGCACCCACGCTGACAGCTGTTGCACCTGCCAGGATAAATTCGATAGCATCCTCTGCCGTAGCCATACCACCCATACCGATGACGGGAATCTTCACTGCATGTGCCGCCTGATAAACCATGCGCACTGCTACCGGCTTAATTGCAGGACCACTCATACCGCCTGTCTTGTTTGCCAGGGCAAATTTGCGTCTGTGGATATCAATCTTCATACCGGTCAAGGTATTTATCAAAGAAATAGCATCCGCACCTGCTGCCTCTGCTGCCTTTGCCATCTCGGTAATGTCCGTTACATTGGGGCTCAGCTTCATGATAATGGGCTGCTTCGCACGCTTCTTAATCTCTGAAGTAATGTTATAAAGAGCGTCTGCCTTCTGGCCAAAAGCAATGGCACCTTCCTTTACATTAGGGCAGGATACATTAATTTCCATCATGGCAATATCCTCATGGCCTAATCTATCCACAACTTCCAAATAATCCTCTACACTTTTTCCACAAACATTTACAATAATCTTGGTATCGTACTGCTTTAAGAAAGGAATATCTCTCTCACAGAATACTTCAATACCCGGGTTCTGCAGACCGATGGCATTTAACATACCACCGTACACTTCAGCCACACGGGGAGTCGGGTTGCCCGGCCAGGGAATGTTTGCCACACCCTTGGTTACCACTGCACCCAATCTATTCAAATCTACAAATTCACCATATTCCATACCGGAGCCAAA
>JAZSII010000009.1:0-6724 GCA_045533725.1 Acetatifactor sp. | reverse complement strand
TTCTGCTGGCAATACACAGCTCCGTAAAAACTTCACTTACCTGACAACATTTTCTGATTGCTACACTTGCTACGCCGCCGCAGCCGATTACTAAAACTCTGCTCATTTTTTTCTCCTTTTCTTTCTTGTAAAGCAAGGCGGATAATCTTGCCTCATCTCCCTTCAAGAATTTAAATACATATATAATCTAATAAACAAATTACACTCGAATAAAATGTTTACCTCGCTATGGCTAAGAGCAACTCTCTCAGCACTTTGCAGGCGGTGGCGGTGGATACGCCGCTACTGTCCAACATAGGGGCCAGCTCATTGATGTCCGCGCCTACTATCTGCAGCTTACTTACCTGCCGGATGGCTTCCAGAAGCTGCATGAAGCTTACGCCTCCCGCTTCCGGAGTGCCGGTACCGGGGAAGGCCGACGGGTCCAGGCAGTCCAAATCGATGGTGAAATACACCGGCACCTGAGCCTCACGCAAACTCTCTACTATCTCAGGCAATCCTTCAAAAGAAAACCGATGCATATCCGTATGCTCCTTAGCAAAAGCAAATTCTTCCCTATCGCCGCTTCGGATACAAAACTGGTGGATTCTTCCGTCTCCTACCAGTTCATAACAGCGCCGCATAACACAGGCATGGCTTAAGGTTGCCCCCAGATAATCCTCCCGCAAATCCGCATGAGCATCAAAATGGATGATATGCATATCCGGATGCTTTTCAAACACAGCTCTTACCGCTCCCAAGGTTACCAGATGTTCTCCTCCCAAAAGAACGGACAATTTACCATCCTTCAAAATCGTCCTTGTCCTTGCCTCGATATCCTCCAAGGCACTCTCCGCACTTCCGAAACAAAGTTCCAAATCTCCGCTGTCAAAGACCTTTGCATCCAATAAATCCTTGTCCTGATAAGGGCTGTAGGTTTCCAACCCGAAGCTTTCGTGTCGCATAGCCGCTGAGCCAAATCTTGCCCCCGGACGAAAGCTGGTGGTAGAGTCAAAGGGTGCTCCGAACAGTACGATTTCAGCCTCCTCATATTCACAATCACATCCAATAAAGGTTTCC
Organism: Acetatifactor sp.; assembly: GCA_045533725.1. Lineage (GTDB taxonomy): Bacteria > Bacillota > Clostridia > Lachnospirales > Lachnospiraceae > Acetatifactor. The sequence goes on along the minus strand of JAZSII010000009.1, from coordinate 5,665 downwards.
ACATTCTTTGTAAGCATTACTCCACCTCCTCTAACATTTTCTCCAGATATGCGGGCAGATAAAAGGCTCCCACATGTAACTTTGTCGTATAATATTTAGTTCCTAAATTGAGTTTCCGCCACTTCTCCGCATCAAAATCATCAATGGGGTGGTACTTCTTGCTGGCAAATCCAAAGAGCCAGTACCCTGCCGCATAGGTAGGAATGTGCGCCTGGTATACGCGGCTGATGGGAAATGTATTGACGATGCGCTTGTGACTCCTTTGCATAGCCTCTGCATCGTGCTTATAAAAGGGACTTCCCTGCTGATTCACCATGATACCGTCTTCCTTAAGGGCGTTGTAACAAATACCGTAAAACTCTCTGGTAAAATACCCTTCCGAAGGTCCAAAGGGGTCATTGGAGTCCACAATAATCAAATCGTATTCACTTTTACAACGTCTAATAAAGCGCAGGGCATTATTAAAATAAATATGGACTCTGCTGTCATCCAGTCGGCTGGCGTTTTCCGGCAGATATGCTCGACAAGCTTCCACAACCTGTGGGTCCATTTCCACCAAATCAATGCGCCTGATGCTTTCGTAGCGGGTCAGTTCCTTTACCACACCGCCGTCCCCCGCACCGATAACCAACACATCCTGTATATTCGGATGTACGGACATTGGCACATGGGTGATCATTTCATCGTAAATAAATTCATCTCTTTCCGTCAGCATTACATTTCCATCCAGCGCCAGCACCTTGCCAAACTCCGGCGTTTCCAAAATATCAATCTGCTGGTAATCACTTTTCTGGGAATACAGATGTCTGTTTACCCGGATACTGTGCTTCACATCCGGTGCATGATATTCACTAAACCATAACTCCACTTCCTTCTCCTCCTCACACCAGTATGTTTAAATGCTGTATTTGCGGGTCCTCCGGTCCCGTCATGGAACAACCCTTCACACGAGCATACTCGATATAATCCAAAATCTCCTTCGTAATCCGTTCTCCCGGTGCAAGAATGGGAATCCCCGGGGGATAGCACATGACAAACTCACTGCAAACCATACCTGCACTCTCCCGTATAGGCACGCTTCTTTTCTTAGCATAAAAGGCCTCCTGAGGACTGGATACCACCTCCGGGTCAATATACTCCTGACTTAAAAGGCCACTGCTGTCCTTCTGGAACCGACGCTGGATTTCCGCCAGAGCACTTACCAGACGCTCCAGTTCCTGTGGCCTATCGCCAATTGATAAATAGGCTAAAATATTGCCGATATCTCCAAATTCAATCTGGATATCGTACTCATCTCGCAGAATATCATACACTTCAATACCTGCCAGACCGATATCTCTGGTATGTACGCTAAGTTTGGTCGGGTCAAAATCATAGATGGAATTGCCATTTACCAGTTCCCTGCCAAAGGCATAATAGCCGCCGATTTCGTTGATTTCCTCCCTGGCATACTCCGCCATTTTAATGACCTTCTCAAAAACCTCACGTCCGCGCAGAGCCAGATTCCGTCTGCTGATATCCAGACTGGACATAAGCAGATAGCTTCCGGAAGTGGTCTGGGTCAGGTTAATAATCTGTCGCACATGTCCCACATTCATATTGGGGCCTATAAGAAGCAAACTGGACTGGGTAAGGCTTCCACCGCTTTTGTGCATGGATACGGCAGCCATATCGGCTCCTGCTGCCATGGCTGATACCGGCATATTTTCCCCGAAATAAAAGTGGGTGCCGTGGGCCTCATCTGCCAAACAATACATTCCCGCATCATGAGCCATCTTAACGATTGCCTTTATATCACTGCATATCCCGTAATAGGTAGGATTATTTACAAAAACTGCCACTGCATCAGGATGTTTCTCAATGGCCTTTGCCACCTGCTCCCGTTGCATTCCCAAGGAGATGCCAAGCCTGTGGTCCACCTCCGGATTCACATATACCGGCACTGCTCCGCAAAGAACCAAAGCATTAATCACACTGCGGTGGACATTTCGCGGCAATATAATTTTGTCCCCCCTTTTACAGGTAGAAAGAATCATACTCTGCACGGAGCTGGTGGTTCCTCCCACCATCAAAAAAGCATGAGCCGCCCCAAATGCTTCTGCCGCCAACCGCTCCGCCTCCTGTATGACGGACACGGGATGGCACAAATTATCCAAAGGCTTCATACTGTTCACATCGATACTGACACATTTTTCTCCCAAAAATTCTGCCAGCTCCGGATTGCCCCGTCCGTGCTTATGTCCCGGCACATCAAAGGGTACCACCCGCATCTGCCGGAAGGTCTGCAAGGCTTCATAGATAGGTGCTTCATTTTGATTTAACATAAAATTCCTCCTGGCTTCCATAAGTCCGTTTATTTCACCCATTGTGTGTATATGCTTATACACGCAAAAAGAGCGCAAGTCATTTACACAACTTGCGCTCCATTCATCTACTTCATCTATATTAGGATAATAAAATCGGGCACTTAGTCCGACTAATACTTTACCTCGTTAAAGTTTTTGGATGAATATATAGGATTCTCAGAGTCTATATAGCAACAATACTTTTACTACTCTTATTGACCGTTTCACAAGTTTGTGCAGATGCACATTAACTAACTGTAACGCTTCAGAACCCTATTCGCAAAACCGCTGCTACGCAGCTCCTGAAACATTACAAAACTTATAAAATTTGAGCTTTTAACTCAATCAATAAGGCGGCAAGCCGCCAATCGGCAGTGGACCCGGCTGTCCGTATGGCCTCGACTCCTATAGGAGTGGTCCGTAAAAATTGCTCGGAAAGACTCTGCTTTAAGATTCAATCCACACACATTTATAAAGGATTAATAAACAAATGTCAATAATTTTTTTTCGACAATTTTTGACAATGCCACAACTGGCATGGTTAAAAAATACTATTTTGGCACTTTTCGCATTGCCACTTTTGTTGTAAAAAAATAACAGTAACCTTACACTTGAACAATTGAGGAGATGTTTTTATGAAGAAAAAAAGTTATAGTTTATTAATTGTAAGCGGTGTTTTGCTGATTATATCCATTATTTTGGCAATCACCACGTACAACAACTCTTATGCGGAATCCATTATCCCCCGCAATGAGCTTTCACATGTTAATGAACAGATTAAGCAAATTGAAGACGGTGTGCTTATCGGAGATTTAGAAGCACTGGAAGAACGTGCAGAAGCCCTGTCTGCAGAAAAAATCAAATTAGAGAAGCCCTATTCTTTTTCCCTGACCTTTGTGTTCTTAAGCATTTTGCTCTTACTGAAAGGACTTTATAATGCACTGCATGGCTTCAGTGATGACTTTAACAAAACCGATACTTCAAAGCTGGCACAGGCAGGTCTGTTTGCCGCACTTTGCTACATAGGCTTTGCCTTCCTGAAAATTGATATTCCGGTTGGTCCCGAAAAGACCGCCTTCCACTTCGGCAATGTATTCTGTGTACTGGCAGCCCTTTTATTAGGCGGTTTCTGGGGTGGTTTATCCGGTGCCGTGGGTATGACCATCGGCGACTTAACCACTGCTTATGTAACCAGTGCTCCCAAAACCTTTTTACTGAAATTATGTATTGGTTTGATTGTGGGCTTTGTAGCACACACTGTTTTCAAAATCACACGTAAAAACACCAAAAAATACGTGACAGGAGCTACTATTACCGCATGCATCAGTGGTATGGTATTTAACATTATTGCAGACCCCTTGGTAGGCTACTATTACAAAACCCACTTTTTAGGCGTGCCTCAGGACCTCTCCAAGGCTTTGGCAAAAATGGCCACTATCACTACCAGCGTCAATGCAGTGGTAGCTGTATTTTGCGCCTCCGTTATTTATCTGGCACTGCGTCCGGCACTGAAAAAATCCGGCCTGTTCCTGCAATTAAGTAAAGAGAAAAAATCGAAAAAAGACGAGAAGAACTTTTAAAGTTTCTGATAGGTGACAATAATGAAAAAAATAGCATTAATCAATGATTTATCCGGCTTCGGCAGATGTTCTCTGACTGCTGCCATCCCGGTAATCTCTGCTTTGGGAATAGAGGCTTGCCCCCTTCCCACTGCTGTATTAACCGCACAAACGGGCTTTCCCGGCTATTACTGTGATGATTACACGGACCGCATGGACTTCTTTACCGAAGAATGGTCAAAAATGAATGTATCCTTCGACGGTATCTGCTCCGGCTATCTGGCAAGTCCTGCCCAGATTGAAAAAGTGAAGTCCTTTTTAACAAAATTCCAGAAGGCGGATACTCTTTATCTGATGGACCCTGTTTTAGGCGACCACGGACGTCCTCATCCCTTCTGTAATGATTCTTTTATAAAGGGAATGCAGGAACTGAGTGAACTTGCCACGGTACTTACACCGAACCTTACGGAGGCCTGCCTCTTAGCAGATGTTTCTTACGACGACTTATATGCACATCGCCATGAGGAAGACTATTTGCCACGCATTCAGGACATATGCATTACCTTACTGGAACGTAGTTCCAAAACCCAAACCGTTATCGTAACGGGTATTTTGCAGGAAGATGACGATGGTACGTACGTAACCAATTTGGCAGTATCCCGTGAAGAATTTGCCTGCACAAGCACCCCATATACCGGTGTCAGCTTCTCAGGCACAGGCGATTTGTTTGCCTCTGCCATCTGCGGTTATTTGGTAAAAAGAACCCCTTTGCAGGAGGCCATGGACCGCACGGTTGAATTCCTGCAACCGGCTATTGAGGAAGCCACAAACGACGCAATTCCCAGAGATTTCGGAATCCCTTTCCAAAAATACTTAAGCCGGCTCATGTAGCCGGCTTATTCTGTATCAATTCTTCAAATTCCGTTAATGTTCTGCTTTTTACAGCATGGCGAAATTCACCTTAAAACTGAAAGTTTGCGTGTAGCAATGAGCCATGCGCAGATGAGCCGAAGGTGACTGCTGGGTGCTCGCACACAGGCAGTCGCATTCGAGCGAAGATGCATACGGCGAATGCCGCGACAACGAGCAAGCTGAAAGCTTGCGAGTCTGTCGGCATGGCGGGTGCGACGGCATGGTGGATGCGATGCGCCGGCATGGCGGGTGCGTCGGCATGGCGGGTGCGTCGGCATGGTGGATGCGATGCGTCGGCATGGCGTTAGGCATTTGTCTTCCACCTAACTCCATCTACCCAAAAACACCCTATACAGGCCCTATGGGCAGAAAAAACCTCTCTTTTTTGACTACTATTCCACCTTTTTTTTCTTATAATTCAGCTATTTTTCTACCCATAAGTACCTGTTTAAATAATCTTGGGTAGAAGTCCGCCTTCGACATCAGCTTATAAATCTATTGGTATGGCGAAAGCAGGTGAACACTGAAATTTGTACCTACTTTTATTCTGCTTCCAATATCTCTTCAAACAATTTAGCCGCCTCTTCTGGCTCCTCAAATATAGGACTATGTGCCGAATTCTCAAACACATAGAATTCTTTTATAGGGGCATCAATTTGTTCATAATACTCATATTGCAAATCAAAACAGCATGTATAGTCATATTTGCCTGCAAAAAAGTAGATAGGAATCTGTAAAGAGGGCACTTCACTAAAAGCATTGAAATGCGTAGAATCATTTACAACCGGAAATTGTGCAGACAGCCCTTTTCCTCTCCATAAATTTATTCTTTCTTGCCATGTATAAGCC
>JAZSII010000010.1:0-5953 GCA_045533725.1 Acetatifactor sp. | reverse complement strand
GCAAAGTTAAAAGCGGCTATGGAAGCTTACGGTATTTTATAGAAACTTCGAAGAGAGGTGTACGAATATGATTAGAGTGATTATGCATGGCTGTAACGGCAAGATGGGTCAGGTTATCAGCGGTCTGGTAGCAGAGGATGCAAATCTTACCATGGTAGCCGGTATTGACCCCAGAGATGACGGACACAATCCTTATCCGGTATTTGCGGATATCAATGATTGTGATGTGGATGCGGATGTTTTGATTGATTTTTCTACAGCTTCCGTAATTGATAAGCTTTTGGATTATTGTGTGGCAAAGAAGCTCCCCTGTGTATTATGTACTACAGGCTTATCACCGGAGCAGTTGGAAAAGGTAAATGAAGCTTCTAAGCAGGTGGCGATTCTGAAATCGGCAAACATGTCTTTGGGAATTAATTTGCTTTTGAAAATGTTAAAAGAAGCAGCAGGAGTTTTGGCACCGGCAGGCTTTGATATTGAAGTGGTAGAGAAGCATCACAATCTGAAGGTGGATGCGCCCAGCGGAACCGCTCTCGCTTTGGCAGATTCTATTAATGAAGAATTTGACAATTCTTATGAATATGTTTATGACAGAAGCGCAAAGCGTGAAAAGAGAAGCAAGAAGGAAATCGGTATCAGCGCAGTGCGCGGTGGCACAATCGTGGGTGACCATGATGTGATTTTTGCAGGAACGGATGAAGTAATTACTTTTTCACATACTGCATATTCCAAGTCGGTATTTGCAAAGGGTGCAGTACAGGCTGCCAAGTTCCTCAGCGGAAAGACAAGTGGCATGTATAATATGAGTCACGTGATTGAAGAAGAAACAGCAAAATAATGAACAAAAAAGAATCGAGCAGTCAAACTGCTCGATTCCTTGATTAGCGGGCTCCGCCGCCTGTTGTTGAAGTGGTAGAACCGCTTCCGGTAGAGCTTGAGCCGGCTGAGTTGTCGGTATCGCCGGTTACATCATCAACGGCATTGCTTACACCATCGGTTACATCATCTACTACATTGTCTACTGTGTTTCCGGCATCGTCAATTAAATCGCCTACGGGATGGTCTGAATCGTTTGTGATAGAGTCATTGTTATCCATATTATCCATGTTATTATCCGTAGGGTTTGGTGACGGGGAAGGTGAAGGAGTAGGTGTAGGAGCCTGGTTTTCGGTTCCGGCCATATCGCCGGAATCGTTACCGTTAGCGTCATCCCTTGCACATGCCGTAGCAAGGCACATGCAGGTGATAATAAGCGCAAGTAAGAATGTTTTCTTAATTTTTGTTTTTAAGTTCATAACAAGTTCCTCCTTTTGAATTTGTTTGACTCTAGTGTTAGTATGCAGCGAAAATGTGGAATTATGATTGGCATTTTTTGGAAAAGAAAGGGTAAATTATGGAATTTCGACCTTGCATTGATATTCATAACGGCAAAGTAAAACAGATTGTGGGCGGAAGTTTGGTTGATTTGAATAATATGGCGCAGGAAAATTTTGTTTCTGAACAGGATGCGTCTTTTTTTGCAAAATTATATCAAAAGGAAGGCCTGAAGGGTGGTCATATCATTTTATTAAATGCTGTGGAAAGTGAGTACTATGAAGCTACCAAAGCACAGGCGATGGCTGCGTTAAAGGCTTATCCGGGCGGCTTGCAGATAGGCGGCGGGATTACTGCTGACAATGCCCGGGAATATCTGGATGCAGGTGCAAGCCACGTAATCGTGACGTCCTATGTATTTCATGACGGACGTATAGATTACAGACGTTTGCGCAAATTGGTAAAGGCAGTGGGCAAAGAGCATTTGGTATTGGACTTAAGCTGCAAAAAAGTCGGTGAAGAGTACCGGATTGTTACAAACAGATGGCAGAATGTGACGGACGAAATTGTTACGCCGCAGCTTATGGACAAGCTGGCAGAATATTGTGACGAATTTTTAATTCACGCTGTGGATGTGGAAGGAAAGGCAAACGGTATAGAGTGTGAGCTTGCACAGATGTTAGGACAGTGGAAGGGACTGCCTGTTACTTATGCGGGCGGTGTGCACAGCTACGAGGACTTGGATTTGTTGAAAGAGCTGGGACAGAACCGCTTGAATGTAACCATCGGCAGTGCCTTGGATTTGTTCGGCGGCAAATTGGAATGGGACAAGGTTATAGCCAAAATAGAAGAGAGTGTACAAAAAAAGGACTGCGTTTAAGCAGTCCTTTTTCTAATCCTATAAAACGATATTGCAATTCAAAATAAATGTAACAAAGCATTATATTAAGAACAGGTACCGAGTTACTGATTATAGCGTTATAAATTTCTTATAACTTGGTTACGTTTACAGCCTGAGGTCCTTTTTCGCCGTTTACGATTTCGAATTCAACAGCAGCGCCTTCTTCAAGAGACTTGAATCCGTCGGTGTTGATTCCGCTGTAATGTACGAAAACGTCATTGCCTGCTTCATCAGAGATGAAACCATAACCCTTTTGGTTGTTAAACCATTTTACTGTACCTTTGTTCATTGTAGATACCTCCGAAAAAAATTACGTTGTCTGATACAACACCATAAGAATAGCATATTTTTTAAAAAAAGTAAAGAAAAAACAAGGAAGGATTTTATGAAAATTTAAGAATTTTTATTTACATTTGGGTTAATTGCGTGATATTCTATACTACGTTACTATGATAGCGTGTTAAACGGAGGAGAAAATGAAAAGATTTAAGAAGTTTTTGAATGAGATTTTTATTGATGGCTTAAGCGGTATGGCGCTGGGTCTTTTTGCTACTTTGATTATCGGTACCATTATATGTCAGATGGGTACATTGATTGGCGGTGAAGCGGGCGCTTACCTGACAGTCATGGGAAATGTGGCAAAGACTCTGACAGGTGCCGGTATCGGTGTGGGTGTGGCAAGCAAATTGAAGTGCGGTCCTTTGGTAGTCGTATCGGCGGCAGTTACCGGCTTAATCGGTGCATTCCCGACTGCAATGGAACTGGAGGCTTTTGCAATCGGTAAGCCGGGAGAACCGTTGGGTGCCTTTGTAGCGGCGATTGTGGGAATTAAACTGGGGCAGCTGGTTTCCGGAAAGACAAAGGTGGATATTATTGTGACTCCGCTAATCTCTATTTTTACGGGTGCCATGGTGGGCTTCTTTGTGGGACCGCCCATTACAGCATTTATGACTTGGCTGGGTGAACTGGTTAATGTAAATGTGGAGCAGTATCCGGTTGTGGGAGGTATTGCAATATCTGTATTAATGGGTATGATTTTGACCTTGCCCATCAGCTCTGCTGCAATTGGTGTCAGCATGGGTATCACCGGTCTTGCGGCAGGTGCGGCTACAGTGGGCTGTTGCTGTAATATGGTTGGCTTTGCAGTGGCCAGCTATCGTGAAAACAAAATGGGAGGACTGATTGCGCAGGGTATCGGAACTTCCATGCTGCAGGTTCCCAATATTGTGAAAAAGCCTATTATTTGGTTGCCTGCAATTATTTCCAGCGCTATTTTGGGACCTATTGCGTCGGCAGTACTGAAAATGGTTAGTGATCCGGTGGGCTCCGGTATGGGCTCTGCGGGATTTGTGGGACAGATTTCGGCATATACTTCAATGGTTACTGCCGGAACGGATAAGGCAGTGGCAATTCTGCTGATTGTACTTATGCATTTTGTACTTCCTGCAATTCTTACCTTGTTGATTTCAGAGGTTATGCGTAAGAAAAACTGGATAAAAGACGGAGATATGAAACTGAATATTTAAAAAATGCTGCGAGAATGCTCTATAAAGCCTTAATTTACCAAAAGGAGTTGAGTTCCGGGCGGACCTGTGTTAAAATAGTTTAAATTTAGCAAAGGAGTCTATGTATGGATGCAAAAAAGCAAAGCGGAAAAAATGACCATGTGGTTATTGTGACCTCAGAGGCTGAAGGCGCCAAAGTGAAAAGAATCCGAATCAAACGTTGGAATGTGGTTTTAGCAGTCATCATTGTTTGCGTATTGGTAGGTGTGGTTTTGGGATATTTCTTTAATGAAGCCAGAATCAGAATGAATGCAAATGAAAAAATCAATGCAGCAAAAAAAGAAGCTGCGGAATTGGCCGCAACCCTGGAGGAAGAACGTGCTGCTGCAGAGACAATGAAGCAGGAATACGAGTCTCAAATTGCAGGTTTGAATGATAAGCTGGCTATATTGAGCGATACCATAAATATGGATGTGGAAGAAATTAATAAACTGACAGAAGAATTGGAACGCTATAAACGACCGACATTATTGCCGTTAACGGGCTCTGCTACTATTGAAGTATTGACGGAGGAGGAACCGGGATGTGTATTTAATGCTACTGACGGAGCGCTGATTGTTGCGGCAGCAAATGGCGTGGTAACAGAGCTGGTAGAAGACGCAGAATTGGGATATCGGGTAGTAATTGAACACGAGGACGGGTATCGGACCATATATTACAATGCCGGTGATCCCAAGGTAAAGGTTGGAGATGAAGTTCGTCAGGGAACCACCTTGTTTGTTGTAGAGACAATTAATGCAAAATTGGTTTATCAAATCGAGGCAGACGGCAGTTTTGTAAATCCTATGGAAATTATGCAAATCAGTGGTTAGTGGCTTGTTTTTGAAATGAAAAAACCCCTTTAGTCGTAATAGACTAAAGGGGTAATTTGTTACCTGATTGATTATTGACCGATACGGCTAAAGACCAAATCATAACCGTCGTTTCCGTAGTTTAAGGAACGGTTTACACGACTGATGGTTGCTGTAGAAGCGCCGGTTTTTTCTGCAATTTCCAAATATGTTTTTCGATTTTTAAGCATGGCGGCAACTTCAAAACGCTGTGAAAGAGACAATAATTCATTTACCGTACATAAATCTTCAAAAAAACTATAACATTCATCCTTGTTTTCCAAACTGAGAATAGCTTCAAAGAGACGGTCAACCGCGTCAGTCTTAATTTTCTTATTCATCCATCCATACCTCACTTATTACTTTTACACTGTAAAACAATACAGACTGTACTATTGGTATTTTAACATACTAAAGTAATAAAGTAAAGAGCTATAGTAAAAAAACAACATATTTTTATGAAAATATTAAAGAAAGAAATGGTTGTCATGTGGTAATGGATACTATATAATAATCATATGTATATATTTTGTTGTGCTAAAGAGAAAGGGTGCAATATGATTATTGATAACAACGATTTGGTGAATAGTATTTTGGAGAGTTTATCCAGAATTAATCACATTAAGGCAGAAGATATACCGGATATCAATTTATATATGGACCAGCTTACGACGCTGATGAATAGCAAATTGAGTCATACAACCAGGTATCCTGGGCAGGATAAGGTGCTGACAAAGACAATGATAAACAATTATGCCAAGAATGATTTGTTACCTCCGCCCATAAGGAAAAAATATTCCAAAGAGCATGTTTTTTTATTGATTTTTATCTATTATTACAAAGGAATCCTGTCTATTAATGACATTCAGACATTGCTGGGACCCATAACGGAAAAGTATTTTGGAAACGACAAGAAGGTTACTCTTCAGGATATATACGAAGAAGTTTTCAGTATGGAAGAGGAAGCGGTTGAAGCATTAAAAGAAGATGTACAAAAGAAATACGCAATGGCGCAGAATACATTTTTCGATGTAAAAGGGAAAGATGGGGAATTTTTACGCCAGTTCTCTTTTATCTGCATGCTGAGTTATGATGTGTATGTAAAAAAGCTGATTATAGAAAAAATGATAGACGGAATGCGTAAGACTACAGAAAAGAGAGAAGAAACAAAAAGGAACAGAAAAGAGTAAGGTTTTATTTTTGGGTGATTATATGATTGGTAACAGAAAAATAATTGCTTTATGTATTTCAAGAATTCAGGATAGTGCGACACACGATTATTTGACTGCGTTGTATAATGAAGTATCGGATAAAGGATATAGTATTTTTGTATATAATACCTG
>JAZSII010000019.1:0-2181 GCA_045533725.1 Acetatifactor sp. | reverse complement strand
GAAATCTACACTTTTGAAAACTCTGGTAGAAATAATACCACCCTTGGGCGGAAGCTTTACCATAGGACAGAATGTAGAGTATGGTTATTTTGACCAGCAAAAGGCCGTAGTGGATGATGCGGACCCTAATCAGACGGTGCTTGATAATTTCTGGGATGTATATCCGACTTTGAAGAGAGAAGAGGTACGTAGTGCGCTGGGAAGCTTTCTTTTCTCCGGTGAGGAAGTGGAGAAGCTCATGGGGCAGCTTTCCGGTGGTGAGAAGGTGCGTCTTGCACTTTGTAAAATGATGCAGACAAAGCCGAATTTGTTGATTTTGGACGAGCCTACCAATCATATGGATATTATGGGCAAGCAGGCCTTGGAGCAAATGCTGAAGGTATTTGAGGGAACGGTACTTTTTGTTTCCCATGACAGATACTTCATCAAAGAGGTTGCTACAGGAATTCTGGAATTCGGCAAGGATGAAGTGAAGCAATACGACTGGGGATATGAGGACTACCTGCAGGAGAAGCAGAAGCAAGCAGAACGATTAAAGAGTGAGGCTACAAAGCAAACGGGAAGTGCCGGTGGAGCTGCGAGAGGCAATGGAGCCGGTGCGGATAAGAAAAGCGGAGGCGCCGGTGCGCAGGAGCCTACCTTGCAGGATGTGTTTAATAAAAAAGAGTATTATAACCCCGGTAAGATCAAATCACGTCTGTTAAAGCAATTGGAGAAGTATGAAAAACAGTTGGCGGAGAGTGAAGCAAAGGCGGATGAGTTGAAGCTTCAGCTGATGGATCCTGCTCTTTCGTCGGATTATCAGAAGTTGATGGAGTTACAGACAGCACTGGATAATGAAGAACATTTACAGGAGAGTCTGCTGGAACGGATGTTGGAGACGGAGACCGAGCTGGAAGAGCTGGAAGGTGCTGTGTAAAGGACGGGGACTGAATAAGAGATTTTTGCCTAAGTAGGAACTGCTGGAGAATATGGCGAAGCAGTTTGTTTTGGAAAAAGTAGGCGGTCTCCGTACCTTTTTTGGCATACAGCCGAATTCCTTCAAAAGTGAGCCGGATTGGGAAGATAAAATGTTTGAACTGGAATGTGTCGTGGAAGAAAATTCGGTATATGCGAGTATGTCGGCATGGAGAAATAATAGAGAGGAAACTTTGAAGTTTGTGGAGTGTTGTATGGATAGAAAAGAAACGATAAGAGAAAAAATATTAGGTTTGGGTGTTGATGTGTGCGGATTTGGAGGAATAGAGCGATTTGCGGAAGCACCGATCAATTTTCGTCCCATAGATTTGTACCCGGATTGTAAATCTGTGATTGCAGTAGGAATCGCACTTCCTAAGGGGCTTTTCCACGTTGAATCAAGATTGATATACGGACATTTTAATGCAGATGTGGTACATAAAGTGGATGAAGTTGTATTCACAGTAGCGAAAATTCTTGAGAAAGAATATGGTGGAATATGTGTACCGGTTCCGTCGGATAATCCCTACGAATTTTGGGAGGAGGAAACTATGACGGGCAAAGGGTTATTATCAATGAAACATGTGGCGGTTGCTTGTGGAATCGGTCAAATGGGGAAAAGCAGTTTGTTATTAAATCCGAAATACGGAAACAGACTTACATTAGGTGCTGTTTTAACTAATTTGGATTTGGAAAGTGACCCGCTTTGTGAGAATATATGTATTCTCGAATGTACGAAGTGTTTACATTCTTGTCCCGTTTCAGCGATACAAAATGAAGCAGTTACACAAATGAAATGCAGGCAAAATACATATGGCAAAACAACAAGGGGATTTGATACTGTTGACTGTAATAAATGCAGAAGTGAATGTCCGAGGCGTGACGGACTTCTTTGAGAAGTCGAAGGGCAGATTACGAATGAAGCATAGCGGAATAAAGAAGAGAAATTGAATTTGTAAATATTCTGAGGAGGACTGTTATGATTAGATATTCCACGTTAGAAAATGTATCCAATGAGGTATTGTTCGAAACGAACATGAAGACTGCGAGTGAACGACTTAAAAAGGAAGTCAATTTAGATATGTTTTGTGAAATGCTAAGAGAACAGGATTATGACCCTACCATTTCAGTAGGTGCTTTTGATACTGATACAGGAGAATGTGTAAGCCTTGTTTTAAACAGTATTCTAAAAGATAAGGAGAAAACTGCCTACGATATTATAAC
>JAZSII010000122.1:0-16892 GCA_045533725.1 Acetatifactor sp. | reverse complement strand
ATACAGCAGATGGAGACACTGTGATTGATAGAGAGGAGAAAGAGTATGAAAAAAATGAAGCGTATAGCGCAACTGTTGTTGATGGTGAGCCTGATGGCGTTTTTGCTGGTGGGATGCAAAGATTCTCAGGAGAAGGAAGAGAGTCAGGGAGAAGTAACCGGCCAAGAAACGGAAGCAGCAGACCCTACACCGGAAGCCTCTGAACCGGAAAATCCGACACCGGAAGTTTCCGAACCGGAAAACCCCACACCGGAAGTTTCTGAACCCGATACCCCAGAAACGGAACCGGCAGAACCGGTAATGCCCATGTCTGAATTGGCATATACCCTGAGTGAAGAGGATATTGCGGAATACGAGTCTCAGCTTTTGCTTTGTCAGGTTATGATTGAGGATGGAGCAGCATATGAGGATTTGGAAAAAGAGCTGGAGCTGCTGGATGAGTTGGCAACTGACATACAATATCAGGCAATTACGGCGCAGGTGCTGTATTATTATGATTTGGATAATGCAGAAGCAGAAGAGAATTATTTATATTCATCAGAGGTGTCAACAGAGATAACCACAGAGTTTATGGGCTTTTTGGCAGATATTTATAACAGTGGCGAATATGAAGAGTACTTTGCAGATTTCTTGGAAATAGAGATAGCATATTTGGAATGTTATACGGACGAAACAACGGAACTGGAAATCCGTAATGCTGAAATTTTGACAGAGTTTTTGGATATACAGTACAGTGATACGGAAGGTCAGGTAGCTGTTCTTTATAGTGAGTTTATAAATAACAGTAATGAGATTGCTCAAAAGCATGGATTTGCAAACCATTATGACTATGCAACGACTTTTAATTATAAACGCGATTATAGTAAGGAAGAAAGAGAACAGTATCGTGCGTATGTAAAGGAATATATTATTCCGCTTTATAATGAAGCATTTGATTGGTATAACGATGCTTATTATTCCTTGTCTAAAGCGGAACGAAAGATTGCGGATTCCTTTATTTATGATGAATACAATACATTGGAAAAGGACTATCTTGGTAATTATTTTAATTCATTGCCTGTAGATTCCAAGAGTGGTATGCAGCATATGTTTGACAATGAAACCTATTATATGACGGATAATCATTCTGCCTATACAGGAGCATTTACCGTTGATATCCGCACACCATACTGCTATTTTAGCCCGAGTTATCAGGATGCGTTTACGGTGATTCATGAACTGGGACACTATTATGCAGACTTAAGAGTTGATACTTCATGGTTGCCCTTTGACCTGCTTGAGGTGCATTCACAGGGCAACGAGATGTTGTTTTTAAGTTATTTAGGGACAGAGTTAGACCCTGAAATACATGAAGTATTGGAAGCCTACAAGTTATATGCTTTTCTTGCCAACATTGTTCAGGCAACTCTGATGGATAATTTTGAAGAAGTTGTTTATAGTACTCCTTTGGGAGAGGGTTATACCGCAGAGGAGTTTGACGAAATCGGACGAGAGGTTGTCAGCAGTTACGGAATTGCAGAAGATGATGCATATACCTATATGTTGATGCAAAGTCTTTGGAGAATTGTGGGCATTACCAGTCCGGTATATTACATAAGCTACGGTACTTCCGCAATGGCTGCACTCAGCCTTTACAGTCAGAGCATTGAAGATTATGAGGCGGCATCGGAAGCGTATCGCATTCTGATAGAAGAATGTGAGGAGGATGCCGGGTTCAAAAGTATGCTGGAGAAGGCCGGTATTGCCAGCCCCTTTGAGGAAGAAGCATATATTAAGTTGCGACTGGTATTAACAGGGGGCGAACAGGAAGAAAGCATGCCCGAGATTACCTTAAACCTGGAACTGCAGGAAACCGATAATCCGCGCATTATGGAGATATTAAATGTTTCTGATACCTATATGGACAGTGTAGATAATACGTATTATTTTTCTTATCAGATTCCTCAGTTTAATGTAGATTCCGATAGTGCGAAGACTGTGAATCAGCGAATGGTGGAGGATATTTTACCATACGTGGAATCTGAGTTTGAGACAATGGCGCTTGATTGTTCGTTGACACATGGTCGAATTGGTTATGAAGTGTTTGAGTATGAGGATATAGCCTCTGTTTTGGTTACAATACCCTATGACAATGATGTAAGATATTATTATACCTACAGTTACGATTTTGTGAATGATAAAGAAGTGACGAATGCAGAGCTTTTGGCGTTGCACGGGATGACGGAAGAAGGTTTTGTAGAAGCGGCATGCAAGATGGAGGAAGAGTATTGGACCAAAATGTGTGAAAGTGTACCGGAGAATTCAGAGGATAGGGAGTGGTTCCAAGAAGTAATTGAAGAGACGAAAGCTAGGACCACAACAGATCTTCCCATGTATTTGGATGCGGACGGAACGTTGAAGGTATTTGTTCCTTTTCCGTCTATGGCCGGCGCAAGTTGGTACTATGAGTTGTGTGATTTTTAATTTGGATTGAAAGTGGACAGCCAATACGTTGGCTGTCTGTTTTTGTGGATAAATGTAAAATGCTGTTGGCGGGAGGGAATATGGTATGATATAATTACATAATTACTATTAAGGATATTGCTTTTAGAAAAAGGAGATGAAGAGAGCGTGATGAAAAAATGGTGGAAAATATTATGCATAATGTTGCTTGCATTTACATTGGTGGCTTGCGGAGGTTCTGATGAAGACGACACTCGTTCTTCAAAGAAAAAGGATTCAGAAAGTAAAAAGAGCAAGAATGTAACAGAATTAGAGGTTCCGTCAGGTTTATCGTCTTCTTATGATATAAGCAATGCTATGCTAAATGTTTCTTGGAGTGCAGTGGAAAACGCTACGGATTATGAGGTGGACTATGGCGGAAGTAGTTATGCTTCATCCATGGGATTGATGCTTTTTAGCTTGTCTAACCTGGAGGAAGGCACTACTTATGTAGTAAAAGTACGTGCCGTTGGTAAAGAGGATGGAGATATCGTTTACTCGGACTGGGCAACGATAGAGTGTGCCGTGCCCTATTGTGCCAAGGCTCCTTCATCCATTGAAGTAACTATGGATGGTACAATCATGGAGATGACATGGCCGAGTGTGACCGGAGCAACCGGTTACGAAGTAGTTGCGGGAACTGCAGAAGGTAGCGTTACAGCCAATAATGCATACATACAGGTCGCCGAAGGAGAGAGTTATTCTATCAGCGTGCGTACGGTGCGTGAAATAGAATCGGGAACCTATTATTCAGACTGGGTAACAACAGAGTATGTAGTACCTACAGTGGATGTAAGCAGTTATAGCACTTATACAGCGTTTTTGTTGGATTATAATCATTTGTTGGAGTGGGCAAATACCAAGGGATATTCCTATAAGGCAGTGCAAAAGGATGGATATATTTTGGTAGACGTGTACTATGAAGATACATTGAATTCGGGTTTTTGGAGTACTGTAGGAAGAGTGTTGGATTCAGCGGCAGGCGCTTTTATTGATTCGTATTTAACAAATACATATGATACCTATGCAAATGATTTTTCGTCTGTAGAAAATGCACTGTGGTCTCTTTTTGAAAGCGGAGGCGTAAAAGAGTATGCTATGGATGTAGATGATGCGTCTACTACCAGTGGTGTGGAAAGTGCATTTGTCTATGGATTAGAAGCACTTATATTGGATACAGATGTGCATTATCAGTTTTATTATACGGATACACGAAGGGCGGCATTTGGTGCATGGGGCATGTTGTTAAAGAACAATAGAGAAGATTTTGAAAAGCAAACTTTTGGTGATTTCTCGCCAAAAGAAGATGGTCGTTACCATCTTGTAGCTAGTAATACAGAACAGCCAGTTGTTATTGAGATTGCACCAATGAAATTGAATTCATTTGATTATTGGTCTGTTATTATTACACATGAATAATATAGCACGTGATTAAGACGGATTTAGGAGGTTTCTGCAGATGAAAAAATACTTAGTTGGTTTAATAGTAGCTCTTGTCCTTACCGGATGTGGTGCGAAGTCTGATGGGGATGCCGTTCCCAAGGATGAAAATGCAGGTCAGATTGTATTGAATGACGGTACGACGGATGGTGGCGGACAAAGTACAAATATCCAGCAGAGGGAGCCTGTGCCTTATCGCTATGAATCCGAAGTGGTTCGATTTGAGATACAAGGTGTAAATCCGGATGCGCCGGAAGGCTATGAGCTGAAGCTTTTGTTCGAGAACAAAATAGATGGTGCAGAGCTGTATTTTGCTTTAGAAGAGTTTGCGGTGCAAAGATGGTTATCGGATACTTATAAGAATTATATTTTTGAGCAGAATCTTGGAAGCGAGACCGGTGTGGTAACAGTTGAGCCGTTGAGTGTCAAGGAGTTTTCCGTGTATCTGGATAGGGATGCTTTGTCTGATTTGGGAATCAAGACAGTGGACGAAATTGGTTTTCATTTGCGCGCATGGAACTGGGATTATACAAACGCATCTGTAGCCTCTGAAGAAGCCAGGGTGTATCCTACGGGCTTGGATGCAGATTCCATTGTGGTGCCGGAAGCGGTACGAAGCGAAGAATTTTTGGCAGAAGCAGAAAATAACAGCATTTCCGTGAGTCTTTTGGGATTTGAAGTAAACGAAAGCGGCAAGCTGCAGGCAAAGTATCTTGTGCAAAATAAGAGAGATGTAGAGCTTTTTGTGGAATTGCCCGGCGGCAACCGTATGCTGAACGGAGAAAGCTATGACAGTCTCTGGTTGCACGGTTTCTATTTAAGTGGTAATACGCGCAGTTATGTAGATGTGAACTTGAATCATGAAGAAATAGCTGCGCTGTCAGATATTGTTTCGGCAGAGCAGGTAAACAGTTACGAGACAACCATAATGCTCTACTATTATGATGAAGCACAGAATTATCAGACGGAAGAGTTGCGTTTGGTATATTAGTAAAAGGTTGAGTTGTTCGAATATCGGAGCAAAAAAGAGGCTTACGGCATGACCGTAAGCCTTTGTTTGTTGTGCAGAGTTATGCTTTATTAGCCGGCATAAGGAAGACTCATAAAGTATTCCGATTCGGGAAGCCCGTTAATATAGATGTAGGGGTACCATTCTCCGGATTCGCGAGTAAATGAAATGGTGCCGTATTGGGAAGTGCCTTCTATTTCGAAATAAATCGTGTCTGTATTATTGGTTCCGATAACATAAATTCTTTCGCCTATCGGTAATGTGGTTTCTACATTGTCCATAATCACAGGCAGGGGCTTGATAATTTCCAGCGCAAAATTGGAATTAATACTGTAATAGTCTTCTGTACGGGTAAAATCACCGGAAGAACTAAGATTGTACATAACAATACCCATATAGGTACCTAAAAGATCCAGTCGTACGCCCATCTCCCATTGGGTGGGGGCAATGGTGCCGGAGAGTATCTGCGTGTTAAATAGTGTTGCACATTCTCGGATTGTGCCACGACTGATTTCGTATACATTGGTATCATAATCATCGGACATGCGGTCTCCGCAAATAATCAGGAAGCAACGTCCGTTGGTAAGTTTGGTAAGATAACAATCCGGTACATAAGCAAACTGACCGGCATCCAGTGTAACAGAGCCGGAACATATGGTGACCGTTTCCATGCCCCATTCCTCCAGGAAGGATTCAATATAAACGGGTTCGGAAGCACCGACAATGTACGAGAGGTCCTGATTTACAGATATCTGTGCTACAAATGCACCTTCGGGAAGTAAATATTCATCTAACATGTATTCTCCGAAGATTTCGTAGGGAAGGGTGATTTCCGGTGCTCCCATTGCATAAGGTCCCACCTCGTAAGGAGAGAAGGAAATCACAATGCCGGAAGCGGTCAGGTACCACAGGGGTTCGTTTTCCGGAGTAACTATTTCAGCCACCCAATTTCCATAATCAGAAAACAGGGCATCTTCGTATTCTGCATAAAGAGCATCAATAATATAATCCACGGCTAATGGATAAAAGCCTTCCATATCCTTGATAATATCGGATAAACGGAGAAGCTTGCCGGTTTTCACATCATAGGTTTCGCCGGCGTAGGCATACATACCATGTGCACCACCGGTGTAGTCACTGTAAACAACCCTTAAGCTGACCACATTGCTGTCGTAACGGGCCCATTCCGCGGTAAGAGAGGAGGAATATCCCCAAAAACTGTCATTGGAATTGGTGTAATGCTCCGTTGCCCAAGACAACATGTCAGCATAGTCTTCATCAAGAATGCCCGGGTGCTGTTCGTTAAAACCGTTCTGCAGGGATTGGAAACCGTCGCTCTCGATATATAAGGCAAAGTCGTCTACGGTTAAAAGTCGGGTAGTCCCATCATCCGCAAGCCATTCTTTGTGAAGAGGATGTATTGTGATGGTGGGTATACCGCTTTCCTCAACAGGTGCCTCGGTAGTAGTGGGCTCAACAGGTGCCTCGGTAATGGTAGGCTCTGCAGGTTCGGCGGTAGGCTCCGGCGTAACCTCCGGTTGCACTACGACATCCTCCGGCTCCGGAGTGGGTTCGCCGTCAGGTTCAACTGCATCGGATTCTACGGTCTGGTCCGGTTTGTCATCTTCTTTGTCATCATTTTCTGTGCTGCCGCATCCACCCAGCAACAGGGCTCCGCACAGTACAAATACAAGCCATTTCGTGTATTTTCTCATATGTAAATCCTCCGTTTGGATTAGTGGTATTCGGTGAAAAACTATTCTATATATATTTTACTATTTTTTATACATAATGCAATGAAAAAATAATGAGTTTACAGAGAATTTATGTTACAATATACGCGTAAGGGAAACCAAGCGACACAGCAGGTGGCATTTGGGGAAGGAGGTCTTTTATGAAAGGGCTGGAGTTTTTACATGAATTTAATACGGTATCGGTGGTAATCCGTATTTTTCTGGCAATGTCTCTGGGAGGCTTTATCGGGATAGAGAGAGAAAAGAGCAGGCGGCCGGCAGGTTTCCGGACCCATATTTTGGTTTGTGTAGGTTCCTGTATGACGGCGCTGATTGGTCTTTTTGTATGGACGACCTTGAATGGTACCTCTGATCCGCTCCGTATTTCTGCACAGGTTATTTCGGGAATCGGTTTTCTGGGTATGGGAACGATTTTGGTAAAGGAACGTGACCATATTACGGGACTTACTACGGCAGCAGGTCTGTGGGCCACCGCATCCATAGGTATCGCATGCGGATTCGGTTTTTATATGGGGGCGTTAGTAGGTACGCTGGTGGTTTCCATTACGGCCGTGATTTTGTTTAAGTTTGAATCCCGCAGACATATGAAGAATCAGAAGCTTGTAATTTATATGGAGGTACAGGGTACAGCGGGCATGAATGATTACATAGATTGGTTGGAAGAGGAATGGCAGGCAAGGCAGATATTGGTTGTGCCGCCCCATTCGGCCATAGGAGGCAATGTTGGTTTGGAGGTGTCATTACCTTTAGACGGCAATGAAGATGTCAAGGATGTTTTAGGCAGGCTTCGCGGAAAAGAGGGCGTGTTGTTCGCCATGGAAAGTATGAAGAGAGAGGCAAAGATATGAAGCTGATACCCATTCCACGGGATAAATATGATGAATACAGACTGACGCTTTTGTTTGATTGTTATAAATGGGACCCTCAATTTCTGGACCACAATACGGTGGCGAAGTATGCGTTGGTGTTGACGGAGGAAGAGCATGCGGAGTTGGCGGATTTGACAGAAAAACTGGATGCAGAGACTATCGCGGCTGAAAATTTCCTGAATGTTCATCCTGAGTATATCAAGCCTTTGGCATTGCCAAAGAGTGTGAAAAAAGAAATAGTAAAGATGCAAAACTACGAGCCGGACAAGCATGTTCGGCTCATGCGATATGATTTCCATCCTACGGCAGAAGGCGGCTGGGCAGTCAGCGAGGTAAACAGTGACGTGCCGGGCGGTTTTGCGGAAAGCTCCTTTATGCCCCGGGCTGTATTACAGTTGTTGGAAGCACAGGAGGAAGAAAAAGTGTCTGACAATGAAGGACAGCCTGAGAAATACGGATTCTGCGATTTTGCCAAGGTCATGGTGGATGCCATCGCCGGGAAAGTGAAAAAGGGTGGCCGTATTATGATGGTGCACTGTACCTGTTACAGTGATGACAGGCAGGTCATGCAGTTTTTGGGAGACCGGCTGGAGGAGGCCGGTTTTCAGGTGCTCTATGGTGCGGCGGATCATTTACATTTTATGGACCATCAGGCAGTGAGCATTTTGGATGGCAATGAGGGTCCGGTGGATGCCATTTTCCGCTTTACGCCCTTGGAATGGCTGACGGAGATAAAGCCTAAGCGTTGGCAGGGTTACTTTGATACGACCACCACTTCGTGCAATCATCCGGTGGCAATGTATGCCCAAACCAAGCGTTTTCCGCTGGTGTGGGAGGCGCTTAAGCAAAACGGTATTAATGTGGATACCTGGAGAGCGCTACTTCCGGACACCTTGGAGGTGAAGGATGCCAAGGGAAAAGAAGGATATATATACAAGCCTGCCTGTGGCCGTGTGGGAGAGAAAATTTCCATAGAAGAGGCCTGTGTGGGTAATGAATATAAAGATATTTTGAAAGAGGTAAAGCGTCATCCAAAGCGTTTTTTGGCGCAGAAAAAGTTTCACAGCCTGCCTGTGAAGGGACCGGACGGAGGCGAGTATCATGTATGTCTGGGCTCTTATTGTGTGGATGGCAAGCATGCCGGGTATTATGCCCGCATCAGCGAAACGCCCCGTATTGATTCTAATGCGGCGGATATACCGGTGCTGATTTGCACGGAACAGCCGGGGAAAGCGTCCATATCCTACGACAGCAATTTGCCCACTACCGACCTGTACCGTGCAGATAAGGAAATTTACAAAATCTGGGCGCCCGTTGGTAAGAAATGGGTGGACTGGGTACGTCCGGTGCCTTTTGCTGAAATGGAGCATTTCACCAAAGGCTACGACTCCGGCGGCGTGGCAGACTCGAGCTTATATAAGGCAATCTATGTAGAGGAGTCGTGGAAGGATGCCGCTTTTATTGTGGATTTGCCCGGAGCAGAGAGCGTGAAAGAAGGCATGGCACTGGCTCGGAAAGGCTATCGCCCCATTCCGATTTTTAACGGTACTGCAGAGCAAAAGGATGCCAGAGCAACTACGGACAATGAATCCGCATCCTATGCGCTGATGGATTATGCACCGGAGCTGGCGGCACTGGAAATTTCCAAAGATGCCCATCCAGCATTTTTGACGGACCGCAACCGCTTGCGAAGATGGAGAGCGGATTTGGGTGTATTTGATAACAGCTGGGACGTTTATCATCAGGATTTGCCTACGGCAGAGTATTTCCTGGCAAACGGTGTGCGTAAAATCATTATTGTGGGCACATCCGTGGCGAGGGATTTGGCGAAAATCTTACGTCCCTTTCAAAAGAAGGGCATAGAGATTTTCCTGACAAACGGGTATGATGCACCGAAGAAGGTGGTTCTGCGGAAACCCTTATTGAAAGAAAAAGAGTAAGAGGTAAAAAGCTTTGATTAAATTTGACGGTCGCATTGTCCAGTTCGGTTTCGGTGCGGTGGGAAAGAGCTTTTACGAAAAGCTTTCCCGGGAAATTAAGTTCAATGAAAATAAATATTATGTAATCACTGCGAATCCAAATGAGTTTCATGCCTATATCAATCTGGGCGGCATGACGGAGAACTTCAAGACCTGTGAGGTGACCAGGGAGAATTTCCGGGAAGTATTTGGTGCCTATTTAAGCGAGGGCGATTTGCTCATTGACTTTGCGGATACGGTGGGAACCAAGGATATTTGCGCTTGGTGCGCCGAGCAGAATATTATGTATCTGAATACCGGAGAGGCGGACTGGCCGGACCATTGGTATTGTATTTTTGAGGAAAATGAAAAGAAACGTGCCCTGCAGCAGAAGTATTACGGCGGGTCGGGCAAATGCAAATACCCCATTGTATTGCAGCATGGTAACAATCCGGGGCTGGTGTCCCATTTCGTGAAGGCGGGGATTGCTTATATTGTGAAGAAGCAGTTTTCCAAGGATAAGGTCTTAAAGGCGTTGGTGCACCGGGGGAAATTTAACGAAGCGGCACAGAAGCTGGGACTTCGGATGATACATGTAAATGATGTGGACTTACAGGAGATTAGTGATGCATACAGCAATCAAAATTTGTACAGCACTTGGAGTACGGATTCTTTCTGGTTTGAAATGCTCAGTGAAGCCACGGCAAGCATCGGAACAGAAGAAGAAATTGACTACGAAGCAGAGTGCAATTTTGTAGATAAAGAAACCGGCAAGCTGGAATTTCAGAAGCTGGCGGCGGACAAAAAAGGCAGGACTTACTATCCCGGCGGTGTGTTTACGGGGCATCTGGTGCCTCACGAGGAGACCATTACCATTGCGCAAAGCCTGGAAGTAAGGGAAGAAGGCAAGGTTATTTATCGTCCCACAGTGGTGTTTTTGTACGAGCCCTGCGCTTATGCAAGCAGGTATTTTGCAGGGGCAAAGGTAAATGATTACCCCAATCCGGACCCGGAGAAGCCGGCAGATTGTGAGGATGTGAACGGAAAAACCATTATCCGCGGGTACGAGTATCCCCGGAGGTTTGAAATTGTTTATCAGGAGAAGCTTGCTTCCGGCACGGAATATGTGGGCGTTCTTTTGTTGGGAGAACATTTCGAGCCCGTCTGGGTGGGAAATCGTGTGGAGACGGACTATCTTTACAAGAACAAAAAGGTCTCTTATTGGCAGACACCCACTATTACGCCCGTGGCAATGTCCGCATTGGCGGCGGTTCGTTGGATGCTGAAAAACAAGGATAAGGGCGGCATTTACTTCCCGGACGATATTCCGGAATATGAGAGCATTATCAAGACCGCTGAGAAATATATTTCCAAGACGATTTACCGTACCTTTTCAAGGAAAGAGGTGGAAGAGGCCTTGCAGGTGGACTTGGAGAAGGTGCAGCTGAAGGATGTGTTGCTGTAGCCGGAAGGTGCAGATATTACATTGCGTAAAGTGAAACTTCATGCTATAATTTCTACCAAAAGGAGGATAAATCAGATGATAGGTATAATTATATTTTTGTGTGTTTTATTGGTGCTGATTATTGCACTGGTAGTATTTTGTATCGGAATATATAACGAATTGGTACGTTTGCGTAATGCCGTGCAAAATTCTTATGCCCAGATTGAAGTGCAGTTGCAGAGAAGATTTGACCTGATTCCTAACTTAGTGGAAACAGTAAAAGGCTTTGCGGCACATGAGAAGGAATTGTTGGAAAACGTAACAGCCAGCAGAGGCGGTTATATGAAAGCAACCACCGGTGAAGAGAAGCTGGCCATGAACCAACAGTTGACTTCTTCATTAAGATCCTTGTTTGCAGTGGCTGAGAATTATCCGGATTTAAAGGCAAACACCAACTTCTTGAGATTGCAGCAGGAGCTTTCCGAGACAGAAGACAAGGTGCAGTATTCCAGACAGTTTTATAATGATGCAGTAACCATTTACAACAACAAGATTCAGATGTTCCCCAGCAGTTTGATTGCAGGTATGTTTGGATTTAAGGAAGAAGCTTTGTTTGCCGTACAGAATGAAGCTGCAAAGGATGCGCCTCAGGTGAAGTTCTAAGAGATTAGAGTCTGTTCCGGGACAGAAAATACATAATGAAGCATAGAAAATGCCGGCTCCGTAAGGAACCGGCATTTATTATGTCTTTCTTATAGAGCGAGATGATTGTGGATGTGGGCTTAGTGTCCGCCACCGCCACCGCCGCCGCCTCGGCCGCCGCCACCGTATCCGAAACCGCCGCCACCGAAGCTGCCACCGCCGGAGCTTCGCACGGAAGAGTGGAAGGAACGGGAATGTGAACGGAAAGTAGTGGAACGATAGCAACCGCTACGCAGTACGGGACTGGTTTCTGTTGCCAATTCAGGACAACGTAAACCAATAGCCACACTCACCTTTTCGGAAATACCGAAAGCTGTTGCATAAATTAAATATTTCTCCCAAAGGGCTACTTCTACAAAGGTACGTTCATCAATCAGAGTCTGACTGTTTAAGAAATTGTACAAGCCGCGCCATTTAGCATATTCTTCTTCACCAAAGTTTGTAAGCAATACGTATCTGCCGGCTTTCTTGCGAAGCAGAAGGGCTGCAATGAGGAAACAGATACCCAGAATGGTGTAACCGCCGAAAGCAAAATCCAATCTGGTAAAGTGGGAAATAAAATTCACCAATGTTATAGAAAGAATACCAAGTACCATAAATATGGTGGAGGTTCTGCGAATCTGCTTCTGAGGCTGTTTGTAATCCAGCTTCTGGAAGTAGTTCTGCTGCACGCCGATGGTACCGATGGCATTGTCCATGTTCTTTACAAAGGACTGGGAACCGTAGGTATCATTCGCCACGCGCCACTGGAGAGTGCTCATGGAAACCTCGTTGTTGACAGCATGACCAACCAGCAGGTTGTAGTAGTATGCCTCGCAGGGAGTCAGCGGTTCCATTGCCGCCTCTGCTTCCCGTTCTGCCTGTAATGCAGCGAGATAAGCATCGTTTTCGCTGACAGTGGTACCGGATACACTCTCGCCGGAAGTGGAGCCAGCCACGCTTCCACCGACAGTGGCACCAATCACGCTCTCGCTGGAAGTAGGGTGAACCGGAGGCGCAGGTTTGGTCGGGCGTCTTGTGATTTTAATCATTACGTCCTTGTAGATTTCCTGCAGCTCGATATATCCTTTCCGTTCCAGACTCAAAAGGATTGCGGAGTACACACCGGAATCATCCTTTGGCTTCTTGTGCTTGCAATGTACCAGCGTATTGGCGAAGTTGGGATCCAAATCGCTTGGAATTTCTCTGAAATACTGTATATCCACGGGATCGCAGAAATAATGTTTTTTCTTGATAAACCGGTCAAGCTTGATGCCATAGAACAGAATTCCTGCTCCGATTAGAGAGAGCACTATAAACACAATAATTTTTTTCGTCCGAGCTTCCTTTACTTCATCTAAGTAAGCTTCCTGCTCATCCCAAATTTCGTCCAGCACATCATCCCCTGTATATAGGTTGGATTGTGCGCCCTGAGTGAAAATGTGCTTATCTTCATTAAAAGCAACAATATCAATTTCTACGTATTGGTTGTAAGGATGGAATTGCAAATCGTCCTCATCCAATTCAAAGTAGAAGGTGTAGTATCCCGGGTTGCGGTCCGCAGACTCTTTCACCGGGAAGGTGTGAGAATCGGTACCGTAGGTAAAGACCTCATAATTGTCTTCCGCAGGCATAATGTCGTTGGGGAAGAGGATTTCCGCTTTTAAGGACTTCAAATGCTCAATGGTATCGCCGGAATACATGGCCAGGTACAAATCGGAGCAGTCATTGTATTTGAGTGCTGCATTGTACATTTCGTATTCGATTTCAAATACCATTTCTTCCCGGTAAACATTGTTTATGTAGAAGAATACGCATTCGTATCTGCGCATGGTTTCGTTGTAAGGACCGGGGCTGTGGTACCATTTGCCGGGACCCAGTACCGGATTGCCCAAAACATAATCCTCGTCTTCCCAGTATAGTTGGGGACTTTCGCCGTAAATGACTTCCGTACCGTCGGGGAGAATCTGTTTCACGGAATTGACCTGATAATGAACTTTAAGTCCATCCACTTCTTCCTCTACCAAATCTCTCCAAAGCTCCCAGAAACCATTGCTTTTGGAAGCGGCATGCACGTCGAAGGTCAACCGTTCGGTAACGGTTATCGTGCCGTTATCCGAAACCACTGCGCTATACTCCATATCGGTAATACGGGCATAGTCATTTGGATTAATCTCG
The DNA here is from genome assembly GCA_045533725.1 of Acetatifactor sp. GTDB lineage: Bacteria > Bacillota > Clostridia > Lachnospirales > Lachnospiraceae > Acetatifactor. The sequence goes on along the minus strand of JAZSII010000122.1, from coordinate 3,078 downwards.
CATATTAAGTCGCTTACGGTGTAGCCTGCCTCGCTCATATACGAGAGGCCGAACATCAATAAAAAAAAGCAGACATATATAACCGTTAAAAATCTTTTCAAATACACCCCTCCTCATTCATACATAATAATATATATTACTTGTAAGTATAGGGAAGAACAGTAGATTTGTAAAGAAAAATATGGCGGAATTTGTAATATGCCCTGTCGAAAATAAGTCCTATCCGGGAGCACATTTTGTTGATACGGCTGCCGGGTTTGTGGTACAATGGTACCAAGAAATGTAAAGGAGAGGGTACCTATGATAATTTATGTAAATGCAAAGGCGGGCCGTGACGGAAACGGTTCCAAAGAGATGCCTTTTCGCCGGATTAATCAGGCAGCAAAGGTGGCAAAACCGGGGGATGAGATATTGGTGGCACCGGGCGTTTATCGTGAGTATGTAAATCCGGTAAATGCAGGTACAGAGGATGCCAGAATTACCTATCGCAGTGTGGAGCCCCTGGGGGCGGTGATTACCGGTGCGGAAGAGGTGAAGAACTGGCAGCAGTACGACGGGGATGTATGGGTTTGCCGCGTAAACAACAGTATTTTCGGAGATTACAATCCCTACACTACCTTCGTGTACGGCGACTGGTATTTTGCCAAGGCAGATAAGCACACAGGTTGTGTGTACTTAAATGATAAGGCAATGTATGAAACCGCCACTTTAGAGGAGTGTATGAAGGCGGAGGTTTATGAGTACAGCTGGGTACCGGAGGAGTCCGTGTACAAATGGTATACCGAACAGGATAAGGAGAAGGACGAAACCGTTATTTATGCAAACTTCCGCGGTGCAAATCCCAATGAAGAAAATGTAGAAATCAATGTAAGACGTATGTGTTTCTTCCCGGCAAAGACCGGTATAAGTTATATTACCGTAAGCGGATTCAATATTAATAAAGCGGCAACTACCTGGGCGCCTCCCGCGGCATTCCAGGATGGTATGATCGGACCTCATTGGAGCAAGGGCTGGATTATTGAAGACTGTGATATTTGGGGCAGTAAATGTTCCGGCATTTCGCTGGGCAAGTACTATGATCCTGATAACAACCATTATTTTACCAATAAATATGTGAAGAGCCCTACCCAGATGGAGCGAGATGCGGTTTGCCGCGGTCAGTTCCATGGCTGGAAAAAGGAGCGAATCGGTAGTCATATTATTCGCCGTAACAATATTCACCACTGCGAACAGGGCGGTATTATCGGACGTATGGGTGGTGTGTTCAGCATCATTGAGGACAACCACATTCACCATATTAACAATATGATGGAGCTTGGCGGTGCGGAGATTTCCGGTATTAAAATGCATGCGGCTATCGACGTTACCATTCGTCGTAATCATATCCACCATTGTACCATGGGTGTATGGTGTGACTGGGAGGCACAGGGTACCAGAATCAGTCAGAACCTTTTACATGACAATCAGAGACCGAAATTTGCCAAGGCACTCCCCGGCGGTATGATGTCTCAGGATATCTTTATCGAGGTAAGCCACGGACCGACTTTGATTGACCACAACATCATGCTTTCCGAAGCCGGTGTGAGATTTGCGACACAGGGCGTGGCAATGGTACATAATTTAATCTGCGGTGCGCTGACAGATGTGGGCGGCGGAACCACTTGGCGTTATACCCCTTATCATATGCCGCATCGTACGGAAGTCATGGGCTTTATGACCTTCCTGCACGGAGATGACAGATTCTACAACAACATTTTCGTACAGAAGCACCCTGCACAGGATGTACTTACCCGTCATGATTCTGACGACGGAGTGGATTCAGAGAACCGTGTGGTTGGTACCTGGACCTTTGATGAATATCCTACCTTTGAGGAGTGGAGCGCTCAGTTTGACTTCAGCAGACCTGCGAATATGAAGGAATTGGAGCCGGTACATTTCGGACATCTGCCCGTATGGTCAGAGGGAAATGTGTATTTGGGCGGCGCCAAGGCTTGGAAGAAGGAAGTGAATGGACTGGTGGTAGGCGGAGCGTCCGCAGGTGTCGATGGCGGTACGGCGGCAGATGCTTCCACAGGTGTGCGCGTCGAGCTGATAGAAAAAGACGGCAAGTACTATTTGGACACCAATGTATATGAATTCTTGGGAGATTTTCAGAATCGCATGATTCACACAGAAATCCTGGGCAAGGCATTTGAGCCGGAGCAGTATTTCGAAAATCCGGACAGAACCCCTATTACCTTTGATACGGACTATTTTGGCGAGCATCGCGGCTTGACAGTAATTCCGGGACCTTTTGCGAAGGCAGGGACGTCCATATGTTTATAAGCCGGATGGAAGGCGCGAGATAAACTTGATGTAGTGAAGCAGAAGGCTCGTCGTGGGAATGCGGCGGGCCTTTTTTCTGAAAAAGAATGCACGGAAAATGTGAAGTTCTACCCATACAAGGTAAGCTAGAAGGTGGTGGGTAGAAGTCATGAGAAAGGAACCCAAGATTATATGAAAATCGACCGCTTAATTGGAATTATTACAACAATACAACAGCAGAAGTTTGTTACGGCACCTTATCTGGCGGAGAAGTTTGAGGTATCCAGACGTACCATCAATCGGGATATTGAGGATATCTGTAAAGCCGGTATTCCCATTGTAACGACTCAGGGGGCAAATGGGGGTATTTCCATTATGGAGGGCTTTGCTTTGGATACTACGGTGTTTACGGAGCAGGAGCTGTCTGCTATTTTTGCAGGGTTAAGGTCTTTGGATAGTGTGTCAAATTCAGCCTATGCGGAGAAGCTGGCTCAAAAGATTGGTGGTAGTAGCGCGATTTCTTTGGCAGACAATATGGTAATAGACTTGGCGTCCTTTTATAAAGATGATTTGGCGGCAAAGATGGATACGATCAAGCAGGCGATTAAGGCGTCTAAATGTATTTCGTTCCATTATTGTTACGACAAAGGAGAAGGCGATAAATGTATTGAGCCGTACCTGATTGTGTTCAAATGGTCGGACTGGTATGTTTTCGGGTTCTGTAAGGAGCGTCAGGACTTTCGTATGTATAAGCTGCGTCGCTTGTGGAACCTG
>JAZSII010000141.1:0-3709 GCA_045533725.1 Acetatifactor sp. | reverse complement strand
TTTTTTTTCCAACCTTTTCAATTTACCTGTGTCTATATAGGTGAAAGCTTTCAAGAGGTGACTGTAAATGAACAAACAAGAAGCAGAAAAAGTAATAGCAGAATATGTGAAGCCTATCTTTGGATTTGCCCTAAAGAGGTGCTCGTCTCAAGAGGATGCGGAGGATTTGTCCCAGGAGATTGTACTAAAGGCATTCAAAAGCCTTTTGGTTAAGGATGATATCCTGGACATGGGGAAGTTTATTTGGACGATTGCGCATAATACTTTGAGCAATTATTACCGCGACAATGCAAAGGAAAAAGTAGGCGTGTCCATTGAGACGATAGCAGAAACTTTAGCGGATCCTAAAAGCCTCCTTGAAGAAGAGGATGACACAGAGATTATCGGGCGTCTGCAAAAGGAAATTGCCTATTTGTCCAAGCTGCAACGAAGAATTGTAATTGCGTATTACTTTGAAAACCGTAAACAGGCAGAGATTGCGGAGGAATTGCAGGTGCCTGTGGGAACGGTGAAGTGGCACTTGTTTGCGGCGAACGAAGAGTTGAAAAGAGGTATGGAAAAAATGAGAGAAGCAGGTGAATTAAAGTTTAACCCTATTAAATTTGACAGTTGGGGATTTTCAGGTTCTTTGGGAAGTAAGTCCCCGGATGAGTTTTTGCGCTCCGCGCTGTCACAGAATATTTGTTATATGGTGAGAAAGGAAGCAAAAACCATCGAGGAAATCGCTGATGCGCTGGGAGTTTCTCCCGTGTATGTGGAGGGAGAGGTTGAATTCTTAGAAGAGTACGGACTGTTACTGCAGCAAAAGGATAAGTATATTGCTAATTTTATCATCGAGGAGCCTACGGAGGAGCTATTAACCTTACAGGAAAATATGTACGAGCAGGCAGCAGATCTCTTTGCGAATGATTTGTATGAGGAGCTTGTGAATAGCGGTATTTTGGAAGATGAGGGTATTGTTTGTGAGCAGAAGGATACTAACTTCCTTTTGTGGTCCCTGATTCCTTACATCATAGCATGGTCCGGACAGAAGCAGACAGAGGAGATTTCCTTTGCTGAAGTGGCTACTATTCGCCCGGATGGAGCGGAGAATATTTATTCTGCAAGTGTGCTTCCTCAAAACTTGAAAATGCCGGAAAATTACCTTGATATGAAGGACTGGTTCGGCCCCATGTGGAACGGTAACGGGCGTCAGATGGTATGGCAGCTGGATACGGAGTGGAGCAATCGTGAGAAGCCTATAGAGAGAAATCCACAGGATGAGCATCCAAGAGTAATGAATCTTTATGATTTTGAGCAGAAAAACACTTTATCTCAGGCGGATTATGCATGGCTGGCAGAACGGGGCTATGTAAAGATAAGCGGCAACTACGGACAGAATTTTAAGTCCACATGGCAGATTGTGATTTTGCAAAACAAGGAGATTCGCGAGAAACTTATCGGGTTAGGAGAGGCGCTTCAGGAGAAGTATAAGGACGAATTTGAGGCTTTAAAAGCACCCTATGCAGAAGCAAGTCTTGCGGCCACATCTGCACATTTGCAGAAAATATGCCGCCATAATTTGCAGTATGTATTTCACAGCGACGGAAGATTTTTAGCACATTGCTATCATGTACTTTTGAAAAATGGTAAGCTGAAGCTTCCCGCAGAGGCGCAGAGAAAAGCACTGAGCATCGTGCTTTGTGTGGAGTGTTAAGGCTAATCCGGATTACAAATTTCTTAAACTTTCTTACAGGTTTCTTACAATTTAAGAACGGATATTGTGTGGTAAAAGGCTTTTTGCTACGCTTGAATAGGGGTGTTGGGGTAATTCGTTTCCCCGGCACCTATTTTTTTGAAGCGTGGGGAGGGTGTTTATGACCGGACATTATAATGCGTGCAAAAGACTGAAAAGTATTATCATATATTTAGGTACCATGTTGTTGATGGCAGGCTGTGGGAAGGAAAAAATGCCTGAAGTGACACCCCAGCCTCAAATGCAGGCAACAGAATGGAAAAGTAAGGGATTTGCCATATCAGGAGATATTTTGGAGGAGCAGGGCTTGTGGGCAGCGGAGTATCTGGAATGGGTGCACCCGGAAATGAAGATAAATCAGGAGAATGAATATCTCTATGTGCAGGAAGCAGGTACATGGAACGGTAAGGCCTACCGATTTTTGCACAAAAAGATACTGACAGAAGATGCCGGAGAGGAAAATCATTATTATCTGGAAATATACGATACAGTGGCAAAGACTGCGCAATTGAAAGAAGTGGACATGGCGGGTCTTGGGTTGGACGGTGCTTTTCTTCGGGGAGCGCAGGTTATGGGGTCAGAGTCTTTTGCATTACAAGTGTGGAATGGTGAGTGCCGACTTATTTACACCGACTTGGCGCAGGTGCAGGCCGATGTAGCCATAGGGGAAGTGTATGAACGCTACGGAATCGCAGAAGATATTTGTGCTTTTGAATGCATGGTTGATGCGGAGGGTAATTTGTATGCCCGTGCGGGAAGCACCTGGCACCCTTTTCGTGATTTGTACATTTTTGACCAAGGGGGAAATCTTTTGATGAAGCATGGAGGCAAAGAGGATGACGAGGTGAAGGAACCTTTGCGCATGCCATCCGGAGAGTTGGTATTCCCTATTTATAATGTGGCGGAAAGGTCCACGGAATTTGTGTGGTTTGACTTGGAAGAAAAGAAAGAAGTGAAGCTGGCAAGGCTGGACAAGGAAATTTTGAAGCAGGTGTACGGCATCAGCGGAAATGATATGTATTATGAGTCTGCAAAGGGCATCGTACAGTGGAATATTGCATCCGGAGAGCGGCAGTTGGTTTATGATTTTACAGAGAATGGTGTCTCCGGCAAACATCAGACAGAAATGATTTTCCCGGAGGGGCAACCGCCTGTGCTGAGAGCTTATGGCATCGTAGAGGGAGAGCAGGAGGACTGGCTGTATGTAATGTCCAGGACAGAAGTGGAAAAAGCGGATGCTATAGAAGTGGTTGCCTTAACGAGCAACGGACAAAAGGTGCAGGCCTGTACCGCTACTGCTTCCCGTAAGAATCCGAAGTTTGCATATACCTATCAGGAGGGAAGCCGGGGGAATGCAGAGGATTTCCGGACGCGAATTATGGCAGAAATGGTAAGTGGAGATGGTCCGGATATTTTGTATGTTTCCTTGGAGGATATGAAAGTCTTGCAGGAGAAAGGGCTACTTTTGGATCTGGAGCAGGTGCTTGCCAAGGAGAGTCTGAAGCAGATATTGCCGGGCGTTGTGCAGTTGGGAACAGTGGAGGGTACCTTTGTGGGCCTTGCGCCGGAGATGGACATTCTCACCATGGTAACCTTAAAGGATATCTGGCAGCAGGATACTTGGAGCATGCAGGATATTTCCGCGCTTATGGAAAGCAGAGAATTTACCGGACTGTTTTGTCAGGGTAACGGGGTATTTGCATCACAGGCGGTGCTGAAATTCCTTGTGGAATTTGGACTGCAGGAGGGTCAATTAATTGACTGGGAAAAGGGGGAAAGTCTGTTTGACGGCGAAGCCTTTCTGGAAATATTGGAAATGACGAAGAAGTATGGCGCTGATCCTTTCGCAGACCGGACTTATTTGGGTAAGGGTGGTTGCCCGGCGATGTTTACAGGCGGCGGTGTACACATTTTGAACGAACTTTATGAGCAGTATGGGGATACTTATTTTTACGTAGGGCAGCCCACTACCGG